>JBFGJV010000019.1:0-25463 GCA_041577015.1 Myxococcota bacterium
ACTTCGAATCCCTGACCGGGCGTGGCGTGCGCGGCCGGGTGGAAGGACGCAGCGTCGCCCTCGGCAACGCCACGCTGCTGCGGGAGCTCGGCCTGGATCCCGAGCCGGTCCTCTCCCGGGCCGAAGCGCTCCGTGCCGAAGGGCAGACGGTGATGTTCGCCGCCGTGGACGGGAAGCTGGCGGGGCTCGTGGGCGTGGCGGATCCCATCAAGACCACGACGCCCGACGCCATCCGGGATCTCCACGGCGACGAGATCCGCATCGTGATGGTGACCGGCGACAGCCGCACCACGGCGGAGGCGGTGGCCCGGCGCCTGGGCCTCGCCGAGGTGATCGCCGAGGTGCTTCCCGAGGAGAAGGTGGAGCAGGTGAAGAAGCTCCAGTCCGAGGGACGCTTCGTGGCCATGGCCGGCGACGGCATCAACGACGCGCCCGCGCTCGCCCAGGCGCACGTGGGCGTCGCCATGGGAACGGGGACCGACGTGGCCATGGAGAGCGCCGACGTGACGCTCGTGAAGGGTGACCTGCGCGGCATCGTGCGGGCGCGTCGCCTCTCGCGCGCCACGCTGCGCAACATCAAGGAGAACCTCTTCTTCGCGTTCGTCTACAATTCCCTCGGCGTCCCCGTCGCGGCCGGCGTGCTGTATCCGTTCTTCGGGCTGCTGCTCAGCCCGATGCTCGCCGCGGCGGCCATGAGCGCCAGCTCGGTCTCCGTGGTGGGCAACGCGCTGCGGCTGCGCCGGACCACGCTCTGAGCCGGGGAGACGGAGGACGATCGTCGTGACCTCGTCCGCTTCCGAAGCGCTCGTCGGGCTCGAAGCGCGCAGGCGTTACCTGCGACCGCTCCAGCTCGCAATCGCGCTCTCGGTGGCGGCGGAGCTCGGAATCCTGTTGATCTTCGGCATGCTGCTCTCTCCGGGCGGGAGCCTGTTGCACAAGACGCTGTGGACGCTCGTCTTCTGCGGCGTCGGCATGGGAAGCGCCGTCGGCGCCTTCGTGGACCTGCTGGTGGTGGACCGGCTGCGTGGGCTCCCGGCGGTGCTGGCCTGTGCGGGAATCTCCAGCGCGATCCTGGGCGTCGCGTGCAACCTCCTCTGCTGGAGGCTGGATCTCCACTTCCACTACTTCGGCGGCGCATCGAATCCCGCGCTCTTCCTCGGCGGGGGAGTCGTCTTGGCGGCGCTGGGTGGAGCAGCCGCCGGGGCGCTGCTCTTCACCGCGTCCGGCGAGCGCTGGCTCGACCGCGCGGGAATCTGAGCGATGGGCTTTCGGCTCGCCACGGCGGACGAAGCCGGGAAGCAGCTCGAGGAGAGGCCCTCCACCCTCGTGCTCGACGTGCGGCGGCGGGCGGGCTTCGAGCAGCGGCCGGAGGCCCTCCCCAACGCAGTGCCGCTGCTCCTGGACGAGGATCCGCTGCGCCTTCCCGACGTGCCTCGCGACCGGCCCCTGCTCGTCTACTGCCTCTGTCACGGTGAGGCCTCGAGTGCGCGCGTCGCGCGCTGGCTCGTCCAGGTGGGCTACGGGGACGTGGCCGTGCTGCGCGGCGGGGTCGATGCCTGGAGCGGGAGCGGTCGCTCGCCCGGACCGATCTCGCTCGAGCGACGCGACCAGATCGCCTGGATGCCGTTCGAGCCCCTCCAACACCGGCAGACGGGCGCGGCGGAGGAGGGCTTCCTGCCCAGGATCGTGAGCCAGCGGTTCCTGGAGGGACACGAGCTTCCGCTCCGGCGCACGCTCAGCGTGCTCTTCGTGGACATGGCGGACTCGACGCGGCTCTTGACCACGCACGCCACCGAGGACGTGCTGCGTCTGGTGCAGGACTTCATGGAGGTGGTGGTGGAGGTGGGCGCCCTGCACTGCGGCGACGTGCACGACTTCGAGGGGGACGGTGCGCTGCTCTACTTCGAGGGTGCAGGCGAGTCGGTGCCCGCGGCGTTCGAGCTGCGTGAGCGGCTGCTGGAGAGGCGGGAGGCCTCGCCGGAGCTGCCTCTGCCCCGGATCGCCCTGGACGAGGGGCCCCTCGTGGTCGGCCTGGTGGGCGGACGCTTCCGGCGCGCGGTGGCGCTGGTGGGTCCGGCGGTTCCGCGCGCGGCGCGCATCCTGAAGCTCGCCCCACCGGGCGGGATCATCGTGACCCAGGAGGTGCTGGAGCGGGCCCGGGAGACGAGCCCCGATCTGGCCCGACGCTTCGAAGCGCTGCCCGAGACGCCACGGCTGCGCGGCTTCGAGGAGGAGAGCCTCGTGCTGCATCTTGCCCCGCCGGCGGGGAGAGCCGGAGCATGAGCGAGGCCCGCTCCTCCTACGTCCCCGCGCTGCGCTTCCATGCCCTGACGCGCTTCTACGACGGTCTGATGGCGTGGGGTCTGCGTGAGCAGGATTTCAGGCGACGGTTGGTCGAGCAGATCGACCTGCGCCCCGGACAACGCGCTCTGGACGTGGGCTGCGGGACGGGAACGCTCACGCTCGCGCTCAAGCGAGCGGCCCCGGAGGCCACGGTGGTGGGGTTGGACGCCGATCCGGAGGCGCTCGCACGCGCCCGTCACAAGGCGGAGCAGGCCGGGCTCTCGCTCGAGCTGCACGAAGGCCTCGCCTCCCAGGCCGACCTCCCCTCCGCCGGCTTCGACCGCGTGGCCGCCAGCCTCTTCTTCCACCACCTCGAGCCGGACGAGAAGGCGCGAACGCTCGATCGGGTCCTCGCCTGGCTTCGGCCCGGGGGCGAGCTACACGTGGCCGACTGGAGCCGCCCGCACGATCCGCTGATGCGGGCCCTCTTCGTCCCGGTCCAGCTCCTCGACGGCTTCGCCAACACCGCCGACCACGTGGGCGGTCGCTTCCCCGCGCTGCTCGACGCCGCAGGCTTCGAGGACATTCGGGAGACCTGGCGAGGGCGCACGCTCTTCGGAACGCTGGCCCTGTTCTGCGCCCGCCGCCCCACCTGAGCTCAGGAGCGCGGGCCGCGCCGCCGCCGGAGCCAGACCAGGATCGGCGCCACCACCACCGCGGCGAGCAGGGGTGCCATCGCGTGCCCGAGCAGCAGGTGGCGCGTCCCCGCGAAGGGACAGGTGGTGGCGCGAACCAGGGCACCCAGCGCCACCGCGCCCGCGATCCCGAGACCCAGCGCCAGGCCCGGGCGGTGGGGCGCGGCGCGCACCACGAACCAGGCCACCACCGCCGCCGGGGCGAAGCCGGTGAGCCACGCGCCACGCAGGCAGTCGAGATCACGTGCGAAGGGTGGTGAAGCACCGCTCGCCTGCCAGAGCAGCAGCAGCGGGCCGGCGACCAGCGCCAGCAGGGCCGCGACGGCGAGCAGCGTCAGGCCACCGCGCTCCACGCCCGCGCGTCCCGGGATGCTCGCGCCGAGCGCCGCCGCGACGCCCCCCAGCGCGCCGAGCACGAGCCCGGCCAGGGTCGCCGTGAAGCCGGGCGTCGTCCGCAGGAGCGAGCCGAGGTTCTCGCGCAGGCCCTCGCTCGCGAGAACGGTGAGCGCCACCGCCGCGGCTCCCACCATCGCCACCAAGCCTCCCACCACGCGCAGGCGCGGCACGCGGATCACCGGCTGGACGTCCCGCGCCAGGTCCTGGATCAGTCGCTCGCTGGCTTCGGGCCTCAACGCGTCGCCTTCCCGAGCCGGAGCCGCAAGGCCCGGTACCCACGGTGGGCGCGCACCTTGAGCGCACCCGGCGTCACCCCGGCCCGATGCGCAGCCTCGGCCACCGAGAGGCCGTGCACGTGCAAGAGCTCCACGGCCTCGCGCTGGCGCGGCGGAAGCTCGGCCAGCGCCCGGGCCAGGTCCGGCGAGAGCTCCTCACGCTCGCCCGGAAGCTCGTCGCGGGACGGGAGTTCGAAATCCTCCAGGGAGACCTCGCGCGGGCGGCGCGCCCGGGCTCGGGCCGCATCGATCACGGCGTGGCGGGCGATCGCGCGCCACCACGGACCGAATGGTCGCTCCGGACGATAGGTGTGCCGGGCGCGATGGATGGAGAGCAGCGTGGTCTGCACCACGTCCTCCGCAGCCGTGGGATCGCCCAGGCGACGGGCCACGAACGCGCGGAGCACGGGAAGAAGCTCCCGCAGCAGGCGCTCGTAGGCCTGGGCGTCCCCCTCCTGGGCGGACGCCATCCAGCCGCGCCAGCGCGCCTCGCGGGCCTCGTCGCCCGGCTTCGTCCCCATCTCCATACGTCCGGCCCCCGCTCGAGGTTACCCGCGGGCTCCGTAACCTGGATCCACGTGCGAGCGTAGTGCAGGACGGATGCGGAAAGGAGTCTTGACCGATGTGGAGCCGGGACGGGGGGACGCGCGTGCAGGAGAGGCGTCGGGAGAACGCGGACGCCCTGCCCTGCCGGAACCGCGAGCGGCTGGGGGCGCTGCTCCAGGACCTCGAGCCGCGTCTCACCGCCGTAGCCCTGCGCTTCACGCGCGACCCGGAGAGCGCGCGCGACGTGGTGCAGAACGCCTTCGAGAAGGTGGTGCGTCACTGCGAGAGCTTCCGGGGAGGCTCGAAGCCCTCCACCTGGATGCACCGCATCGTCGCCAACGAGGCGCTCATGTGGCTGCGTAGCGAGCGGCGGCGCGCGGAACGCTCGGTCACGCTGGAGGAGGGCGACGAGGTGGCGATTCCCGACCCCATGCCCGATGCGCCGGAGCTGCTCGAACGCGCGCGGGTGGGCGAGCGGGTACGCCGCGGCCTCCAGGCGCTGCGTCCGGAGGAGCGACAGGTGCTGGAGCGCTGTACGCTCGACGGGCGCAGCTACGCACAGCTGAGTCGCGAGACCGGGGTCCGCCCCGAGGCGCTCAAGAGCCGCGCCTTCCGTGCGCGCCGCCGCCTGGGCGAGATCCTGATGGAGGACTGACACGGGCCGCTTGTGGACCAGCGCGCGCTCCGTGGCCGCGTGCAGCCTGGCCCTCGCGCTCGGTTGTGGCGCGAGCGCGCAGGACGTGCCGGTGCGCAACGGCTTCGCCCTCTACCCGGCGGCCGTTCCCGCGGACCAGATCCTCGCCGGAGGGCCACCTCGCGACGGCATTCCCGCGCTGGACCACCCCAAGACGCTGCCGGCGGACGAGAGTCCCTGGGACGCCGAGGCAGTGGTGATCGGGGTGCAAGTGGGAGACGCGGCGCGGGCGTACCCGATCGCGATCCTGAACTGGCACGAGCTCGTGAACGACACCCTGGGCGACGAGCCCATCCTGGTGAGCTACTGCCCGCTGTGCGGGACCGGCATCGTATTCGATCGACGCGTGGGCGACCAGGCGAGGCGCTTCGGCGTCTCGGGCCTGCTCTACAACTCGGACCTCCTGCTCTACGACCGGGAGACCGAGAGCCTCTGGTCCCAGATCTCCGCCGAGGCCGTGACGGGTCCCAGCCTCGGGCAGCGCCTGCGCCCGATCCGCTCGCGCATGATGTCGTGGGCGGCCTGGAAGCGAGCCCACCCGGAGACGACCGTGCTCGCCCCGGAGACCGGACACCGGCGCCCATACGACCGCTCCCCCTACCAGGGCTACGCGCAGTCCGACGAGCTGGCGTTTCCGGTGCCTCTGGACCGGCGCTACCACCCGAAGATGCCCACCCTCGGGCTGCGCCGCGCGAAGGGCCCTGCGCGCGCCTATCCGGCGCTGGAGCTGGTCCGGGCCGGCGGTCGAGCGGCCGAGCGCTTCGACGGGGAGCCGGTGAGCGTCGCCTACGACCCCGACACCCAGGTGTTCGAGGTGGAGGCACCCGCGGACGTCGAAGTGATCGAGGGCTACTGGTTCGCATGGATGGCCTTCCATCCCGAGAGCTCGGTCTTCCGGGCCGGGGATTCGGATCGAGAACCGGGCGCTTCGGAGCACCGGGCGCCCCCTGACGAGGGAGGGACAGAGCGATGAAGGACGCGCGCTTCCACGCCACCACGGGCATCTCGCTGGCGGTCGCCCTGGCCGCCGGCCTCGCCTTGGCGTGCCAATCCGATTCCAACGGAGGCGCCGAGGGTGCAACCTCGCTGGCGTCGTCGAACCCCTGCGCCGCGAAGACCGCGAATCCCTGCAACCCCTGCGGCGCCAATCCCTGCAATCCCTGTGCAGGCAAGACGAACCCCTGCAACCCGTGCGCGAGCAAGGTGAATCCCTGCAATCCGTGCGCAGGCGCGGCGAATCCCTGCAATCCCTGCGGTGCGAACCCCTGCAATCCCTGCGCGGGCAAGGCAAATCCCTGCAACCCCTGCGCGGGCAAGGCGAATCCCTGCAACCCCTGTGCAGGCAAGGCGAATCCCTGCAACCCGTGCGGGGGCGCGCGCGTGGATCCCGCGCGCTTCCAGCAACCCGCCGGCGCGACGCTGGCGAGCGGCTCGGCCGCGGAGCTCCTGGCCGAGGGCGAGCGGCTCTGGAACGATCGCTCGCTCGGAAGGTCGGGTCTGGCCTGCGGCACCTGTCACTTCCAGAAGTACGCCCAGATGAAGCCGGGCTTCGCCAGGCCCTATCCGCACGCCGTGGAGATGGTTCAGCAGCAATCCGGCGTGGCGCAGGTGAATGCCGCGGAGATGGTGCAGTTCTGCATGCTGCAGCCGATGCAGGCCGAGCCCCTGGCCTGGACGTCCCGGGAGCTGGCCGCGCTGACGGCCTGGGTGAAGCACATCCAGCCGGGCTATCGACCCATGGGCGGCACCGCCCCCAACCCCTGCAACCCGTGCGCGGGGAAGACGAACCCTTGCGGCGCGAACCCCTGCAACCCGTGCGCGGCGAAGGGGGCGAACCCGTGCAATCCGTGCGGCGGCTGAGGCGGGATCAACGCTCCGCGAGAGGGAGCCGGCTCTCGGTCAGCACGTAGGAGGAGGTCTTCGTGCGCTCCCACGCCTGGCGGACCAGACGCCGTGCCTCGGGATCCGTGTAGGACTCCGCCAGCGTCTCGAAGACGCCGCGGTAGTGGTGGTCCGGGTCCACCGTCACGCGCCCCACGTGGGCGCGGGCGGCGGGCTCCCGCGGCACGGCGTACACGAGCTTCACGGATTCGCCGGGTGCCACGCGCGTGTCGAAGCGCTCGCGCCAGGGCGAGGCCTGGAAGTCGATGGCGCGCCCCACCGTGGCTTCCCGGCGGCTGCCCTCGATCTCGCGCCCGGCCGCGTCCTCCTGCCAGACTGCCAGGAAGACGCGCGGCGTCACGTACGTGGGGAAGCGGTGGCCGACGTCGCGGTTGTGGAGCACGAGGTGCGCCCGCAGCGACCCCTGGGCCGGCGCCTGGGGCACCAGCTCCACGTCCACCGCCTCGCGCACCATGGCCGGGTCGTGGATGCCGCGCCACAGATGGGCGCGATCCGGCATGTGGCAGCTCTGGCAGGTGCGTCCCGCGGCGGCCTGGGGACTGGCCCGCCACTCCACCCAGGTGTTCTCCAGCGGCTTTCCGTTCACCCCCGGGTCGTCGAAGAACTGGTGGCAGGGCGCGCAGAAACGGCTCTCCTGGAACTCGGCGCGCGCCTGGAAGCCGGCGTGGGGAACCGGATCCGCCGGCCTCGGCGCGTCCGCCCGCCGGGGCGGCCCGTAGCGCCGGTGCTCGCGCACGTGGCAGGCCGCGCACACCAGCCCCTGGGCCCGCAGCTCCGCGTCGTAGTGCGCTGAGGGGCGCCCGTCCGCGGCCACCGGCTGCTGCTCGGCCAGGGGCGCGTGGCAGGTCTGACAGGTGCGGAGCTCGGCGGGCGCCGCCAGGGGACCCTCCAGGAGCTGACCGGCGAAGCCCGGCGAGAACGCCGCGGCGTGCAGGGAGGTGCGCCACTCGGCGTGCTGCTCGGGATGGCAGGCGCCGCAGGTGGCGGGGTCCAGCGAGGCCTCCGCGTCGGAGAAGCCCGGCGGCGGGGAGCCCTGGGCCGGCACCGGGAGTCGCCAGTGCAGGTCGAGGAACTCGCCCAGCACCGCCCGACGCGACGGCGGTTCACTCGCCTGCGAACCGAGCGTCGCCGCGTCGCGCTCGCCCCCGCAGGCGATCACGAGCGCGAGCAGGCACGCGGACATGCCGCGTCGCGGCGGGGTACGCATCGCTTCCCGGCCCTTCCCTCCCCGATGCCGCACTGCGCGGTCCGGTTCCCCATCCGTTAGTATGCCGCCATGATCGGGGGGTACGAGCCCGGCTGGCCCTCGCTGCTCCCGGCCGTGGTGGCGATCGTGCTGGCGTTCGCCACGCGGCAGGTGATCGTGGCGCTCTTCGCCGGGATCGCCACCGGCTCCGCGGTGCTCTTCTACGAGACTGGCGCCTGGGGCAGCTGGAATGTGATCGAGCACTTCCTGTTCCCCGCCATCGGCACCGAGGGCTTCGCGCAGATCCTCCTGATCTACCTGTGGTGCCTGGGCGGCCTGGTGGGTCTGTGGGACAAGACGGGAGGCGCCCGGCACTTCGCCGAAACCATCGGGGGCTGGATCGCCCGGGGACCGCGATCGGGCCTGCTGTTCGGCTGGCTCGTGGGCGTGCTCTTCCATCAGGGCGGCACCGTGAGCACGGTGCTGGCCGGCACGACGGTGAAGCCCGTCACCGACCGCCATCGCGTGAGCCACGAGGAGCTGGCCTACGTGGTGGACTCCACCGCCTCTCCCGTGGCCACGGTGATCCCCTTCAACGCCTGGCCACTCTACGTGGCGACGCTCGTCACCGGCACCATCCCCCTGATCCCGGACGAGACCTCCGCCTACGCCTTCTTCGTGGGCTCGATCCCGTTCAACTTCTACGCGCTCTTCGCCGTGCTCTCGACGTTCCTGTTCTCCCTGGGGCTGCTGCCCTGGGTGGGCGGACGCATGCAGCGAGCTCGCCAGCGCGCCCGGGATACGGGCGCGCTGGACGCCGAGGGGGCCCTGCCCCTGCTGGCCCGGGACGTCGCCACCGGGGAGACCGCGCGGGACTACCGGCCCAGTCTGGTGGACTTCTTCGCCCCCATCGGCGTCCTGCTGGCGATCGCCATCCTGCCCTACCTGCTGACCGGCAGCTTCCGCATCAACGAAGCCTTCCTCTCTGCGACGCTGGTGGCGATCGCCGTGGCCCGTCTGCGGGGCATGCCGCTCCAGACCATCGTGGACGGCTTCCTGGCCGGCTGTCGCGCCATGACCATCGGAGCCATCGTGCTGGCGCTGGCGGTGACCTTGAAGGAGGTGGCGGGTGTGCTGCATACCGCGGACTACGTGATCTCCGCGGTGGGACAGGACTTCCCCAGCCTGGCGCTACCCGCGCTGCTCACCGCGCTGTGCATGGGGATCGCGTTCTCGACCGGAACGTCCTGGGGCACCTACGCGGTGGTGTTCCCGCTGGCGATCCCGCTGGCCTACTCCCTGGATCCGGATCCCCGCTACGTGCAGATCTGCTTCGGCGCGGTGCTGGGCGGGTCGGTCTTCGGCGACCAGTGCTCGCCCATCTCGGACACGACCATCCTCTCCAGCATGTTCACCGGCTGCGATCTGATGGACCACGTGAAGACGCAGCTTCCCCTGGCGCTCGTGGCGGCGTCGCTCGGCGCGCTGGTCTCGACGCTGCTGGTGCTCAGCGCCTGAACCATTCCTGCCAGGCCGCGACCCGGGCCTCCAGACCCGGGCGCAACACCAGGAACGCGCCGAGATCCCGCGCCTCCGTCAGCTCGATGCGCGGCGCCAGCAGCGCGGGCGCCTCGTCGTCGAGGCCGGCGGAGAGCCAGACCGCCCGCCCCTCGTTCCCGAGCCGCGGCGGACCGCGCAGGCGCCGGTCCGCGGGCAGATCCGCCAGCCGGTGCCGTACCGAGGCCGCGAACTCCTCCGCCTCGGCGGCGGCGTCGAAGCGCAGCCACCACAGAAAGCCGTCTCCGTCGGCGCACGCGAAGACGAGCAGGCGGTCGCCGTCCCAACCCTCCGCCGCGCGGGCCGCCTCGTCTTCGGACGCCCCGCGCTCCGACAGCCACAAGCGCAGGCCGAGCTCACCCAGGGTGTCCCGATGCACCTCCCCGCAGCCCTCGGGCGCCACGCCACGCTCCGGGAGGCGCACCACCGTGGGTGCGTCGCGAACCCCGTCCGTGAAGGCCCGCTCCGGGTGCAGGACCTGCTCGCTCGAGAGAGGAGGGTCGGCCAGCAGGCGATCGAGGGCGGAGGCGCCGTCCGCCTCCCCGGCACGCCTTGCCAGCCGGTAGCCCAGGGCGTACTGGAGCACGAGAGGCTCGCGCACGGCCCGCGGCACGTCCGGGTGTCGCGCGGCGATCCAGTCGGGATGGAAGTCCGCGGCCACCTCCTCGGGCGAGCGGACCGCCTCGCCGCGCGCGGCGGCGTCGCGCTCCTCCGCCCAGGTGGCATCGCCCTCGAGCGTGGCGCCCAGGGCGAAGCCGAGATCGCTCTCGTCCCACAGGCCGGCCAGGAGATCGGAGAGCGGAGCATGCTCCGCCTGGAGCCCGTGCACGAGCTCGTGCAGCACCACGCGCTGGTCCTCGGGCCCGAGCGGGCGGCGCCCGGAGTCCGCGGTGACCAGGAAGACGGTTCGTGTGGTGGGCGAGAAGAAGCCCACGGCCACGTCGCCCATCAGCGTGAGGAACGCCGGACGCAGGCGCGTCGCCGCGGGCAGCAGCCCGATGGCGATGCCGGCGCGCTCGGTGCGGTCGAGCACGTCGCCGGGGTAGAGGTGCTCCAGCTCCCGTTCCAGCTGCACCGGGAGCGCCGCGCGCGAGAGCAGGCGAAGCCGCACCGGGGCGGTGAAGCCGAGCCCGCGCGCCTGCTCGGCCCGCTCCACCAGCTCCGGCAGCCAGGCCGGCGGGCCAGGACGCACCAGCGCGCAGGCCGCCCCGAGCAGCAGCGGTGCCAGGCGGACCACGCATCCCGGCCCGGAGAGCGAGCGCGGAGGCATGCGGCACTGTAGCCCGTGCCGCCTCCCCCGAGGGGACAAGCCGCCGGCAGGCCGGCTCCCTCCCTCCCCGTTCCTCAAGACGTTTCCCGGATCGCCCGATCCAGTCGCGGGGGCCGGCGGTGGGCTCGTGTCGCGTCGCCGGTCTGCGGCCGTTTTGGGGTCGCAGGGGGAGGGGACCCATGTCCCGATCGTTCGTCTCGCTCTCGCGCGCCGCCGTGGCCGCGGGGCTGCTCGGCCTGACATCCGGGTCGCCGGCCACGGCCCAGGACCTCTCGAGCCTGAGCCTCGAGGAGCTGATGGAGGTGGAGGTGACCTCCGTCTCCAAGCGCTCCCAGAAGCTCTCCGAGGCGGCCGCCGCCGTCACGGTCCTGACCGGGGACGAGATCCGCCGCGCCGGTCACACCAGCATTCCCGAGGCCCTGCGCATGGTGCCCGGGCTGCACGTGGCGCGCATCGATGGCAACAAGTGGGCCGTCACCTCGCGCGGCTTCAACGGGCGCTTCGCCAACAAGCTCCTGGTCCTGATCGACGGGCGCAGCGTCTACACGCCGCTCTTCTCGGGCGTCTACTGGGCCGTCCAGGACGTACCGCTCGAGGACCTGGATCGCATCGAGGTGATCCGCGGACCCGGCGGAACCCTGTGGGGTGCCAACGCCGTGAACGGCGTGATCAACATCATCACGAAGTCCGCCAAGGAGACCCAGGGAGCGCTGCTCTCCGCGGGCGGCGGCAGCATCGAGCGCGCCTTCGGGACCGCGCGCTGGGGCGGCCAGGCGGGCGACGGGATCCACTATCGCGTCTACGGGAAGGGCTTCGACCGCGACGCCCTGCGCACGTCCGACAACGAGGAGGCGATGGACGGCTGGGACGTGCTCCAGGGCGGCTTCCGCCTGGACTGGGACGTGTCCGACCGCGACAGTCTCACGCTGCAGGGGGACGTCTACGACGGCGACGCTGACCAGGGCTTCCGCTTCACGGGCGCTCGCGACCGCATCGACCTCGGCGGCGGCAACCTGCTGGCGCGCTGGAACCGCCGCGTGTCGGACGCCTCGGACGTGATGGTCCAGCTCTACTACGACCGCACCGAGCGCGAGGAGGTGCTCGCCACCGAGGAGCGCGACACCGTCGATCTGGAGTTCCAGCACGACCTGAGCCTCGCCCCGGGCCGCCAGCTCACCTGGGGCCTGAACTACCGCTTCACCAGCGATCAGATCGACAACAGCCCCTTCACCCAGTTCGACCCCGACGACCAGAGCGACCACCTGGCGGGCGCCTTCGCCCAGCTCCAGCAGACCCTGATCGAAGACCGTCTCGTGGCGACCCTGGGCTCGAAGTTCGAGTACAACGAGTACAGCGGCGTCGAGTACCAGCCCTCGGTGCGCATGGCCTGGACGCCCAGCGAGCGGCACACGATCTGGAGCGCCGTGTCCCGCACGGTGCGCACGCCGTCCCGGGCGGATCAGACCGTCCGGATCGGACTGCCCAGCGAGTTCCCCGGCGTGATCCTCGACCTCCAGGGCACCCGGGACATGGACTCCGAGGACCTGCTCGCCTACGAGCTCGGCTACCGCGGCGTCCTGCTGCCCAACTGGACGCTCGACGCGGCGGCCTTCTGGTTCGACTACGGTGACGTGCGCTCGGTGGACCTGACCGGGGCCCCCTTCCCCGCGCCGCCCACCTCACCCTTCTTCGGCTTCTTCCTGCAGCCCGCCCAGTTCGGCAACACCCTGGATGCCGAATCCTACGGCGTCGAGCTGGAGACCACGTGGCAGCCGCTGGACAGCTGGAAGCTCACCGCTGGCTGGACCCTCTTCAAGCTCCAGATCGACAAGGAGTCCGGCAGCACCGACGTGATCGGGAAGCGCACCGAAGACGACAGCCCCGCCCACCAGCTGCACCTGCGCTCCTCCTGGGACCTGCCCGGCAACGTGGCGCTCGACGCGGCGGTCTACTACGTGGGCGAGATCGAAGGCCAGGGAATCGGCTCCTACTGGCGTGGCGACCTGCGCATCGGGTGGAAGCCACGCGAGGGCCTCGAGCTCTTCGTGGTGGGGCAGAACCTCTTCGACCACGCTCATGCGGAGTACAGCGAGTTCTTCGCCATTCCTTCGGAGGTGCCTCGCAGCGTCTGGGCCGGCGTGACCTGGCGTCGCTGAGCAGCAGCGTCCTCCTCGACCCGATCGATCCCTCGGCAGCGGCACGGAATCGGCAGTGAATCGCACCCTCACGGCTACCACACTCGCGCTCCTGATCCTCGCGGCGGCGCCCGCGGCGGGTGGGCCGCCCTCCGAGTACGAGGTGAAGGCCGCCTTCCTGCTCAACTTCGCGCGCCTGGTGAGCTGGCCCGAGGGCACCTTCGCCACCCCCGACGAGCCGCTCCGGGTGGGAAGCTTCGGCGAGGACCCCTTCGATGGCGCCCTCGAGTCGATCGTCGCGGGTCGGGAAATCGGGGGCCGGCGCCTGAGCGTGGAGACGCTCGGCAGCTCGGAGCGCGCCCGAGGCGTCCACCTGCTCTTCGTGCCCGCCGACGAGACCGAGTCCCTCCCGGAGCTGGCCGAGGCGCTCTCCGACGCGCCGGTGCTCCTGGTGGGCGAGAGCGAAGGCTTCGCCGTCGCGGGCGGGGCCATCAACCTCTACGAGGAGGGGGGCCGCATCCGCTTCGAGATCAATCGGCGGGCGGCCGAGGCCCGGGGCCTCAAGCTGAGCTCCCGCCTGCTGCGCCTGGCGCGCCTGGTCGGCGCGCAGGAGCCATAGATGGCAGGGTCGCGGAGCTCGTCCATCGGGCGCCGCCTGGCCGGTACCGTCTTCCTCACCAGCGGAGTCGCCCTCGCCCTCGCCTGCGTGGTGCTGGTGCTCTACGACGGAATCTTCCTGCGCCGCGCCACGCTGCGCGAGGTGTTCACCCTGGCGGACGTGATCGGGCTGAACAGCGCCGACGCCCTGCGCTTCTCGGATCCCGAGGCAGCGCGGCTCACGCTGAGCTCGCTGGCGGCGGCACCCGAGGTGCTCCAGGCCGCGGTGTTCGATGCCGAGGGCGTGCCCTTCGCACGCTACGTCGCCAAGGCGAACGAGGACACCGCGTTGCCCGCCCCGGAGACCACCGGCCAGGTGCATCGCTTCGCATCGCTGCACCTAGACGTCTACCAGGACCTGCGCGTGGCGGGGGAGCGCATCGGCACCATCGGCGTGCGTTGGGACACGCGGCCGCTCCTGTGGCGCCTGCAAGGCTATCTGGTGCTGGTGGCGCTGCTGTTGCTGGTGGTCTACGGCCTCTCGCGCTGGATCGCCCGCGTGTTGCGAGGCCGGGTGGCGGACCCCCTCTCGGACCTGGCGCGCAGCGCCCAGGGCATCGCCGAAGGCCGGCTCGGGACGCACGTCGCGGTGCGCGGCGACGACGAGATCGGCCTGGTGGCCAATTCCTTCAACGCCATGGCTGCGGGGCTCCGGGACCTGGTGGCGCGGGTGCGCGAGAACATGGAGGCGGTGAGCGAGGTGGCCTCCGCCCTGCGCGAGGACTCCGGCCGCATGACGTCGGATGCCGCCCGTCAGGAGGGCGCGGTGGGGGAGGCCTCGAGCTCCATCTCCCAGGTCACGGACTCCGTGCGCGAGGTGAGCGAGAGCGTGCGCCGGCTGGCCGACCGCGCCCGGGACACCTCCGGGTCGATCGTCCAGATGGACGCTTCGATCAGCGGCGTCGCCACCCGCATGGATCGCCTGGCCGAGAGTGCCGAGGGCGCGTCCTCGGGGACGCTGGAGATGGCGGCCAACGTGCGGGAGATCGTCGCCGCCATGGAGAGCCTCGAGGGCGCCACCGACGAGACCGCCGCCCTGCTGCAACAGCTCGCCGAGTCCGTCCGACGTGTGGAGGGCAACGCGCGCGTCTCGGGAGACCTCTCCCGGGAGGCCAGCGACGAAGCCTCCCGAGGCATGGAGGCGGTGGAGGAGACGATCCTCTCCATGCGCGAGATCCGCAGCAGCTTCGAGCGCATCCAGGGCAACGTCCGCGGCCTGGCGCAGCAGTCCGAGGCGATCGGCGAGATCCTGGGTGTGATCGAATCGGTCGTCACCCAGACCAATCTGCTGGCCCTGAACGCTGCCATCATCGCCTCCCAGGCGGGAGAGCACGGCAAGGCCTTCTCCGTGGTGGCCGAGCAGGTGAAGACCCTGGCGGAGCGCACCTCCCGCTCCACGCGTGAGATCGCGGCGCTGATCCAGGGCGTCCAGAACGAGACCACCGCCACCGTCGATGCCGTGGAGGCGGGATCCGGCAAGGTCGCCCAGGGCGTACAGCGCTCCGGCGAGGCGGGCGAGGTGCTGAAGGCGATCATGGCCAAGTCCGACCAGACCGCCCGGCGCGTGAGCGAGATCGTCGAGGCCACCTCGCGGCAGGCCGGCGACATTCGCGACGTGGAGTCTGCCATGAGCCGGGTGCGCGCCCTGGTGGACCAGACCAACCACTCCACCCACGAGCAGGAGAAGGTGGGCTCCGAGATCGCGCAGGTGGTGGAGCGCATCTGGCAGCTCGGTCAGGAAGTGAAGAGCTCCACCAGCGAGCAGCGGGGCCAGAGCCGCCGCATCACGGGAGCCGTGGAGGCGGTCGCGGCGGGGGTGGACCAGATCCGCGAGGCGACCCAGGCCCAGGCCGGAGAGAGCGAGCGCATCCACCAGGCCTTGCGCGTGTTCCGCGAGGTCGCCACCGAGAGTGCCCGGCGCGGCGACGCCTTCCACCGCATGGTGAAGACCCTGGCGGAGCGCTCGCGGCGACTGGAAGAGGCGATCGACCGCTTCGAGACCTGAGGAGGAGCACGTGTCCGAGCGTCGCACGGTTTTGGTCCTGGACCTGGACGAGGAGGAGCTGAACGGCTGCGTGCTTCGGCTGCGGCGGCTGCGGCTCCCGCTGCTGCACGCCAAGACGTGGGCGGAGGCGGAGCGTCTGGTGGACGCGGAGGGGGAGCGGGTGGGAGCCGTGCTCTTCGCCCCCGGCCTGGTGGACACCGACCTGCCCCCGCTCCTGGAGCGCCTGGGCGCCCACCTGCTGCACCCTCCGGTGCTGGTGACGGTGGGTCGCCCTCCCGAGGCCGAACGTCGCGAGCGCCTGCGAGCCGCGGGCGTGGAGTATGCGCTCTGGGATCCCTTCGACGATCGCACGCTGCGCTTCGTCGTGAACGAGGCGCTGGCCCCCGCCGACGCGCGCGGCGGCCGGGGCGGGGTGCGCATCCCCACCGGCCTGGAGGCGCGCGTGGAGACGGGCGGCCGCACCAAGGGCGTGCACGCCTACAGCCTCTCGACGACCGGTGCCTATCTCGAGACGGCGCGGCCCTCCATGCGGGGCGCACGGCTCGTGATGGAGATCGCGCTCCCGGACGGCCTGCTGCGCGCCGCCGCGCGCGTGGTCTTCGCCAACGTGCCGGGCAACCTGCAGCGTCCCAATCTGCCGCTGGGGATGGGCGTGCGCTTCGAGGACCTCGATCCCGCCGAGGCCACGCGCCTGCGTCGCTACGTGGAGTCCTGCGCGGCGGCGATCTCGGTCTAGGCCGGCGGAGCCAGACGTTCGGCCAGCAGGGGCGCCAGCGCGCCGAACGCCCGCCCGCGGTGCGAGATGCGGTTCTTGGTCGCCGGGGGAAGCTCGGCCATGGAGCGGCCCCGTGCGTCCTCGTCCGGCGCGAAGATGGGGTCGTAGCCGAAGCCCCCGCGCCCGCGCGGCTGCGCGAGGATGCGCCCGGCACACACCCCGCGCGCGGTGCAGACCTCTCCCTCCGGCGTGGCGAAGGCGGCCACGCACACGAAGCGCGCCCCGCGCGCCGAGGCCGGCACGCCGGCCAGCTCCGCCAGGAGCGCCTTCACACGGCCGGCGTCGTCCAGGCTCTCTCCGCCGTAGCGCGCCGAGCGCGGACCCGGCCGGCCCTCCAGGGCATCCACCTCCAGACCGGAGTCGTCGGCCAGGGCGGGCCGACCGCTGTCGCGGGCCGCGGCACGCGCCTTGGCCACCGCGTTGGCCTCGTAGTCGTCCCCCTCCTCGGGCAGCTCGAGCTCGGGAAAGGCGGAGGCGCTGCGCAACGAGACCGGGAGATCGCCCAGGATGGCGCGGATCTCCAGCAGCTTGCCGGGGTTGCCGCTGGCGAGCACCACCTCGCGGTAGCGCGGCGGCGCCCCGTTCACGCCTGGCGCCGCACGGACGCCAGCGCCTGGGCCTGCCGGGCGCACAGCTCGCGGATGCCGCGCAGGGCGAGGCCGGTCATGTGCTGGAGATCGCCGCTGGAGAAGGGCTCGCCTTCCGCCGTGCCCTGGACCTCGATCAGGCGCCCATCCGACGTGCCCACCACGTTCAGGTCCACCTCGGCACGGGAGTCCTCCTCGTAGGGCAGGTCCAGCACGATCTTCCCGTCCACGACGCCCACCGACACCGCCGCCACGCGGCTGCGCACCGGGAGGCGGGCGAGCGCACCGCGCTCCACCAGGCGCCCGAGCCCCAGCTCCAGCGCCACCCACCCGCCGCAGATCGCCGCCGTGCGCGTGCCGCCGTCCGCCTGGAGGACGTCGCAGTCGATCCAGAGCGTGCGCTCGCCGAGCGCCGCCAGCTCTACGCCCGCCCGCAGGCTCCGCCCGATCAGGCGCTGGATCTCCTGGGTGCGCCCGGAGAGGCGGCCGCGCGAGGCTTCCCGCTCGACCCGACGGTCCGTGGAGCCCGGGAGCAGCGAGTACTCCGCCGTGACCCAGCCCCGGCCCGTTCCCTCCAGGAAGCGCGGGACGGTGATCTCCTCGCACACCGTGCACAGCACGCGCGTGCGACCCAGCTCGAACATCACCGACGCGAGCGGGTTGTCGGTGAAGTCGAGGCGGATCTCCAGCGGACGCAGATCCTCGGGCCCGCGGCCGTCGACGCGCATCAGCGCCCTCCGGCGGCCGGGGCCGCGGCTCCGTCGCCGCGTCGCGCATCGTAGCGCCGCCCGAACTCCAGGATGGCGCGGGGGAGGGCGCGGGCGATCTCCCCGCGGCGGCCGGACCGGCGCAGGGCACGTGCCTCGTCGGGGTTGGTGAGGAAGCCGATCTCCACCAGGGAGGCCGGCATCTGGAGCCCCATCAGCACCACGAAGGGCGCCTGCTTCACGCCTCGGGACCGGCCGCCGCGCCGGCCCGCCCGCTGCAGCTGGGCCAGGCGCGCGAACTCGTTCGACTCGCGCAGATCCTCGGTGGCGATCAGGTCACCCAGGATCGAGACCAGGGGATCGTCGCCGAGCTGGCGCTCCTGGGAAGCGAGCCCGAAGGCCTCGTTCTCGCGGGCGGCCACCCGCTGCGCCGCCTCGTCGCTGGCCTCCAGCGAGAGGAAGTAGGTCTCCACCCCGCGAGCCTTCCGCGTGCGCGCGGCGTTGGCGTGGATGGAGACGAAGAGATCGCCGCGCGCGTCGTTGGCGATCGCGGTGCGCTGCTCCAGCGGTACGAAGCGGTCATCGGAGCGCGTGAGCACCACGCGCAGGTCGTGCGCCTCCAGTCGCGCCGCCAGACGCCGGGCCACGTCGAGCACCAGCTCCTTCTCCAGGAGCCCTCCCGGCCCGCGGGCACCGTGGTCGTCGCCTCCGTGTCCCGCGTCGATCACGACCGTGTCGAAGCGCTCGCGCTCCGCCCCCACGACCCCCAGCGAGGCCAGGGGCAGCAGCAGCGCGAGCGCAGCCCGGCCGGCGCGACCCATCGGCCCTTCACCCCCCTTTCGCGGCGCAACGTACCCCACGGAAGGGTCGGCCCGCGAGCCCGGAGACTGAAGGGGAGGCACGACTTGGGTTCGGGGCTAGCCTCCCTGCGGACCGTCGCCGCCGCCCACCTCGGGGACCACTGGCGCTTGCGATCCGACCTCGTCGGCGTGGAGCGGGCGTCCCAAGAGCGGGCCCTGCACCGCTCGACAGCCTTGAGCCCGCAGGAACTCCAGCTGCTGCGTGCTCTCGACCCCCTCTGCGCTCACGGCGAGGCCGAATCCCTTGCCCACGTCGATCAAGGCCTTGGTCACCACGTCGTTCGCAGGACCGCTGCCGATCCCCGCGACCAGCGATCGGTGCAGCTTGACGCCCACCACGGGGACGCGCCCGAACTCGAGCAGGGACGAGAGCCCCGTCCGGAAGTGGTCGACCAGGGGGGACACGCCGAGGTTAAGCAGCAGCTTGAGCGTCGCTCGCACCGTACCGGGCGATTCGACGATGCTGTCTTCGCTCACCTCGATCTCCAGCCAGCGCGGGTCGCTCCCGGTCTCTTTCAGCAAACGGGACACCATCTCCGCGAAGCCCTTCTTCCGCAGCTGAGTCGACACCACGTTGACCGCCACGCGGATCGGCGCGGACCGGTCTCGATTCCAGCGGGTCGCGTCCTCGCAGGCCTTGCGCAGCACCCACTCGCCCATCTCGACGATCGCGCCGCTCTCCTGGGCGACCGCCATGAATTCGTCGGCCTCCAGCAGCCCCCGGGTGGGGTGCCTCCAACTCACGATGGCTTCGGCAGCCACGAGCTGGCCGCTGACCGGCTCGATCTTCGGCTCGTAGTGCACGACCAGCTCCTCGCGCTCGAGCACCCCGTGCAGTCCGTTTTCCAGGTCTAGCGCCTCGGCGACGGAGGCGTTCAGGTGCTCGGCGTAGAAGCGATACTGGCTCGGGCCCTGCGCCTTGGCGTGATACATGGCCGCGTCCGCGTTCCGGATCAGCGTCTCCCCGTCGTTCCCGTCGCGGGGGAACACGGCGATTCCGACGCTGCCGGTGATCCAGTACCGACGACCCTGGACCGTGCAGGGCTCCGCCAGGGCCGTGAGGATCTTTCGAGCCACGGTCGCCGGATCGCGTTCGCGCGAGACGTCCTGGGCCACAGCGACGAACTCGTCGCCTCCGAGGCGGGCCGCTAGATCGCTCCGCCGCACGGTCGCGCTCAGGCGCTCGCCGGCGATCTTCAGGATCTCGTCACCGACCTGATGCCCCATGCTGTCGTTGATGTTCTTGAAGCGATTCAGGTCGATGAAGAGGAGCGCGAGGCTCTTGCCATGACGCGAGGCGTAGGCCAGCAGCCGACCGAGCTGGTCCTGGAAGTACGCCCGGTTCGGCAGTCCGGTGAGTCCGTCGTGCGTGGCCCGAAGGTACTCGCGCCGCCGCGAGGCGGTGAGCTCGGCGACGAGCCGGTGCCTCTCCATGGCGCTGCGCAGGGTTCGCACCAGGCTCAAGGCATCCCAGCTCTGCTTGACGAGGAAGTCCTGGGCGCCGAGGCGAAGGGACTTGAAGGCCAGCTCCTCCTGGTTCGCCTCGATGATCACCACCAGCGGCACGCTCCACGCCAGGACGCGAGCGCGGAGCAGCGTCTCCTCGCCGCCCGTGTCCGGAAGACAGAGGTCGAGCAGCACCGCATCGAAGGCCTGGTCCTTGAGCCGGAGGGCCGCCTCTTCGAAGCAGCCGACGTGCTCGGTTTCGAAGCGGATGCTGGCGCAACCCTCGAGGACGGCTCGCGTCCGCGCCGCCTCGTCCGGGTCGGCCTGCACGACGAGGACCCGCGCGGGTGAGGAGTCCGCAGCGTGGGCATCCGGGGTTTCGATCATGCTCGACTCGGGGCGTTCCGCGGGGGGTCGGGTCCGGGGCAGGTGTCTTATCGGTTTGATCTGCGAGCCACTCCATGGGGGGTTCTCCCGAGTGTGCAGGCCTGGAATTCGAGCAGGTCGCCCAGCGTGCGCAGCCCGGGACGCTCCAGAGCGAGCTGAAGCAGCTGCACCAGCGCGCGCGCGGTGGCGTCGGCGTCGCCGAGCGCCCGATGACGGGCGTGGTTCGAGATCCCGAAGTGGGCCGAGAGCGCATCGAGCCCGTAGCGGCCCAGCTCCGGCACCAGGCGACGCGCGAGCTTGCGGGTGCACAGCATCGGACGGCCCAGGGGTGGCAGCCCCTCCGCATGCAGGGCGTGGCTGAGGAAGCGCTCGTCGAAGCGCGCGTTGTGGGCCACGAACGCCGACCGAGGCGCGCGCGCCATCCAGCCCTGGAAGCTGCGCAGCGCCTCGGAGAGCCGCGGAGCCGCCTCCACGGTCTCGGACTGGATCCCGGTGAGACGGGTGATGTGGCGCGGGATGGCGGATCCGGGATCCACCAGGGTGGAGAAGGTCTCCGCGGGACGCATGCGCGTCACCCGGACCGCACCGATCTCCAGGATGGTGGCGCGCCCCACGCGAAGCCCGGTGGTCTCGAGGTCGACCACGACGAACTCGGCCTCGGCCAGTGCGACCCGCCCGGCGAGCCCGTGGGCCAGGAGCGCGAGATCCCGCGGACCCAGGGGATCCGGGAGCTCCTCCACCGGCCCGTCCAGGGCGGCGGCCAGCAGACGGCGGGCCAGGTCCCGGCCCACCGGGGTCCGGAGCGCGAGCAGCCGCTGCGCCAGCTCGGTGGCGGAGAGCGACACGCCATCGGCTCCCAGTCGGCTCAGCGCGTGGCGCAGCGCCTGGGGAGGCGTCGCCATGGGTGCCGGATCCTCGTTCGGAGGAGAACGTGCGAGGAGGGGGGGCGGGGCCCGATCAGACTAGATGGCGCCCCTCAGGGGGTCAAGCTGCAATGACAGTCCATCCCGGCCTGCTATCCGTTCGTGGGATGGGAGGTCGCACGCGACTCGGAGCGCTCGTGCTGGCGGTGCTGGCCGCGGCGCCCGCCGCCGACGCCCAGGTGCCCGCCGTGGCTCGCGCTCACGCCCGGGTGGACGGCCGGACGGTGGCCGGGGGCACGGTCTTCTTCCTGGACGCCGCCGTGGAGGGCGGCATCGTGGCCGTGGGCGCGGCGCACAGCTTCGACGCCGACCAGCTGCGTCGCGCCCGTGAGGTGGAGTTCCGGCTCGGCAAGAGCGAGCGGCGCGTCGGCGTCTCCACGCGCCTCCTGGCACCACCCGGCGTTCCCTTCTCCGCCCCGGGCGGGACGCTGCGCGGCGACTTCCTGGTCTTCGCGCTGGACGTGACGCCGGCGAACGTGCGCGTGCTGGAGGCGGACGCCCGCCCCCTGCCCGAGCGCGGCGAGCGCGTCCGCATCCTCGGCGTGCCCGCGATGATTCCGCGCGACGAGGACGACGTCTTCGGGACCGTGCGCGACGCCAGCGCGGCCCGGCTCGAGATCGACCTGGACGTGACGCACGACCTGCGTGGCTGGGGCGGCGCCCCGGTGATCGAGCAGCGCGGCGGCCGCGTGCTCGGGCTGCTGGAGGCGGCCTGGCCCAGCGGCTCCACGCTGCGCGTGGCGGCCGCGCCCATCGAGGCCGTCCGCCAGGCGCTGGAGCGCCCGCTGGACGGCGGGCTCGGGCGCCCGTTCTCGGCCTTCGAGGCAACGCCCGGCTCGCCGGCGACCGCCCCCGCCTCCGCCGCGAAGCGACCGCCGGCCCGGGCGCGCCCGCCCCGGGCTCCGGCACCGCCCCGGGAGCCGATCCTCGGCCGCGCCACCCGCGAAGGCACGCGCCCCATCTGGGTCGAGCTCGAGCACCCCACCGACGGGGCGGTGGTGAGCGACCCGCTGGGCGCCTTCGTGGCGGGGCGCGCCCTGGCGCCACGCGGGGACTTCCGTCGCATCGACGTGATGGTGGTGATCGACACCTCGGGCTCCACGCGCGAGCCCACGGGCGTCGACGTCAACGGCAACGGCGTCGTGGGTCAGCCCCACTTCGGCGCCCTGGGCGGCCTGTTCGAGCTGGGCAGCACCGACCCCGGCGACTCCATCCTCGCGGCCGAGGTGGCCGCGGCCCGCCACTTCATGCGATCGCTCGATCCGCGCAGCACCCGCGTGGGCCTGGTGACCTTCGCGGGCGAGGCGAGCAATGGCGGGCTGTTCGGGCGGCGCAAGAAGCCCGCCCTCACCGAGGTGGAGCTCACCACGGACTTCACCCGGGTGGAGCAGGCGCTGGATCGCGTGCTGCAGCGAGGACCCAGCGGAAGCACCCACATGGCGGCCGGGGTGGACCAGGCGACGATCGAGCTCCTCGGCCTGCGGGGCGCGGCCTCGCAGACGGATGCCGAGAGCGAGAAGGTGGTGCTGTTCCTGACCGACGGGCGACCCACCCTGCCCTACGGGCCGGGCTTCGAGAGCGACAACGTGAAGGCCGTGCTGCGCGCCGCGGAGCGCGGCAAGAAGGCGGGCGTCCAGGTCCACACCTTCGGCATCGGCGAGGAGGCCCTGGCCGGCCCCATCGCCCTGGTGGAGCTGGCCGGGCGCACCGAGGGGATCTTCACGCCGGTGCGCCATCCGGGCGATCTCGTGGACGTGATCGAGCAGGTGGACTTCGCGAACGTCGAGTCGGTGCAGATCGTGAACCGCACCTCGGGCGAGTCGGCGAACCCGCTGCTGAAGAATCCCGACGGCACGTTCAGCGGCCTGGTACCCCTGCGCGCCGGGCGCAATCGCATCGAGGTGGTGGCCCGGGCCAACGACGGCAGCGAGGCGCGCACCGCCGTGACGCTCCACTTCGCACCCGACGGACCGGAGGGCGTGGTGCCGCCCCCCCTGGTGGCGCGGCGCAACCGCCTGCTGGAGCAGCGACTCCTGGAGCTCAAGCGCGAACGCATCGAGCTCGAGCGCGAGCGGGCCGAGGATGCCCGCAAGGAGCTGCTGGTGGAGATCGAGCGCGAGCGCATGGAGGCGCGCGAGCGGGCCGAGCGGCAGCGCAAGGAGCTCGAGCTGGAGCTCGAGCCCGAGGACGGGAGCGACCCCGGTCCCTAGCCGGCTCGGCTCCAGTCGCCGTGCGCCACCAGCGGCAGGCCGCCCGGATCGCGGTTGTAGCGGTAGATCCAGCAGGCGACGCTTCGCCGCTCCCCGTCCACCGCCACGCAGCGCTCGCGCACGAACAGGCTGCGCCCGGCACGGCGCGCGTCGAAGCCCTCGTATCGATCCAGCCACGGCCACGCCGCCCCTGGGAGGACCAGCAGCTCGCCCCGGATCCAGTGCGGCGCCTGCGGATCGGGAACGGCTCCCGGATAGCTGCCCAGGTCGTAGAGCCGGCCCCGCACCCGGGCCGGGCCGAGCACGTCCACCCCTTCCAGACGCGTCCGCAGCTCCACCGGCGCCAGGGCCGGGCGCAGCGTGCCGTAGACGAAGAGCGGAGCGTTCGCCGCCGGAGCACCGTGCGTCAAAGCTCCACCTGCTCCCGGTCCGCCCGGTGCTCCAGGTTGGGGTCGATGCGCAGGTAGCCGGCCAGCCAGCGGACGCCCAGATAGAAGGGCAAGGTGTCCAGGGCCGCGACGGCGAACTTGAACACGTACGCCGAGCCGATGAAGACCCAGAGCTGGGGCCAGACCGGCTCGCCCGGATCGAGCGGGATGCCGCGCGCCCAGAAGTGCGTGATCGAAATCACCGCCACGCTGTCCACCAGCTGGCTCACCATGGTGGAGCCGTTGTTGCGCAGCCACAGGTGGCGTCCTCTCGTGACGCGCTTCCAGAAGTGGAACAGGAACACGTCGCAGAGCTGCGCGCTCAGGTAGGCGATCATCGAGGCGGCCACCGCTCCGAGGGTGAGCTGGCGGATGCGATAGAACGCGAAGGCGTAGTGGTCCGGGGGCGGCAGCCCGCTCCCGGGATCCAGCGGCGGATCCGGGGGCAGGATTCCGCCCAGCCACAGCACGAAGAGCACCCAGAGGTTCAGTGCGAAGCCCACCCACACCACCAGGCTGGCGCGGGCGCGGCCGTAGAGCTCGCTGATGAAGTCCGTGCACAGGAAGGTGATCGGATAGGGCAACACGCCCACCGCCAGCACGAAGGGGATCCGCATCCCGGCGAGCTCGAAGGAGAAGTCGAGGAACCGGCTCACGCCCAGGATGTTGAGCATCGTCATCGAGCCCAGGAACCATCCGGCCAGGACCAGGAACACGCGCTCCCGACGCGCGTGGAGGTGGGAGGCTTCGATGGGATGAAGCGGCGTGCGCTCGTCCATGACGGCCGTGGCAAGGTACCACGCGGTCCGCGACGCAGCGGAGAACGCGTGCCTCGAGGCGGCCGAGCGTCAGGGGTTGAGCGAGTGGGCGAGCCGAGCCGCGGACTCGTGGCTCACGGAGTACTCCGCGGTCTCACTGAAGATCTTGAGCGGGACCCAGCCGGGAACCTCGGACATGCGCGGCATGCCGTGGGTCATGGCGCCGGTGGGATCGATCACCCAGGGATCGTCCTCGCTCTCGAACCAGAACGTCACCATGTGGTGCTGCCCGTCGGCGGGGCGATAGACGATGGCCCGGTACACCCGCTCCGGGTCGAAGCCCAGGTCCAGCAGCAGGTAGAACGTCAGCAGCTCGAGTCCGTCGCAATCGTCTCCGTCGGCGCCGAGCGTCTCCTCGAGCGTGGCCCAGTGGTCCACCGGACCGTCCGGGCGGTAGTGGCGCTTGGCCTGGTCCTGCACCCAGCTCGCCAGCTCGCGCGCCGCGGCGCGGCGCCGCTCGGCCCGGAAGCTCAGGTACTTGTCGCGCAGATCGTCGGCGCGACCGGGGTGAGCGGCCGCGGCCGCCCCGGACCCGGAGACGGAGGCCAGCTCCTCGCCGGCGCGCGGATCGGCGAGGCCTCGCTCCCGACCCTGCCAGCCCCCGATCTTCGAGGACCAGGGATCGTCGGCGGCGGGCCGCTCGAAGTAGCGGTACGGCCTCGCGGACGGGGTGCCGGCCATCGGGAACGACGCCGGCGTCACGCATCCGGCCACGAGCGCC
>JBFGJV010000020.1:0-24119 GCA_041577015.1 Myxococcota bacterium
CGACGTGACGGCGCTGCTGCTCTGGCAGCGCCGCCTCGCGGGGCTCGGCGGCTTCCACGGTCCGATGCTCGAGCGCGCCGCGGGTCCCGAGCCGGACGAGCTCCAGGCGCTCGTCGCGTCGCTCACGGGATCCGGGCCGCGTCCGCTCGTCTGGCGCGGCCGCCCGGGCGCGGGCGGACGCGCGGAGGGTCGCCTGGTGGGCGGCTCGCTCACCATGCTGGCGTCGAGCCTGGGGACGCCCTGGGAGGTGGACACCCGCGGCGCGATCCTGCTGCTCGAGGAGCGGGGAGAGCGCCCCTATCGTCTCGACCGCCTCCTGCAGCAGCTTCGCGCCTCGGGGAAGCTCGGAGCCGCAGCGGGCGTCGGTCTCGGCGCCTTCGTGGACTGCGACGAGCCCGGCCACCCCGATCTCTGCGCCTCCGAGATCCTGGAGGATTGCCTCGGCGCGGCGGGCGTCGCCTGGATCTCGGGGCTTCCCTTCGGCCACGCGCACCCGAACCTGCCCTGGCCCGTGGGAGCGCGCGCCCGACTCGACGCCGAGCGTGGAGAGCTGCACATTCTGGAACGGGGGGTGGTCCGGCGCTGACATGAAGAAGAGCCTGATCCAGCGCAAGCTCGCGCGGGTGGACCGCGCCCTGGACAAGGCGATCGCGGCGGCGGAGATGCCCGGCGCGGTGGTGCTGGCCCGCATGCCGCGCGAGGGCGAGATCCTGGAGCACGTGTCCGTGCGTGGGCATGCCGCCCTGCGCCCGGAGCGCGTTCCCATGGCACGGGACACGCTGTTCGACCTGGCGTCGCTCACCAAGGTGATCGCCACCACGACCGCCGTGATGCAGCTGGTCCACCAGGGTCGGATCGATCTGGACGACCCGGTGGCGAAGCACCTGCCACCCTTCGCCGAGCGCGGCAAGGAGCACGTGACGATCCGGCAGCTGCTGGCGCACGCCTCGGGCCTGCGCCCCTGGCGCGCCTTCTGGGAGCCGATGCTGGAGCGCGAGCGGAAGTGGGGGGAGACGCTGCTCGCCACCCCCGAGGCCCGCGAGCGCGTCCTGGAAGGCATCTTCCGCTCCGCCCTGGTGCACGATCCCGGGGAGGCGGCCGTCTACGGCGACCTGGACTTCATCGTGCTGGGCGCGCTGGTGGAGGCGGTGTCCGGCCAGCGCCTGGACGCGTACTGCGGCGAGCACGTCTTCGGCCCGCTCGGCATGGAGGAGACCCGCTTCCTGCCGCTGGAGGATCGCGGCAGCCCGGTGCCGGCGGCGGAGCGCCCCCGCTTCGCCGCCACCGAGAACTGTCCCTGGCGCAAACGCGTCCTGGTGGCCGAGGTGCACGACCCGAACGCCTGGACGATGGGCGGGGTGGCCGGGCACGCCGGCCTGTTCGCGCCGGCGGACGACGTGCTGCGCTTCGGGGTGGCGCTGCTGGACGTCTGGCACGGCCGCAGCGACGCGCTCCCGCGCGAGACGCTGCGCGGCTTCGCGCGACGGCAGGAGCTTCCGCCGGGTTCCGACTGGGCGCTGGGCTGGGACACGCCCACCGAGGGCAGCTCCTCCTCCGGCAGGCACTTCTCGAAGCAGTCGATCGGGCACCTGGGCTTCACCGGCACCTCGCTCTGGATCGACCTCGTGCGCGAGACCGTGGTCGTGATGCTCACCAACCGCGTCCACCTGGTGGCCAAGAAGAGCCCCTTCAAGCTGCGGCCCCGGATCCACGATCTGATCCTGGAGGGGTTCCTGGCCGAGTGAGCGAGACCGACCCGGGACAGTCGCTGGCGCCGCGCCACGTCCACTTCGTCGCCATCGGGGGCACCGGGATGGGCTCCCTGGCGTGCCTGCTTGCCGCGCGCGGGGTGCGGGTGACGGGCTCCGACCGCGCGCTGTACCCGCCCATGAGCGGCCAGCTCGAGCGCTGGGGGATCCCGGTCAAGATCGGCTTCGCTCCGGAGAACGTCCTCTGCGAGCGGCCCGACCTGGTCGTGATCGGCAACGCCGTGCGCCCGGACAACGCCGAGGCGCAGGCGGTCCTGGACAACGGCATTCCCTACCTCTCGTTCCCGGATGCCCTCTACCAGCTGGCCATGCAGGAGAAGCACCGGGTCGTCGTGGCCGGCACGCACGGCAAGACCACCACGACCAGCCTCGTCGGTGCGCTGCTGCTCTACGCGCTCCGCGATCCGTCGCTCCTTGTGGGCGGCATCTCGCTCGACTTCGAGGGGAGCTTCCGGGAAGGACGGGGCGAGCACTTCGTCGTGGAGGGTGACGAGTACGACACCGCCTTCTTCGACAAGACTCCCAAGTTCCTGCACTACCACCCGCGGACGCTGGTGCTGACCTCCGTCGAGTTCGACCATGCCGACATCTACCGCGACCTCGCGCACGTGAAGAGCGCCTTCCGCGAGCTCGTGGAGCGCATGATCCCGGGCGGGACGATCGTGGCCGCGATGGGGCATCCGAACGTGCGCGAGGTGGTGAAGAACGCCCCCTGCCAGGTGGTGAGCTACGCGGTCCAGGGCTCGGACCCCGGCGCCACCGGGGTCTCCGTGATGGCCGCCTGGTGGGCCACCGATCTCCAGGCCAACGCCCAGGGCACCCGCTTCAACCTGCACGTGCGCGGGCGCGAGGCCTTCCCGGTCCAGGTCCCGCTTCACGGCCGCCACAACGTGGAGAACGCGCTGGCGGCGCTGGCCACGGCGCGGGTGCTGGGGGTTCCCCTGCTGGAGTCGATCGCGGCGCTGCAGCGCTTCCGGGGCGTGAAGCGGCGCATGGAGGTGCGCGGCGAGGCGCGCGGCGTCAGCGTCGTGGACGACTTCGCCCACCACCCGACCGCCGTGCGCGGGAGCATCGAGGCCGCCCGCGGGCGCTTCCCGGGGCGACGCCTGGTTGCCGTCCTGGAGCCGCGCACGAACACGAGTCGCCGCCGGATCTTCCAGCAGGCCTACGCCGACGCGCTGGCGGAGGCCGACGTGGCCCGGGTCTCGATCGTTCCCGATGCGCCCCTCTACAGCGCCACCGGCGAGGTGACGGAGCTCCTGGACGCGCAGGCGCTGGCCGCGGCGCTCCGTGCCCGAGGCCGGGACGCCGGGGCCCTGCCGGGCGCCGACGCCATCGTCGAGGAGCTGGCGCGGTCCGCCCGGCCGGGCGACGTGATCCTGGTGATGAGCAACGGCGACTTCGGGGGCATCTGGGAGAAGCTGCTCGCGCGGCTGCAGGCCTGAGCGCCGCGATCAGGTCTCCACGTCCCGATCGAGAATCGTCTTGCGGCCCTCGCGCGAGGCGTTCTGGATCGCCCGGTCGCAGGCCTGGCGCACCAGCTCCGAGAGCGGGGCGAGCACGCCATCGGAGGTGTTGAACCCGGAGCGCGCCCGCACGTAGTCCTTGAGCCGGCTGGCGACGATCAGGATCTCCTCGGCGGGCTGCGGCGAGGCGGGCTGCGCCGCGGCGGGCCGGACCAGGCGCCGACGCCCTGCCTTGGGGGCCGGGGCGGCGGAAGCGGCCTCCATGCCTTCGGGCGGGGCGGTGCGCTCCAGGGCCCACGCCTCGCGGTGGTTCGCGCTGGGCAGGTGGACCTCCCAGCAGCCCACCGAGCAGAAGGCGAGCCCGGTCCGCTTGCGATTGCAGGTGGAGACGTTGCAGATCCAGTAGGTGGCGCCGAACGCGATCGGCTGCTTGCAGGCGCTGCAGCGCCGCCACCGCTTCTCCTCGGCCACGCGGTCTTCCTCCCGGGCCAGACCGTAGCCGAGATGCCCAGGCCGCCGCCCTGCCGGCGGGCGCCTTCGCCTGGCCGCTGCGGCGTCAGGCCGGAGGCCTCAGGTCCTCCGGGGCCACGTCGCGCACGTGCTGGGCGAAGGACCACTGATGGCCCTCGGGATCCTCGGCGCTGTAGCTGCGGTCGCCGTAGAACTTGTCCTCGGGCTCGGCCAGGATCCGGGCGCCCGCGGCCTTCGCGTGCGCATGGTGCGCGTCGACGTCGTCCACGTAGACGTAGATCTGCTGGGTCGCGCCGCCGAGCCGCCTCGGGTTGCGGAAGTCCGCCCCCGGACAGCCCATCATGACGACCCCGTCCGCGAGCTCCACCTCCGCGTGGACGACGCTTCCGTCCGGGCCGGGCATGCGCATGCGTTCCCGGAGCCCGAAGGCCTTCTCCAGCCACGCGACGGCCTGGGCCACGTCCTCGTAGTAGAGGTAGGGAGTGATGCGGGGCATGTTCTCGGGGGGATTGGCGGGCATGGAGCGCTCCTCCGTCTGCGACGCCCCCCATCCTACCTGGAAGGGAAGCTCCCATGTCCGCTCGCGTCTTCCTGGGCCTGAACGCCCTGCTGTGGCTTCCCTACGGGCTGTACTGCCTCCTCGATCCTGGGTTTCTGGCGGAGGCGGCGGGCGTCGCGGCGAGCTCCACCACCGGCACCATCGAGCTGCGCGCCATGTACGGCGGCCTCCAGGCGGCGGTCGGGGCGCTGGCGGCGCTGGCCGTGCTGCGAGCCTCCTGGGTCCGGCCGGCCCTCGCGATGCTCGCCTTCCTGTGCGCGGGCCTCTTCCTCGGCCGAGCGCTCGGCGCGGGCCTGGGCGGCGAGCTGTCCCTCTACACGACGCTGGCCCTGGGCTTCGAGCTGCTCTGCGCCCTGCTGGCCGCGGCGCTCCTGGCGCGTCAGCCCCAGCCTTTTCCCCACTGAGGGGCCTCGAGGTGGTACAACCGCCCGAGCGGACCGCTCGCGCCCCCGGCGGCCGATCACGAGGAGGGCTCCGGCATGAACTCTGGCGACACGGCCTGGATCCTGGTCTCCACGGCGCTGGTCCTCTTCATGACCATCCCGGGACTCTCGCTCTTCTACGGCGGCCTGGTCCGTACCAAGAACGTGCTCTCGGTGCTGATGCAGTGCCTCGCGATCACGGCCCTCGTCACCGTGCTCTGGCTCGCCTTCGGCTACAGCCTCGCCTTCGACACGACCGGCATGGAGGCGGGCTCGCTGGGCCTGCACGCCTTCGTGGGCGGCCTCGGGAAGGTCTTCCTGGCCGGCGTGGGGCGCGACACGCTCTCCGGCTCGATTCCCGAGGTGCTCTTCTTCATCTTCCAGATGACGTTCGCCATCATCACGCCGGCCCTCATCGTGGGTGCCTTCGCGGAGCGCATGAAGTTCTCCGCGATGATGCTCTTCTCGGCGCTGTGGCTGGTGCTCGTGTACGCGCCGATCTGTCACATGGTCTGGTCGGGTGAAGGCGCCCTGCTGGCGGATCTCGGCGTCTTCGACTTCGCCGGCGGGATCGTCGTCCACATCACGGCCGGCGTGGCGGCCCTGGTGGCGTGCATCGTCATCGGACCCCGTTCGGGCTATCCGCACGCGCAGCTGATTCCCCACAACCTCACCATGACCGTCACCGGGACCGGCATGCTCTGGGTAGGCTGGTACGGCTTCAACGGCGGGAGCGCGCTCGCGGCGAGCGGCGACGCGGCCATGGCCATCACGGTGACACACGTCTCCGCCTCCGTGGCGGGCCTCACCTGGATGGGGATCGAGTGGGTGCGCGGCAAGCCGAGCGCACTGGGGCTGGCCACCGGGGCCATCGCGGGGCTCGCGGCCATCACGCCGGCCTCGGGCTTCGTGGGCCCGCTGGGCGCCGTCGTCATCGGCCTGGCGTCCGGGGCGCTCTGCTACCTGGCCTCCACCTCCGTGAAGCGCGCGCTGGGCTACGACGACTCCCTGGACGTCTTCGGCGTGCACGGCGTGGGAGGCTTCGTGGGCACGGTCCTGGTCGGCCTGTTCGCCAGTGCCGGCCTGGGCGGAAGCGAGACGGGCCTCGCCGTGGGCCGGCAGCTCGCGGTGCAGTTCGGCGCGGCCACCGGGGCGGTGCTGTACACCGCCGCGCTCACCTGGATCGTCCTCAAGATCGTGGACGCGGTCGTCGGGCTGCGCGTGGACGAACGGGAAGAGGAGCGCGGCCTCGACATCGTGCTGCACGAGGAGTCCGGCTATCGCTTCTGAGTCGGCGTGGCGCGTTCGGCCCTATCGGGCCGAGGACCGCGCCGCGGTGCGTCGCATCTGCCACGCGACGGGCTTCCTGGGTGAGTCGGCGCATTGGTACTGGCGCGATGCCGAGAGCTTCGCCGACGTGTGGAGCGGCTACTACACGGATTGCGAGCCCGAGTCCGCCTTCGTCGTGGAGCAGGACGGCCGTGTCGCGGGTTACCTGCTCGGCTGCGTGGAGTCGGCTCGGGCGCCGGATGCCGCGCTCCAGATCGCCCGCCTGCGGCTCGAGCGGCTGCTGCTGCTCCGGCCCGGGACGGCGGGCTTCTTCTGGCGCGCGCTCGCCGACGTGGCCACGGGAACGCGGCCGCCGGACGACGCACCCGGGGCCGCCTGGCCCTCCCATCTCCACATCAACCTGCTTCCGGAGGCGCGCGGGCTCGGCGCGGGCGCGGCGCTGATGGCCTGCTGGCTCGCGCGCCTGGAGGAGGTGGGCTCGCCGGGCTGCCACCTGGGCACGCTCGCGGAGAATCACGGCGCCATCGCCTTTTTCGAGTGCATGGGCTTTCGTCGTCACGGCCCCCCGCGCCGCGTTCCGGGCCTGCGTGCGCGGACGGGCGCACGCCTCCACGCCCAGACGATGGTGCGGGAGATCGCGGGCGCCGAGCACGGCCCCCACCCCGCATGAGCGAGCCGATCCGACTGGCGACGGCGCGCGACCTGGACCCCCTGGTCCGGCTGATGCAGGACCGGAAGGTGGGCTTCCGCGACAACGACCGTCAGCTCCTCTCCAAGGTTCTGGCGAGGGTGGGGCCGTGACGCTACCCGTGAGCGGACGCGCCCGAGGAGGATCGAGATGAGCCCTTCCCTGCTGGCGCTGGCCGGCTTCGCCGCCTGGACCCTCTTCCTGCTCGCTCTGATCGCGGTGGTTCGCGTCTCGCTCACCCTCTCCGGAAAGCGGGCCGCCAACAGCTTCGCCGTGGACGGCTCGGACGTCTCCCCCTTCGCGAATCGCCTCAGCCGCGCTCACGCCAACTGCTACGAGAGCCTGCCCGCCTTCGCGGCCCTGGTGCTGGCGGCAGTGGTCAGCGGGAACGGCGCCGTGACCGATGCGCTGGCGCCCGCGGCGCTGGCCGCGCGCGTGGGCCAGTCCACCACGCACCTCCTCTCCACCAGCAACCTGGCGGTGCAGGTGCGCTTCTTCTTCTTCCTGATCCAGTTCGTGGTGCAGGTCTGGTGGGCGGTGCGGCTGCTCGCGCTCGGGCTCGGCGCCTGAGCGTGGCTCCCGAGGGTCTGCGCCCGGCGATCCTCGTCGTGGCCGCGGCTCTCGCGTGCGGCGGGCCGGGAGAGGACCTGGAGCCCTGGAGGTTGCGAGGCGCCGAGACGCTGCGTCCCTTCAAGGCGAACCTCCAGGCCGCCCTGGCCGCGGGCCTGGAGAGTGGCCCCGCCGATGCGCTCGAGGTCTGCCGCGTGCACGCCCCCGGCCTGGCGGCCACCGCCAGCTCGCCGGGCGTGCGCGTCGGTCGCACCAGCCACAAGCTGCGCAATCCGGACAACGCGCCTGCCCCCTGGATGGAGCCGCTGCTGGCGGCCTACCGGGCCGACCCGACGCACGCGGAGTCGCGGGTCGTGTCGCTCGCGGGTGGCGGCGTGGGCTACGTGGAGCCGATCCGGATGCAGCCACTCTGCCTCACCTGTCACGGCGAGACCCTGGCGCCGGACGTCGCCGAGCGGATCGCCGCGCTCTACCCGGACGACCAGGCCACGGGCTTCCGTGTCGGAGAGCTGCGCGGCCTGTTCTGGGTCGAGTTCCGGTGAGCGAGACCCGGCGCACGCTCCGCTTCTGCTTCGACTACATCTCCTCGAACGCCTGGCTGGCGTGGACGCGGCTGCCGCAGCTGGCGTCGACCCACCACCTGCGGGTCGAGCCGGTCCCCGTGCTCTTTGCAGCGCTCCTGGAGGCGCACGGCCAGCTCGGCCCGGCCGAGGTTCGACCCAAGGCGCTCTGGATGATGCGGAACAACCTGCGCAAGGCCGCGCTGCTGGGCGTCCCCCTGAACCCCCCCGTCCACCACCCCTTCAACCCGCTGCTGGCGCTCCGCGTCTCCTCGCTGTCCCTGGAGCAGAACGAGCTCGAACGGCTCGTGAACGCCCTCTTCCGCGCCGTCTGGGTGGACGGGCTCCACGTGAGCGAGCCCCCGGTCGTGCAGCGGGTGCTGGAGCGTGTCGACGTCGACGGCGCGGACCTCGTCGCCCGGGCACAGCGGCCCGAGACGAAGGCCCGCCTGCGCCGGCAAACCGACGCCGCCGTCGCACGCGGCGTCTTCGGCGTTCCGAGCTTCGAGGTGGACGGCGAGCTGTTCTGGGGCTACGACGACTTGCCGTATCTCGAGCGCTTCCTGGCCGGCCAGGACCCGCTCGATCCCGAGCAGCTGGAGCGCTGGAGGAGCGCTTCGCCCCGGCCCTCGGCGCAGCGCAGGAGGCCCTAGCCGAGCGCCGCCAGGAGCGCATGCGCCCGACGCAGGTCGCCGGTCGCGAGCCCCTCGTGAAAGCTCGCACAGGTGTCGCGCAGCAGCGCGCGCGCCTCCTCCCCGCGCCCGTCGTCTCGGAGCAGACGCGCGAGACTCGTGGTCGCGCGCAAGTCGAAGGCGTGCTCCCGGCGGCGACGCGCGGTGCGGACGGCCTCGCGGAGCAGGCGCTCGGCCACCGACCGGGCTCCGCGGTCCCGGGCGAGGAGCAGCTCCCCCTTCATACGCAGCAGGTCGGCGTCCGCCACCGGCTGGTCCGTCTCCGCGGAGAGGGCGAGCCCACCCTCCACGGTCGCGAGCGCCTCCGCCAGTCGTCCTGCCCGGATCTGCGCCTCGGCGAGCAGCCCGAAGCCGAAGGGCGCGCCGCCGCGGTTCCCCGTGCGTGCCAGCCGCTCGATCCCCTCGGTCGCCTCTTCCACGCCGTCGGACTCCTCCGCCAGGTGCGTGCGCTCCACGCCGTCCAGGAGCATCCCGAAGCCCAGCCAGTCCGGGAAGCCGAACGACTGCGCCACCTCGATCACCCGTCCGGCCTGATCGACGGCGCGTTCGGACTCGCCGCGCGCGTGATGGACCATGCCCAGGAAGAAGCGCGCCATGGCGAGGCTCAGGGGCGCATCCAGCTGCTCCGCGAGCGCGACCCCCTCCCGGGCCATGGCGAGCGCGCGGTCGAAGCGTCCCAGCAGGAAGAGCGCCATGGCTGCCACACCGTGCGACAGCACCCCCTGGTCGCTGCCGATGCCGTAGCTGGCGGCGTCGTAGTCGCCGGGCTCGTAGATCGCCATCGCCCGCTCGGCGTGGCGCAGCGCCCGGCTCGGAGCGCCCAGGTAGAGCTGGATCAGGGCGAGGGAAGTGTGGCCGCGCAGCGCCGCCACGCGCAGCTTCGAGCGCGAGGCGATCTCCAGCGTGCGACGTGCGTGGCGCAGGGCCTCCCGGCAGTGGCCGGCACTGTTCCACCAGGCGGTGAGACCGGTGACCGCAGACGAGAGCTCCGCGGCGTCGCCGAAGGCCTCGGCCAGCTCCACCGCCCGTTCGAAGGCCGCACGCGCTCCGGGCGCCGAGTAGCCCTCCGCCGCCATCGTCACGTTCCCGAGCATGAGCTGCAGCGGAAGCTCCCGGCGATCCCGGTGCGGGCCGCCCGGCAGCTGCGCGAGCGCCTCGAGGGCGCGGCGGTAGTGGGACGCCGCCTCCACGTATGCGGCCTGGAGGGCGGCGATGCGGCCGGCGCCGGCGAAGCCCTCGAGGGCGCGCTCCCAGGCGCCCGCCTCCATCCAGTGGTGCGCGAGCGACTCCGGCTGCTCCCGGGCGAGCTCCGGGAAGCGCTGCTCCAGGACGCTCGCGATCCGAGCATGGATGCGGCCGCGCTGACTTCGCAGCAGGGACTGGTAGGCCGTCTCCTGGAGCAGCACGTGACGGAAGCCGTACTCCGCGCGCGGCGGCTCCCCGCGCTGGTAGAGGAGATCGGCCTCGGTCAGGCGGGCCAGCTCGCTGCGCAGCCGAGCTTCGTCCCGCTCGGCCACCGCGGCCAGCATCGCGTACGAGAAGTCGCGTCCCAGCGCGGCCGCGAGCTGGGCCAGCTCCCGCGCCTCACCGACGCCGTCCAGGCGCGCCGTGAGCGAGTCCTGGATCGAAGGGGGCACCGTGGGCGGCCTCGATCCCGGCGCGCTCTGCGTCTCGACCGCGAGACGGACCAGCTCCTCCACGAAGAGGGGATTCCCGTCCGCGCGCTCGACCACCTGGTCGAGCGCCGCGGCGGGCAGAGCTCCTCCGCTCGCCTGCGAGGCCAGCTCCCGCGCCTGCTCCTCGGAGAGGCGAGCCAGCTCGAGCCGCGCCACGTGGGGCAGGTCCACCCACGGCGCCCCGACGTCCGACCGGAGGGTCAGCAACGCCAGCATGGGAGCTTCGGCGCAGCGTGCCAGGATTCGCATCACCAGCTCCTGGGTGGTGGGATCGCTCCAGTGCAGGTCCTCGAAGAGCACCACCGTGGGCTGCTGCGCCGCGATGGCGAGGCTCCAGTCCACCAGCGTCTCGAGCACGTGGCTCCGCACCCGCTGCGGATCGGCGGCCGGCGCCCGGCAGCGCTCATCGAGAGGGAGCGCCAGGAGCTGGGCGAAGCCCGGCAGCGTCGCATCGAGATCGAATCCGTACAGCTCCAGGGCCTCCTCCAGCTTGCGGCGCTTGTCCTCGGGCGCATCCGCTTCCTCGAAGCGGCAGGCCTCACGCACCAGCTCGAGCACGGGGTGCAGCGCGCTGCTCGTCGCGAAGGGCGAGCATCGGCACTCGAGCCAGGAGTGCGGGAGGCCGCCCAGGCTCTGGCGCAGGCGCGCCACGAGGCGCGACTTGCCGAGTCCGGCCTCGCCCACCACCTGCACCGCCTGGCCCGCGCCCCCCTGCGCGCGCTCCCAACGCTCGCGCAGGAAGGAGAGCTCCGCCTCGCGTCCGACCAGCGGCGTACGCCGCCCGGGAACGTCCAGGCGGCTTCGCACGCCCGACGAGTGCAACACACGATACACGCGCAGCGGTCCGGCCACCCCCTTCAGGCCGGGCGACCCGAGATGCTCGGTCAGGAACAGTCCGCCCACGAGTCGCAACGTCGTCTCGCTGATCGCGAGGGTGTCCGCCTCGGCGACTGCCTGGATGCGCGCAGCCACGTTCGTGGTCTCGCCCAGGGCGAGCGTCTCGCGACGCGCACCCGTTCCGATCTCGCCCACCACGACGGGGCCGGTGTGGACGCCGATGCGGGCCCTCAGCCGCACGGGAGCCGTCGGCGCGCGCTCGTCGTTCATGCGGGCGAGCTCGCTCAGCAGCTCCAGTCCCGCGCGTACGGCGCGCTCGGCGTTGTCCTCGTGGCCGTGGGGATAGCCGAAGTAGGCCAGCACGCCGTCGCCCAGGTACTGGGCGACGTGTCCGTCGAAGCGCTCGAGGGTCTCCTGGCACACGAGCTGGTAGGCCCGCACCAGCTCCCGGTACTCCTCCAGATCGAGCCGCCGGGAGAGCTCGGAGGAGCCCACCAGATCGCAGAACATGACGGTTAGCTGACGGCGCTCCGCGCGATCTCGCCGTCGGGTCTCGGGCGGGAAGCCCTGGGGCGCGCCGCACTCCGCGCAGAAACGCGCGCCGGGCGCGTTCTCGCCCATACAAGCCGCGCAGACGACCACCGACGCAGCCACCGAGTTGCTCCGCGGCGCTCCCCAGAGACATCCTACCACGATCCCGGGAAATGTTTTGACGATTCCCGAGATCCCGTTGCAGCAACGGAGCCCCCAAACGGGGTGTGCGGTCCGGCCACTCCCTCCCCGGGCGGCTATCTTCCCCCGTCGAGCCATGTCCGAGGCGACGGTCACGATCGCGCGTCGCTTCCGGGGGCCGACGACCTCGGGGAACGGCGGCTACGTGTGTGGCCTGCTGGCTTCCCACGCGCATGGTGACGTCGTCGTGCGGCTGAGCCGGCCGCCCCCCCTCGAGCGTCCGCTCGAGATCCTGCGCACGGCGACCGGCGTGGAGCTGCGCGACGCCGACGCGCGAATCGCGGAGACCCGCCCGTCCCGGCTCGCGGTCGAGACCCCCGAGGCGCCCGGCCTGGCCGAGGCCCGAGCGGCGTCGCGACGCTATCCCGGCTTCCACGAGCACTGGTTTCCGGAGTGCTTCGTGTGCGGGCCGATGCGGACCCCGGGAGACGGTCTGCGCATCTTTCCGGGCCCCCTGGTCGACCGTGCTCTCCACGCCGCGGCGTGGACTCCGGACGCCTCCCTGTCCGCCCCGGACGGGACCGTTCGTCCGGAGTTCGTCTGGGCCGCTCTGGACTGTCCGGGCGCCTTCGCCTGCCACCGCGGCCCGGAGCAGTCGCCCGTCGTCCTGGGTGAGCTGGAAGCGCGTCTGGAGGCGCCCATCCACGCGGGCGAGCCCTGCGTCGTGATCGCATGGCCCCTCGGCGCGAAGGGCCGCAAGCACTTTGCCGGCTCCGCGCTCTTCTCCACGCGGAACGGGCGCTGTGCCCTGGCCCGCGCGGTCTGGATCGAGGTGCCGCCCGCGCGACGCGGTGATGTTCCCGGCCGACACCCTGCGCCGCGCGGCGTGCGGCGGCGAGGGGGGTCAGACGCCGCCGAGCTCCCGCTCCCGGAAGAACATGGCCGTCTGGTCGCCCAGGTAGACCAGCTCGTCTTCCTGGGAGAAGCGGAACTCGCAGCGGAGCACCACGCGGCGAGGACCGACGCGGATGCGAAGCTCCCGGGACGTCAGCAGCAGGGGCGGCCCCAGGCGCGCCAGTCGTTTGAAGTCCGCCCGGTGGATGCGGTTGCCGAAGCCCGACCAGCCCTCGGCCCAGCGGCAGCCGTGGAAGAACCAGGCGTGCAGGAAGCCGAGGCTCCCGGTCGCCATCAAGAGGTCGCCGGCGGCCACGTGACCCGGATGCCGCGCGCTCTCGCGCTGGAGCCGTGCGTAGGGGAGCGTGCGCCGGGTGTCCAGGCGCGCTTCGATCACGCCCGCCTCGCGGTCCAGACGCACGATCTCGTCCACCAGGAAGGCCTCGGGATCGTAGAGCCAGGTGTCGAGGAAGCGCTGGATCTCCCGAGCGGGAACCGGCCCCTCGACAGCGGGATGAAGGTCGGCGTTCACGAGCTTCACGCGCTCCACCTTTGAGAAGCCGGTACGCGCCGATCCCTTCTTGCCAGACGTGGGCCTTCCGCGCAATGCTGGGCCCGTGAAGCGCCTCACCCTCGTGCGCCACGCCAAGTCGAGCTGGAGCGAAGCCGGCCTCCCGGACTTCGAACGTCCCCTGAACGAGCGCGGCAAGCGCGACGCGCCTGGGATGGGCACCCGCCTGGCCGCGGCCGGCTTCCGGCCGGATCGGCTGGTCTCGAGCCCCGCCAGGCGCGCACGCGCCACGGCGAAGCGCATCGCGCGGGAGATCGGATATCCCAGGCAGGACATCGTGCTCGAGCCCGACCTGTACGGCGCTGCGCCCGACGCGCTCCTCGCGGTGATCCACGGCCTCCCCGGCGCGCTCGAGCACGTCGCCCTGGTGGGCCACAATCCAGGGCTCACCGAGCTCCACAATCGTCTCGCCGACGTCCGGATCGACAACATCCCCACGACCGGAGTCGTGCAGCTCGAGCTGGCGATCGACGACTGGAACGAGGTGGACGAGGGCTGCGCCCGGCTGCTCGCCTTCGACTATCCGAAGCAGGAGGAACCCCCATGGTGAGAGGCAGCTGCCTGTGCGGAGGCGTCCGCTTCGAGGCGGACGAGACGCCGGTGATGACCCACTGCCATTGCTCGCAGTGCCGCAAGGCGCGCGGCGCGGCCTTCGGCAGCTACGCCCACGCCCGGACCGACCAGTTCCGCTTCACGAACGGCGAGGATCTCGTGCGAACCTTCTTCACCCGCCGCGCGAGCTGGAGCTCGTGCGGGCGTTGCGGTGGCAGCGTGCCCGCGACGGCGAACCGCACCAGCATTCCGATCCCCGCCGGAACGCTGGACGACGACCCGGGCGTGCGCCCGGCGCTCCACATCTGGACGGGGTCGAAGGCGCCCTGGTGGGAGATCCAGGACGAGCTGCCCCGCTTCGAGGACTGGCTGCCCGGCTACGTGCCCGAGGGTGCCGGCCCCGTGGAGCACACGGTTCAGGGACCGGCCTCCGGCCCGGTCCGGGGAAGCTGCCTGTGCGGAAGCGTCGGCTTCGAGGCCGACGCGATCGCGATGATGTCCTGCTGCCATTGCTCCATGTGTCGCAAGAAGCACGGCAGCGCCTTCAGCACCATGGCGCACGTGCGCCCGGAGCAGTTCCGCTTCACGAGGGGCGCGGAGGGCATCGGCATCTATCGCACGCCGCGCGGCGTGCCCTGGGGCTCCTGCACGAGGTGCGGATCGCCGGTCCCGGTCCAGGAGCCCGACTTCGGCAGCGTCGCCGTCCCGGCGGGTGCGCTCGACGACGACCCCGGTGTGCGCCCGTCGCTCCACATCTGGACCGGCTCGAAGGCGCCCTGGTGGGAGATTCGCGACGACCTGCCGAAGTTCGAGTCCTGGGTGCCGGGCTACGAGCCCGACAAGGTCTGATCGGGGAGGCCCCGGTGTCGGATCGACTCGCCTGGGCGCTCCTTGCGCTGCGCCTCTCGGTCTTCCTCGTGATGCTGATGTGGACGCTCGACAAGTTCGTGAACCCGGAGCACGCGGGTCGCGTCTACGGGCACTTCTACGGCCTCGAGGGCCTCGGGGCGGGTGCCTTCAAGCTGATCGGGGCGCTCGAGCTGGCGCTCCTGGCCGCGTTCGTGGTGGGCTTCCGCAAGCGCCTGAGCTACGGGCTCGTCCTCGTGTTCCATGCAGTCTCCACCTTCTCGTCCTACCGCCAGTACCTGGATCCCTGGGAGCACCTGCTCTTCTTCGCGGCCTGGCCCATGCTGGCCGCCTGCCTGGCGCTCTATCTGCTTCGAGACCAGGACCGCAAGCTGACGCTCTGACGGCCGTAGGCCGCGGCGTCACTCGAGCCCGGTGATGCGCCCGTCGCGGAGGTCCAGTCGCGCGGCCAGCGGGCGTCGCGGGAGGCCCGGCATGCGCAGGATGTCGCCCGTCAGCACCACCAGGAAGCCGGCGCCGGCGTTGATCTGGATCCCGCGCACCGTCACCTCGAAGTCGTCCGGGCGGCCGCGCAGTTTCGGGTCGTCCGACAGCGAGGCCGGGGTCTTCGCGATGCATACCGGCAGCTTCGCGTAGCCGAGACGCTCCACGTCGCGCAAGTCGCGCCGGGCCTCGCGGGTGAAGATCACGTCGCGGGCCCCGTACATGGTGCGTGCCACGGCCAGGATCTTGTCCGCCACCGGGTCGGCGAGCTCGTACAGCGGGCGGAACGGCCGCGAGCGCCGCTCGCAGTGGGCCATCACGGTGCGCGCCAGCTCCTCCGCCCCTTCGCCGCCCCGGGCGAAGTGGTCGGAGACCGCGAACGGGACGTCGAGCTTCCGGCAGCGTTGCCGAACCACCTCGATCTCGTCCTCCGTGTCGTTGACGAAGCGGTTCAGCGCCACCACGGGCACCTCGCCGAAGGCCCGGATGTTCTCCACGTGCTTCTCGAGGTTGGGAAGCCCCCGTGCCAGCGCCTTCGGGTCGGGGCTCTCCAGCCCCGCGAGCCCGACGCCGCCGTGGAGCTTCAGCGCGCGCACGGTGGCCACCAGCACCACGGCCGCCGTCTCGAAGCCGGCGCTGCGGCACTTGATGTCGAAGAACTTCTCCGCGCCCAGGTCGAAGCCGAAGCCCGCCTCGGTGATGGCCCAGTCGGCGAGGTGCAGCGCGAGCCGCGTGGCCAGCACGCTGTTGCAGCCGTGGGCGATGTTCGCGAAGGGGCCGCCGTGCACGAGCGCCGGTGTTCCCTCCAGGGTCTGGACCAGGTTCGGCCACAAGGCGTCGCGCAGCAGCACGAGCATCGCACCCTCGGCGTCGAGCCTTCCCGCCGTCACCGGCTCCCCGTCGTAGGTGAAGCCCACGAGGAGCCGGGCGATGCGACGGCGCAGGTCCGCCTCGTCCTCCGCCAGGCAGAGCATCGCCATCACCTCGGAGGCGGCGGTGATGTCGAACCCGGTCTCGCGCGGCACGCCCTGGCGCGGTCCGCCGAGCCCGACGATCACGTTGCGAAGCGCGCGGTCGTTCAAGTCCAGGACGCGGCGCCACAGGATGCGGCGCGGGTCGATGCGGAGCGCGTTGCCGAAGTAGACGTGGTTGTCGAGCAACGACGCCAGCAGGTTGTGCGCCGTGGTGATGGCGTGGAAGTCGCCGGTGAAGTGCAGGTTGATGCGGTCCGCGGGCACCAGCTGGCTCCGGCCCCCCCCGGTGGCGCCTCCCTTCATGCCGAGGGAGGGCCCGAGGGAGGGCTCGCGCAGGGCCAGGCAAGCCGACTGGCCCTGCCGGGCGAAGGCCTGGGCCAGCCCGATGCTCGTGGTCGTCTTGCCCTCGCCCGCCGGTGTGGGGGTGATGGCCGAGACCAGGATGAGCCGCGCCGCGCCGGGGCGATCGCGAGGGCGCTCGAGCACCGCGGGGTCGATCTTGGCGACGTCGCTTCCGTAGGCGCGGAGGTCGGGCATTCCCAGGCCGAGGTCGGAGGCGACCTCCCGGATCGGGCGAGGGATCGGAGGCGGCAGGCCGGGCATGGCTCGCACGGTAACGCAGGCGGCGCCTTTGCGTGGGCATCCCCGACGGTGCAAGATCCTCCGAGGAGGTACGTCGTGGTCGAGTTCGTGAGCGTCGCCGAGGCGCGCATGCGCGACGGGCTACGTGTCGTGATGGTGGGAGGCGTGCCGAGTCCCTGGGGCGAGGCGGTGAAGGGGATCCTGCACGTGAAGCAGATCCCCTACGTGGCCTGTCGCATGACTCCGGAGATGCCGGCCGTGAAGGACTGGACCGGCCACGAAAGCGCCCCCATCGCGGTCTACGCGCAGGAGAAGCCGCGCACGGGCTGGGCCGAGATCCTGCTGCTGGCCGAGCGACTGGCGTCCGCACCGAGCCTCCTGCCCGCCGATCCCGAGGAGCGCGCGCTCTGCCTGGGCCTCTGCCACGAGATCTGCGGCGAGGAGGGGCTCGGCTGGTCGCGGCGGCTGGCCTCGATCCACGCCAGCCTGACCGGCGAGGGTGGCGGCTTCGCGGAGGGCGTGGCCCGCTACCTGGGCCCCAAGTACGGCTATCGACCCGAGGCGGCAGCGGGCGCGCGGAGGCGCGTGGTCGAGCTCCTGGGCCTGTTCGCCGCGCGCCTGCGCCGTCAGCGCGAGGCCGGACGCGACTACCTGCTCGGCGAGGCGCTCGGCGCCGCGGATCTCTACCTCGCCACCTTCATGGCATTGTTCAAGCCGCTTTCCCCCGAGCAGTGTCCGATCCCCGACACACTGCGTGCGGCCTTCGAGACGCTGGACGACGCCATCAAGGCCGCCCTGGATCCCGTCCTGCTCGAGCACCGCGACCGCATCTACGCGCGCCACCTGGAGCTGCCGCTCACGCTGTAGCGGTCAGGTGATCAGCGGCCGGAACAGCTCGCGCTCCTCTCGCGCGATCTCGCCGTCCGAGAGCAGGAGCGCCGCCACCGACTCCACGAAGCGCGTGCGGTCCTCCCGCGGCAGGTCGGAGAGATCGAGCGCCTCGGGATCGGGCCGACTCGCGAGCCAGCCCTCGACCCGGCGCTGCTCCGAGGCGTCGAGGCCGAGCTGCTCCGCCAGGCGCGCGATGAAGGCGCGCTCCTCGTCGCGGATCTCCTGGTCCGCCCACGCGAAGGCGCACACCACGTGCATGAGCCGCATACGCTGGTCGTGGCTCAGCAGCGCGAGGCGCCCGGCGATCACCGCGCTCAGGTTCCGATAGAACTGCGCACCGATGCGCGGGTAGCGGCGGCAGAGCTGCTCCTGCAGGTCGCGCTGGGTGAATTCGAGCAGGCGCACGTCGGTGATGGCGTCCACGTCGGCCACGCGCCGACCGTGGAAGAGCGCTACTTCGCCCACCACGTCGCCGCGTCCGAGCGTGCCGAGCGAAACCACGCCGTCCGGCGTCGTCACCGAGACCGCCAGCTTTCCGTCGATCACGGCGTAGAGCTCCTCGTGCGTGTCGCCGCGGCGCAGCAGCCGGTGGCCGGCGGGAAAGCTGCGGATGTTCGTCATCAGCGCCGCGATGCGGGCCTGCCGCTTGCCGAGCCCGGCGAAGAGCGGCATCGAGCGCTGCGGCTCGTCGCCGAGGTCGAGCGTGAGCAGGTCCCACAGGGTCACGATCCGCATGCCCGAGGTGAGGGCCGGCGTCAGCACCAGATCGATCAGCCACGCGGCTGCCAGCGTCACCGCCGCCAGCATGCCGAACTCCACCTGGTTGCGCAGGCTGCTCTGCGTGAGCACCAGCAAGCCCGCGCACAGCGCGGCGGTGGTGTAGGTGACGGGGCGGGCCACGGCGCGCAGCGCCGCGACGGCCCCTTCGGCCTCGTCACCCAGCCGCTTGGCCTGATGGTTGAAACGGGCCAGAAAGTGGATGCTGTCGTCCACCGCGATGCCGAGCACCATGCACGCGACGAGCCCCGTGGTGGCGTTCAGCGAGATGCCGCTGGCGCCGAGGATCCCGAAGTAGATCAGCACGGGGAGCGCATTGGGAAGCAGCGCCAGCAGTCCCACGCGCATCGAGGTGAACAGCAGCGAGAGGATGGCGTAGATGCCGAGGAAGGCGGTGCCGAGGCTCAGCGCCTGGCCACGCGACACGGCGTTCACGGCGCGCGTGGCGAGCACCGTGCTGCCGGTGACGGTGCAGCGCAGCGGGGCGGGCATCTGCGCCGTGCGGGCCTCCACGCGTGCCAGGAGATCCGCCACCTGGCCGGTCTCGCGGATGCTGGCCCGCACCGTCACGTTCGCCGTCCGGTAGCTGGCGTCTACGAACCCGCTCAGCTCCTCGCTGGCTCCCAGGAACAGGAGCTGGGACACCAGCCGCTTGGAGTCCGGGAGGGAGAGCCGCTCCGAACCAGCGTCCCGGAAGGCGCGGTGCAGCAGCATCACGTAGTCGGCGAGGGAGGAGGTGCTGGCGATCTCGGGCTGGCTCTCCAGCCAGTCCTGAAGCGCGCGGATCTCGCGCAGATGGGCCGGTTCCTTGAATGCTCCCGGGGCGTTGGCCTGCACCACCACCTGGAAGCTGTTCGCCCCCTCGAAGTGCCGCTCGAGCAGATCGTACTGGATGCGGATCGGACTGTGCGGATCGAAGTTGCCCACCACGTCCGTGCCCACGCGCACGCGCGCCACCAGGAGCACCGCGACGGCCGCCACCACGGCGCCTCCGATCAGGATGGCGCGGCGGTGGCGCAGGTCGAAGCGCGCCAGGGCGGCGGCCAGGCGATCGATCCGTCCCTCGCGATCGGGAACCCGTGCGGGGAGCGGCAGGCGTGCGAGCAGTGCCGGTGTCCAGGTGAGCGTGGCCAGGACCGCCGCACACACCCCCAGCACCGCGAACGTGCCGAACTGGCGCACGGCCGGCAGGCTGCTCAGCGTGAGCGAGACGAAGCCCACCGTGGTGGTGAGCCCGGAGAGGAGCACGGGCAGGACTACGTGCCCCAGAGCGTCCCGGGCGGCGCCGGCGCCGTCCACGGGACGTTCGCGCGCGCGCCTCAGCACACCGTAGTACTCGGTCATCACGTGCACCGCATAGGCGAAGCCCACGGTCACGACGAGCGTGGGGACCAGCGTCGTGACGAGGTTCAGGGAATGCCCTGCGGCCGCCATCCCGGCCAGGGTCCAGAGCGCCGCCAGCGCGATGGTGCTGCCCGGGACCAGCACGCCACGCAAGGATCGGAAGGCCACTAGCGCCACGGCGGCCACGGCCAGCATGGCCAGGGGCAGCACCGTGACGAGATCCGACAGCAGGATGCGGCGGACGGCCACCTTGAGCAGCGGTCCGCCTGCGACCCAGGCCTGGTGGGGACCGCGCTCCTCCTCGACGATGCGCGCAATGCGTTCGCCGAGCCCGCTCGCGGCGTATTCCGCTTCCGAGAGCTCGGCGAGGTGCATGATGATCGCGGCGGCCCCACCTCCGGGCGCCACCAGGCTTCCGGCGTACAGGGGATGCGTTGCCACCTCGCGTTCGAGCCTGGCGAGGCCCTGGTCGTCTTCGGGGATGCGCGCCAGGAACGGCTCGATCACCAGCTCGCCGCCCACGCTGCGCAGGGCCGCGGCGTTGGCCAGGCTCTGCACGCGCTCCACCTGCTCCAGGGCGGCGAGGCGCTCGGTGAGGCGCGCCACGGCGCGCAGGGGCTCCGCCGCGAACACCGGCTCTGCCGCCAGGACCACGAGGATCACGTCGCGCCGCCCGAAGAGCCTGCGCGCCCAGGCGTCGTACTCGACCAACGGGTCGCGCTCCGGCAGCAGGCGCGTCAGCGAGGGGTCGAAGCCGAGTCGAAGCCTCCCGCTGGCGGGGTCGACCAGCTGGGCCAGCGCGAGCAGCGAGAGGCCGCCGATGCCGACGAGCACCCAGCCCGCGTGCCGGGTCACCCAGGCCGCGTAGCGCTCCAAGGAACCTCCGGAGGGGAGCGCTTCACTCCTTGCCGAACTCGAGCTGGCGCGTGTTGAAGAGCGTCTTGCGGAGCGGCACCCCCAGCTCGATCTCGTGGAGAACCAGCTCGGTAGAGGTGCGCTCCCGTCGGTCCGTCATCGAGAGCTTGCGGGGCAGGTGGAGTCCGCCTTCCAGGACGACGTCCTCGGGCCGCGTCGTCAGCACCTTGCGCGGCTCGTCCCCGTGCTCGAAGTACTCCACCTTGAGGGGCACGCAGCTCTCCTGGTCCACGTAGGAGCGCACGCGCCCGTAGATCGAGCCGGACTCCGGGTCCGCCTCGGGCGTGGCATCCAGCACGTAGACCGCCCGGCCGTCGAGGGCCTCGTCCGGGAGTCGCTCGACGCGGCCGTCCCGCGACAGGCCCTGGAGGCGCTGGAAGTCCTCGTAGCTGAAGTCCGTGCCCAGCACGGAGGAGGAGACCATCCGCGTGGTCACCCGGCGCACGCGCTTGAGCTCGGGCAGGTACATGAAGATGTCGTTGCGATCCGCCTTCTGGATCAGCAGCAGGGCGGTGCCCCGGTTGTCGGGCGGGTCCGTCACCCGCATGAGCGCGCGGGAGAGCCCGTCCTCGAAGCGCTTCCAGTAGATCCTGGCCTCGAAGCGCGACTCGTTGCCCTGCCGGTCCCGGCTTCGAAACGTCACCGTCTGGACGCTGGTGCCGTACTCGAGCGGAGCACGCACGCAGGCGTCGATCTCCGCGGGCGTTTCCGGGCGGGCCTTCGCGGCGGGCTGCTCCGCGCGATCGGCCAGCGCCCCGGCGGCCAGGGTCGCGAGGGCGAGCGTCGTGAGCCGGCTCCGCATCGGTCTCTCCCGGGCGCGCTCCGGGATCTTACCGGATCGCGGCCTTCCCTTCCGACGGGCGTGTCCTCGGGCAGCAGGAAGCGCCCCGCACGCTCCCGGACGAGGCCGGGCAGGTGCGCGTCGTGCTCGGGTCGGGGGGACCGTGATAACGTTCCGGAACGGTGTCGCGCCTCGTTCTCGCCCTGGTCGCCTCGCTGCTCGGGCTGCCCGCCCCCTCCCATGCCGAGCCCCTGTCCGCCATCGAGGTGCTGCGCCGCGCCTTCACCAACCGCTACGAATGCGACACCACCAGTCGCATCGAGATCCGCATGCGCGACGCCGGAGGCGGCACGCGGAACCGCGTGTTCGAGACCATGAGCAAGCGCATCGATGGGCGCCTGCGTTCGCTGGGCCGCCTGGTGGAGCCCGCCCACCTGCGCGGGATGACGGTGCTCAACATCGAGACCGACCGCGCCAGCGAGGACACCTTCGTCTACCTGCCGACCCTGGGAAAGGTGCGACGGGTCACGTCGGCGCAGCGTTCGGATTCCTTCCTGGGGAGCGACGTCACCTACGAGGACTTCGAGCGCCGGCGCGTCGAAGACTTCCTGATCGATGCCATGGAGCCGACGCTCGAGCAGGGCGAGGCGGCGTGGCTGGTGCGGGCGCGACCGGCGCGCAGGGGCGGCTACCAGTCCATCGAATTCCTGGTGGCTCGCCGCGACTTCGCGATCCTGGCCACGAGCTACTTCAAGCGTGGCTCTACGGAGCCGTTCCGTCTGATCCAGATTCCTCGCGGGCACATGGTGACGCTCGAAGGTCACGTGCTTCCGACCCGGATCCTCGCCCAGAACAAGCGGCGCAGGACGAGCACCGAGATCCGGATCACGAATCTGCGCGTGAATCCGCCCCTGGAGGATCACCTGTTCTCGGTGGTGACGCTGGAGCAGCAGCGCCCTCTCGAGTGAACACGCGGACCCTCACCCGCGTTTCCGTCCGTGCACGCTCGGCGCCCGCCCGGCTCGCCAGGTAGTCCGCGCCTGGCCCGCTTCTTGCTCGGCGTCCGGGCACACCCCTCCAGGTCCCGGCGCGACCGTCGAGCGTGGAGCTGCACTCCCTGGTTCTCCTGGGTCTGCTTGCCGCGTCGGTTGCCGCGGGATCCGGGAGACCGACATGCAAGCCGGACGAGCGCTCCGTCACATCCTCCTCCTCACACCCTGCCTCGCCGCGATGTGGCTCTTCCTTCCGCACACCGGCGTCCGTGCGGGATCGCCACGCAACACCAACACCACGCTCGAGACCTCGGGGGACGTCGTCCTCGTCGCAGCGCCTGCTTCGGTGATGTACCGGCACTGGGAGAGCGGTGAGGAGCTGCGGCTCTTCGCCGAGCGTACGCCGATCCTGGCGGCGCCGCTCCACCTGGACATCTCGAGGCCCGGCACCTACGACCGCAGCGCACTCACGCCCGACACGCTTCCGACAGGAACCCGGGTGAGGAGCTACCTGCTCCACTTCGACCCGCCCGGACCCCCCACCTGGGACGGTCCCACCGTCCTCTCCGGAGCCATCGTCTTCCCGGAGCCGATCCTCGGCCTGATCTCGACCCGTGCATCTCTCGATGCCAGCGACCAGGCGCTCGGTCACCCGGAGACGCTCTATCCGCCCGCGGGCGACTGGCGCGGGAACGGCCGCGAGGTGGAGCCCCACCTGGCGGACGCCCTCGTGCTGAGCGCCGATCGCCTGACGCTGACCGTCCACCTGGAGGACCTCTACCTCGATCACCTTCGCATCGTGACCGGGAACGGCTGCGGCAACCGGGTCGTGGAAGCCGGCGAGGATTGCGACGACGGCAACCTCCGGGACGGCGACTGCTGCTCCGCGGGCTGCCGCTTCGAGCCCTCGCTGGCGGCGTGTGACGACGGCAACGCGTGCACGCGCCTCGCGCGTTGCGACGGGGCGGGAAGCTGCGTGGCGCTCGACTGCGACCGCGGTCGCCTGTGCCAGGGCGGAGGCTGCACCGGGCCCCGCTTCTGCTCCGACGAGGCGAGCGACGGAAGCTGTCGCTGCCGCTCCGCCGCACCCGCACCGCTTCCCAGCTGCAACGAGCGTCTGGCCGATTGGACGCAGGAGGACGCCAGCCATGCGCTCGGAGAGGCCCTGGCCGACCTCGCGGCGCGCGGGCTCGTCGTGGACCCATCCGACCGCTCCCACTGGCCGCTCCTCATGGAGACGGCAGCCCGCGAGCTGGGCTGTCGCCTGGACCCGCCGCCGGCGCTGGCGCAGCCGGCTGCGCAGACGGCCCGGAGCGCGGGCGCCACCTGTCCCGGGCTGGCCACGAACCCGGGCGACTGCATGGGGTCCTTCGACGCCACGCACAGCTACTGCGGCGTCGGCAGCGAGGGCGAGGGCAATCCGTTCGTGTTCGGCGCCGGCAGCTGCATCAACCCGGCCTGCTACTGCCACGATGCCTGCGGACGAGAGCGCTGCACGAGCCTTCCCTGTCAGTTCTCGGGCACCGCATGCGACGTCAGCTTCGCCAATGCCTGTGGAACCTGCGCCTTCCGGGACGTGCAGTCGTTCCTCATCTGCGGCATCGCGTCCTGTCTGGGGGATCCCGGCTCGTGCGGCTGGCTCGGGATCCCCCCTCCCCAGCTCCGCTGCAACGGCACGAACGAGACGTCCTGCGCAACCGGCGCGCCCTGTTGCGGCTGCAACTGCGCCGGAGACGTGGTGTGCGGCGACTGTCAGGGGCTGGAGATCACCGGTGTGGCTGCTCGGAGCCGCGCGCTCTGGGGCCCAGCGCTCCCGGGCGCGGA
>JBFGJV010000021.1:0-23707 GCA_041577015.1 Myxococcota bacterium
AGCTCGAGCGCGGCCCGGTTCAGCTGGATCTGCCGCTCGTGGGCGCCGAGCAGCGCGAGCGTGCGCCCGAGCGCATCGAGGGCGCGGAGGCGCTCCGGCTCGTCCGGGCTGCGCGTCGCCGCCAGGAGCGCCTCACCCTGGCGCGGCAGCATGGCCCAGCGCGCGGCCCAGGACGGTTGCGTCTCCACCACCGCCACCACGTCGAGACCCCGCTCCGGGTCGAAGGGCACGCCCTCGCGGGCGTACCAGGCCGCGACGCGGCGCAGGTTCTCGCGGCTTTGCGCGCCACGGCGAAGGTGGATCGCGTGGGTGACGGAGCGGGAGACCAGGATCCAGTCGGGATCGTCGGCCAGATGATCGGACGTCTCGAGCAGGCCATCGCGATCGGCCGGACGGGGAAAGCCGGCGCCGAAGAAGATGTCGACGCCACGGCGCTCGAGCACGTCGCGGAAGTCCTCGCCCAGGCGCCGTCCCTGGCGGCTTCCCACCGCGGAGTACTCCTCGAGCACCTCGGCCGGGTAGTGCTCGGTGCGGCTGTCCACGTAGGTGCGGAGGCGGGGGCCGAGCCAGTAGCCGAGGAAGCCGCCCATGGCGTACTTGTTGTAGAGCCGCCCCTCGAGCCCGGTCTCGCGCAGGAAGCGCACGCCGGCGAGCTGGTACTTGTCGCGCACGAAGGGCTCGGCGAGCCACGCGCCCGGCGTCTCGGGCAGTACCGGCGCCACGCTGCGGAAGTCGCCGCGGAAGAACGCCACCGCCAGCGCCGCGCAGGCCGCGGCTCCGATCCAGCTCGCGGCCGCCGGAGCGGGGAGCGTTCGTCCCAGACGCAGCAGGTAGAGCAGCGGGAGAACGCCCATCCAGAGGAAGCGGATCGAGACCAGAAGCGCCACCACGCCCGCAGCCGCCAGGGCGAGCCCCATCGGATCGAGCCGCCGCAGAGCTTCCGGCGACGGCGCGCGCAGGAAGCGCACGAAGGCGAGAACCGCCCCGATCGCAAGCAGCACGAGTACGGCGTCGGTGAGCACCCAGGAGAGCAGGGTCACCCCCTGGAGATAGCCGGCCGGCGAGAGCGGCGAGAAGGGCATCCACTCGTCCACGACGCGCCAGATGCCGGTCTCGGCCGTGGAGGTGAAGAAGGTCAGGTGCTGGGCCGGGCCGCGCGGATTGAGCAGCGTGGCGAGGAGACCCAGGCCGAGGGCGGCGCCGAGCGCGCGGGCGCGCCCGGCGGCGTCGGCGGGCTCCGCGGCCACACGAGCCAGGATCGCGTGCGCGGCCAGGCCGCTCAGGGCAGCGACGAGGAGCAGCGGGCCGATCGCGAAGAGCGAGTGCAGGTTCGCCCACACGCCGAGCAGCAGCACCGCCGCCGCGACCCGGCCGCGGCCGGGCACCACCCCGCGCTCGAGGAGCAGCCGGTAGAGGACGAGCGTCGCAGCGATGCTCGCAAGGTCGGGCCGCAACTGGAGGAGCCGCCACCAGGAGAGCGCGAGGAAGATCGCCGTGGCCAGACACGCGGTGACGAGCGAGCCGGCTGCCCGCCGGAAGAGGGAAAGGACGAGCAGCACGATGGCCAGGACGGTGAGACCGTGCGCGGCGCGCAGGCCGTGGAAGCCCGCCACCTGCTCGATCCCGTGCACGACGACGCCGAACAGCCACTCGTGCTGCACCGGCGCGTCCTCGTGGGCGGTGTGGAGCAGCGGGTCGCCGCCCTCGGGCCACGGCCCCTCGCGTGCGTAGACCTCACCCATGGCGAGGTGCCACCAGAGGTCGTCGGTCAGGATCGGCCCGGCCGCGAACCACAGCACGAGCGCCGCCTGCGCGGCCAGCGCGAGCGCCGCCACGGCGGCCGCGAGACCGCTGCGGGATCCGTGCATCGCCGACTAATGGAGCGTCTTCGGACGCTCCTGGCAAGCGCTCCAAGGGGGCGTCGCTGTGCTACCTCCCTCCGGAACGGCCCCCGTGAGGAGACCGATGTCCAGACGCCGCGCCCTGGTCGCGGCCGCCGTGCTGGCGACGGTGGGGGCGCTCGGCGTCCACGCGCTGCTGGGCTTCCCGGCCACGGGCGTGGACGACGCGGACATCACGCTCGTCTACGCGCGCCACCTGCTGGAGGGGGAGGGCCTCGTCTTCGTGCGGGGCGGCGAGCGCGTGGAGGGCTTCACCTCGCCGGCGTGGATGCTGCTCTCCGCGGCGGCCTGGCTCACCCCCGCGCCGGAGCTGGCGCTGCGGATCGTCTCCACGGCGCTCTGCGCCGGCGTGCTCGCCGCCGTCCTCACGCTGGCGCGCCTGCTCGGCGGGGCCTCCTGGCTCGCCCTGGGCGTGACCGTCGCCTGGCTGGCGGGCCTGCCGCGCTTCTACGCCTGGGGCACGGCGACGCTCATGGAGACGCCGCTCTGGGCGGTGGGCATCCACGCGCTGGCGCTCGTGCTGGGCTTCGCCGCGGCGGAGCGTCTGGCGACGTCGCACGCGGTGCGGGCGCTGGGCCTGCTCGGGGCGATCCTGGTCGCGGTACGGCCCGAGGCGCTGGCGCTCGTCCCGCTGGCGATCGGCGTCGCGGTCTGGAATGCGGCGCCCCGGGCGGGCGGGCTCGGGGCCGCCCTGCGCCGCTACGCGCCCGCCTTGGCGGCCTTCGCCCTCGCCGTGGCAGCGCTCACGGCATGGCGGCTGGTCTACTTCGGCGATCCGCTGCCGAACACGTACTACGCGAAGGTCTCCCCGGACCGGCTCTACAACCTTCGGGAGGGCACCGACTACGTGCTGCGCTTCCTGCGCGCCCAGCCGGTGGCGGCGGCGCTCGGCGCCATGGCCCTCATCGTCTTCGCGCGCGGACTCGCCTTGCCGTGGCGGCCGCTGCCCGACGAGGCGCAGGCACGCCGCGCGCGCGCCGCCTTCGCCGTCTCCGCCCTGGCGCTGGCGGGCCTCGTCCTCCCCCTCGCCAGCGGCGGCGATCACTTCGGCTCCTTCCGCTTCCTGCAGCCCTTCGTGCCGCTGCTGGTCCTTCCGCTCGTCTGGCTTGGGACGACGTCGCCCGCGCCGGAGGCGCGCCTGCGCGCTCGCATGGGAGCGACCGGCACCTTGGCGCTGCTGCTGGTCGTCACCGCTCCTCTGGTCGCGGCGTCCTGGTGGCGCTTCGCCCGGGGCAGCGGCATCGAGCACGAGTTCGCCGTGGCGGAGAACGGACGGCGACTCGGCCGCCTGCTCAACGCCTACTTCCCGTCGGAGCTCCGCCCGAGCGTGGGGGCGGTGGTGACGGGCGGCCTCGCGCTCGGCTACGACGGGCCGGTACGCGACCTGATGGGCCTCAACTGGCGCGCCATGGGCCACGCGCCCGGCGACCGCAAGGGCGAGCGCAGCCACGCCGCCTTCCACGCGCCCACGTTCTGGACCGCGCCCCCCGAGCTCCTGACGCCCAAGCTCGCGCGCGGACGGCCCCGCGACGGCTGCGACGTGGCCGGCGCCTTCGAGCGTGCCGTGCTGCGCGACATCCATCGCACGCCGCGCTTCCGGGAGCGCTACACCGCCGGCTGGTTCCCGGTGGAGGGGCGGCGCATGATCGCCTTCTTCCTGGAGTCCTGGGCGCGCGAGCATCCGCTGCCGGGGCTGGTGCTGCTCGAGGGCGCGCAGGGCGACTGCACGCGTCCGCCGCCGCCCCTGGGCCCGCGCCGCTCCCGGGCGGGCGGCTAGCGGCGCCGAGCCACCACCGGCGTGCGCGCCGCGGGGTCACCCGGCGGCCGGGTCGGCATCGCACAGATCGACCTCGAAGCACAGCCCACCCCCTTCGCGCGGCAGGCAGCGTGCGTCGCCGTCGTGGCGGCGCGCCACCTCCAGCACGAGCGCGAGCCCGAGACCCACGCCCGCCTCGCCGCCGTTGGCGCCGGAGCGCGGGCGATAGAAGGGCTCGAAGATGCGCTCGCGCTCCTCCGCGGGCAGGCCGGGCCCGCGGTCGGTCACCGCCACGCGCACGTCGGGCGGGCCGTCGGAGAGGGCCTCCACGCGGGCCTCCACGTCGCGGCCGCCGCCCCAGCGCTGGGCGTTGTCGAGCAGGTTCCGCACCATGCGGCGCAGCGCGTCGCGCTCGCCGTGCAGCACGAAGCGGTCTCCGGCGGCGGCGACGCCGAAGCGCGCCGCCTCGTGCTCCACGAGCGCCAGCAGCTCCACCGGCTCCAGGCGGCGCGCCTTCGGCTGGGCCTCGAGCCGCGTGGCCAGCAGCAGGTCCCCGATCAACGCGTCCAGCTCCTCCACGTCGCGCTCGAGGTCCTCCAGCAGCTTCTCCCGCTCCGGATGCAGCGCGCCGCGCTCGCCCTCGCTGCCCAGGAGCTCGAGGCCCAGGCGGATCCGGGTGAGGGGTGTGCGAAGCTCGTGGGAGGCGCTCGCCAGCATGCGGCGCCGCGTCTCCACCAGCCGCTCGATGCGCTCCGCCGCGCGGTTGAAGCTGCGAGCGAGGGCGGCCACCTCGTCCTCGCCCTCCACCGGCACCCGGCTGGAGAGCGCGCCCGTGCTGAGCTCCTCCACGCCCGAGCGAAGACGCTCCAGCCGTCGCGTGATGCGTCGGGCCATCGGGAAGGCGCCGATCGCGATGGAGACCAGCAGCAGCAGCACGAAGACCTGCACGTTGCGCAGGTTCACCGGGTCCTGCGCCAGCGGGGCCTCCTGCTGCGCCGCCCCGGCGAACGGGCCGCCGCGCTGCCACCAGCGCTCTCCCACGAAGACGCCCAGGGTGAGCTCCGCGCACAGCAGCGCGACCACCAGGAACCCGGCGTAGATCTGGAAGTAGAGCCGGCGCCTCAAGCCTCCGCCTCGTCCGCCGGACCCTGGGTGAAGACGTAGCCCACGCCGCGGACGCTCTTGATGCGCTGCGGGCGGCGGGCGTCGTCCTCCACGGCGGCGCGGATGCGGGAGATGTGCACGTCGATGCTGCGGTCGAGGGCCGCGCGCCCTCTCCCCTGGGTCTGGCCCATGAGCTGCTCGCGCGACATGGGGCGCCCGGCGTTCTCGGCCAGCACCCGGAGCAGCTCGAACTGACGGCTGGTGAGGTCGCAGGGCTCCCCGTCCCGGAAGGCCTGGCGGGCGTCCCGGTCGATCTCGAGCCGGCCGAAGCGCAGCACGGGGCGCCGGCTCGACTCCTCGCGCTGGCGCCGGAGCACGGCCCGCAGGCGGGCCAGGAGCTCGCGCGGATTGAAGGGCTTGGGGACGTAGTCGTCGGCACCGAGCTCGAGGCCCACGATGCGGTCCTCCTCGTCGCCGCGCGCCGTCAGCATCACGATGGGCACGTTCGACTCGGCCCGGATCCGCCGGCAGACCTCGAGCCCGTCCAGATCCGGCAGCATCAGGTCCAGCACCACGGCGTCCGGCGCGGTCTGACGCACCAGGTCGCAGCCCGACTCGCCATCGTAGGCGGAGACCACGTCGAAGCCGCGGCCCCGCAGGTAGGTGGACAGCATGGCGACCAGCTGCTTGTCGTCGTCGACGATGAGAATCTCGCCCATTGGAGGATCCTGCGATCGAGCCGGATCATACCTCATCGCCCCCAGAGGCGATCGGCGCGCCGAGTCCAGCCCGGAAGCAGCGCGGGAATGTGGTCCTCCCGCAAGGCCCAGGTGCGCGCGTCGGCGGGGCGGGCTGCCAAGGCCCAGCGCACCCCGTACCGGGCCGCCAGCTCGCGCACGCGCGGGGCCGGGACCCCCGGCACCAGCACCACCGCCGGACGCCGGCAGAGATCGGCGACGAAGAGCGGGTCGGAGGTGAAGACCGGCTCGCCGGAGGGAATCGCCGTCAGCAGGCGGCAATCCTCCGGCAAGAGCGGCGGCACCTCGCCCATGCGTCGCGCCGGACCCACCAGGAAGGTGAACACGACCACCACGGCGCCCAGCAGCAGGGGCAGGAAGGCGAGCGGGTAGCCGCGCCGGACGTGCGACCAGCGGCCCAGGTCGGCGAGGCCCCGCGCGGCCACCGCGCACGCCAGCGGAAACAGCGCCGCCGCCGAGCGGAACACGCTGCCGTGGGCGGCGAGGGCCGGAGCCAGGAAGCTGGCCGCGAGGGGTGCAACGAACCAGTAGGCCAGGGCACCCCGGATCCAGGGCTCGCGCCGATGGCGCCAGACGGCGAAGGAGGCCGGAAGCGGCAGCACCAGCAGCCAGACCAGCACGGTGGTGACGGAACCCTCGGTGGCCGCGAAGCCGATGCGCTCCGCGAGGCCCAACGGATCGCCCTCCTGCCCGAAGAGCGCGAGCTTGTGGGGCAGCCGCCCGAGTGCCAGGCGCGCCTCCAGATACCCCGGACCGGCGAGCGCCGCGCTGCGCAGGGTCCAGGCCGCGGTGGCGAGGGGACCCGCGGCCGCCACCAGCAGCGCACGCGGCCCGCGCAGCCCGAGCGCCAGGCACGGGGCGAGCAGGAAGCCGTCGTTGCGCACCAGCGCGGCGAGGGCCGCGAGCCCGACCACCGTGCGCCAGCGTCTGCGCGCGAGGGCGAGCCAGGCCAGGCCTCCCACCACGCCGTAGAGCGCGATCGAGTCGGGGGTGTCCATGGCCCGGGCGTAGGCGGGCGCGGCCACCGCGAGCGCGCCCGCCCCGAGCGCGGTCCAGCGCCCGGCCTGGAGCGCGCGCGCCAGGGCCCAGGCCAGCGGTGCCCAGGCCGCGGCAAGCAGCACGGTGACGGCCCGGTCGCCGTGCGCCGGCCACAGCCACATCCCCGGGACCAGCACCCGCGACGGCAGCGGCATCCAGTGCAGGTCCGCCGGCGCCGGGAGCCGCTCCGGCGGCACCCGCACCTGCCACACCGCGTCGCTCACCGCCCCCCGGCCCTCGGCCAGGTTCCGGGCCACGTGTCGGTAGTAGGCCGGGTCCAGATCCTCGGGAACCGGCATCGAGAGGGCCCAGCCGGTGTGCACGGCGAGCGCCAGCAGGCCGAGTGCGGCGAGGTCCCGGTGCGAAGGCCTCACGGCGGGGATGCGGCGGCCGGCGCCAGCGGCGCGCTCGGCCCCGGCGCGCCGAGCAGGCGACGCCCCCCTGCCCAGCAGACCGCGAGCAGCACCGGCACGGTGATCTGCAGCGCCGCGGGCAGCAGCGCGAGCTGCGCCACGGTGAGCTGGGCCCCCACGAACGTCGCCACCCACACCGCGGCGAAGAGCCCCCGCCAGTCCTCGCGCAGCTCCGGGGCGTGACGCCAGAGCAGCAGCGCGGGGAGCAGCAGCAGCGACCAGTCGTAGATCATGGCGTGGGGAGTCGTGGCGAAGGTGAGGCAGACGGCACCGGCGAAGGCCAGCGGCGGGCGGGCATGCACACCTCGCCAGAAGCGCGCAAAGGCCACGAGCGCGGCCAGCGCCACCGCGATCCAGAGGGCGTCCGCCAGCATGCGATGCTGGGGCATCAGCAGCCACCAGAAGCCCCGCGGGCCGTGCAGGTGCCAGAGCGGGAAGTGCTCCCAGGCGTGGACCTGGAACAGCTCGCCGCGCACGAACGCGAGGTAGGCGAGGCTCTCCTGGGGGAGGAGCGCGAAGCTGGCCGTGGCCAGGAGCCCTCCGCCCAGCGCCAGCCCCGCCAGGGTGCGGGCGTCGCGGCGCCAGCCCAGCAGCCAGAGCGCGATCACCCCCAGCAGCAGGGGCGGCTTGAAGAGCAGCAGGCTGGCAAGCGCCCCGGCTCCCGTGCGTCGCCCGGCGCTCCAGAGCCGATAGACGCCGCTGAGCAGCGCGAGGCTGAGCAGGGCGTTCTGTCCGAAGCTCACGCTCGCGAAGACCGGGAAGAAGGTGAGCGCCCAGGCGAAGGTGCGCGCGGGCCGGGGCTCGCGCAGCAGCCACAGGCTCGCCAGCAGGGCGCCCAGGGAGAGGACGCTCCAGAGCGCGAAGCTCGCCAGATAGGGCAGGCGCGCCAGCAGCGCGAAGGGGACCGCGAAGAAGGGCGGATAGAAGTAGGCGTAGCGCTCGCGCAGCTGCGGGCCGATCAGCTGCTTCTGGAGCTCGTACTGGAAGGGGACGTCGTAGAGACGCTCGCCCCGATCCAGGTTCAGGGTCGTGCCCGCCGCGTAGAACTGGAGGTAGTCGGTGCCGACCACGTGGCCGGCCAGGTCGAGGCGGTCCTCGCCGAGCACGAGGACGAGGGCCCAGCCGCCCCACAGCACGGCGCCCACCAGCCAGGCGTAGCGCAGACGTTCCCGGGTGAGCAGCCGTCCCGGCACCCGGACTCAGACCTTGAGCGACTGGAAGCTCGGGAGCACGCGAAAGTCCTGCCGGCGGGACTCGAGCGTCTCGCCGAGCTGCTCGATGCGCTCCGCCTCCACGTTGCCCAGGAAGCGACCGGCATCGGCCAGGTAGCGGACCGCAAGGGGATCGATGCGCATCAGACGCGCGCACGTGGAGTCCACGGCCGGGAAGTCCTTCCCGAGGACCAGCACGCCCAGGTGTCGGGGCTCGCCCTGGATCGGACCGTTGCCCTCCATGCCGAGGATGCCGTCCACGATGGCGAAGCGCGGCGAGGGCAGGGTGCTGGCGATGTCCACGATGCTGCCGTCGATCCCCGCCCAGTGCAGCGCGTTCTTGGGCCAGCCGTAGACGGCGCCGGGCACCACGCCGAACAGGTTCTTCATGGAGAGCGTGACGCCGGCCCAGTGGTGGGTCTTGAGCTTCGGCATCGAGACCAGCAGGTCCGCGTCCAGAACGGTGGTGGGGAGGTGGAGGTGACCCAGCTCGGTAAAGCTGCTGCGCAGGGCCACGGGCCGCACCGGGTCGTAGTTCAGGTCCACGTAGCGGACGCCCAGCTCCCGGAGCACCGGCAGCAGGCCCGATGCGGTCAGCAGGTACTCGTTGTCGCGCCGGTGCCCGGGTCCCTCGGCGACGACGACCTCGGCGGCGTCCAGGCGCCGGAAGGCCTCGGCGGCGGCGGCGATCACCGCGGGGTGGGTGTTCACGGCGCCCTCGGGATCGAACTCCACCAGGTTGGGCTTCAGCACCACGCGCTTCCCGCGCACCGGCAGCTCCAAGAGGCGGATCCCGCGCAGCAGGGTCTCCGTGAGCGGGCTCGCGTAGCCCGGCGCGTCCAGCACCGCCACCGATGAGCGTGCGGCCTTGCGCACGGCCGCGGCGTCCCAGGAGGGCTCCCGGCCGCACGAGCCCACGAGCGGGGAGAGGCCGGCGGCCAGACCCGTGGCGAGGAAGCGGCGGCGGCTCAGCATGCGCTCATACCCGCAGCCAGTCGGTGGCGCCCTCGAGCGCCAGCAGAGCCAGGGCGGTGGAGCGCGTCTCGCGCAGGAAGCCGCTCTCGGCGTGGCGCCGCGCGAGCCGAGGCGCGAAGGGCGCCGGGTCCCGGCCGTGAACGGCCAGGCAGAGCATGGCCCAGCCCAGGCTGAGACCGGAGGCGTGCTCGTCCAACATCTCGGGCAGGGCCGCCAGCGCCTCCCGGGTGGCGGGCGCCTCGGCCCGGTCCTGGAGCGCGATCAACGCCACCGCCGTCACCTCCGGATAGGGCCAGAGCTCCTCGCCCAGGACCCGGGAGTTGCCGTAGTTCCAGCCGCCGCCCGCACAGGCGCGATCGAAGAGCAGCCGCTCGCCCTGGCGGATGCGCCGCTCCACCTCGGGCGTGTCCAGCCGCGAACGCAGCTTCTTGAGCGCCAGGAGCGCAAAGGCGGTGGGCTCCACCCATGCAAAGCTGCCCGAGCGCCACGGCCAGCCCACCAGATCCGGATCGAGCTTCATGCGGCGATCCTCGGGCACGAGGGCGAACACGATTCGCTGCAGCCAGCCGAAGCGACGGCCCTCCTCGTTGAGCAGCCAGCGCGCGCCGCGGAGCACGCCCGCCTCTCCCTCACCGGCGTCGTCGAGCGCGAGCATCGCGAGCGACGTCACCCAGGAGGGCTCTTCGCCTCCGGGCGGAAGCGGCCACCCGCCGTCCTCGTCTTGCCGCGCCAGCAGCCAGGCGAGACCCGCCCGATGCGACGCTCGAGTCGCCGCAGCGGAGCTCGCGCGCAGCGCCACCAGGGCGAAGCAGGTGGACTCGGTATCGCTCGCCCGCCCGGGCACGGCACCCCAGCCCCCGTCCGGATTCTGCGCCGCCCGGAGTGCCGCCTGGAGCGCGGGCGCTTCCAACGTGCTCAAGATCGCCCCCGACCCTTCGTTCTCCCACCAGTATAGGTGCCTCCATCGGCCCACGTGCGTCGGCCCTCAAGCTCGGAAACTCGCAGCTCCGAGCCGAAGCCGCTGATTCCCCATCGGGTTTTCCCGGGGCGCCGCACCTGGGCGAATAAGGAGTTTCTTTGCAATTCCGTCGAGCTTGTTGACACGAACTCGCGCTTCCGGCGACTATAGGGTGTGGTCGCGGCCCCTCACGCGCGCGTCGTGAGGGGGAAGCCCGTGCACCACGTCGGTGCACCACGGTGGTGCTTCGGCGGCGTACAATGGGGATGCAGGCAAAACACTGTTCTGGGCGGCGAGGATTCCTTGCGCGCAAGTGGTCGCCGACGTCCCGTTCACGCGCAGCTTGGGGAGGAGCGTAATGCTCTGGAATGGCATCCGGCGCTTCGTTCGTGAGGAGCACGGGCTCGAGACGGTCGAGTGGGCCGTCGTCGGCACCGCGGTGGTGATTGCGGCCATCGCGGCCTTCCAGCTTCTCGGCACGAACACCAACAAGGCGATGGACACCATCGCCAAGTCGATCCCGGCCGGCGGCTCCTAGGAAGGACCGCACGTGGCTACGCTGGCACTCACGCAATCCGCACCGCGCGCGCGCAGACCGGAAGGCGCGCGCACGGGGGACGCGAGAAGCCGGGTCGTCGCCTGCGGCGTCGCCTGGCTCGTGGGTGCCTGCGTCCTGGCCTCCGGGTGGACGGAGCCGCTGCCCGCCTTCGGGTGGGCAGCGGCTTTCGTCTTTCTGGCCGTAGAACGTGACGTCCGGGAGCGAAGGATCCCGAACTGGCTGACCTTTCCCGCCTTCGGGCTGGCGCTGCTTTACGCCGGACTCACGGGCAGCCTGGTGAGCGCGCTCGTCGGCGCCGCGGTGGCGCTGGCGCTGCTGGTCCTTCCCTGGATCTGGGGCTGGTTCGGCGCCGGCGACGTGAAGGCGATGATGGTGCTCGGCGCGCTCTGGGGCGTGGGCGTCTTGCTCCCCGTCCTCGCATGGGCGATTCTGGTCGGCGGCGTGGTCGCCGTCGGCTGGCTGGCCGTACGACGTGATCTCGGAGACTTCCTGGCGCGCTGGTGGGGGAGCCTGGTGCTGACCCTCTCCAACCGGCGCTGGACCTACCTTCCGCCCGCCTCCGGGTCGGCGGCCGCGCGGGGCATCCCCTTCGCGGTCAATCTGGGCCTCGCCATCGCGGCCTACCAGCTGTGGGGAACGCCATGGAGCTGAAACGAGTCGCTTCCTCTTCCCGTGCGCGGGGTCGGCGCCAGGCGGGCACGTCCATGCTCGAGATGGCGATCGTGGCACCCGTCCTGCTGGTGCTGCTCTTCGGCATCATGGAGTTCGGCCTGGCCTTCGGGCAGTGGCAGACGCTGAGCAACGCAGCTCGCGAGGGTGCACGTATCGCCGTAGTGTGGCGGGATCCGGCCAGCAATCCGACCTGCGTCACCGACGCCCAGAATGAGGCCACCAATGCAGTACAGAGCTACGCGTCGACGACGATCTCCGGGACCGTCAACGTCACGTTTCCGGGTCAAGATCCTTGCACGACAGGAAATCTGGTGACCGTTCGAGCCGAGACACCGTTCACGTTCCTCGTCACCCCGGGCCTGGCGGGACTTTCGCTACCGAACCCGTTCACGCTTCGTGGCGAGTCCACGATGCGCAACGAGTAGGCATCCGGGGAAGAAGAGTCCGAGAAAGGACGAATGATGCAAAATCGACGCGGATTGCTGTTCCTGGGCCTGGCCATCCTGCTGGGCCTGTTCGCGGCCATGAGCACGGAGCGCTGGCTGGCCGGGCAGACCCCGGAGCCGCTCCCCGAGGCCGACATGGCCTCGGTCGTGGTGGCGCGCGTGGACCTGCCCGTGGCCAGCGAGCTCGACGGGCGCAAGCTCGAGCTGGTGCCCTGGCCTGCCCAGCACCTGCCGCCGGAGAGCCTGCGCGACCTCGCCCAGGCCGAGGGCCGGGTGCTGCGGCGTCCGCTCGTGGCGGGCGAGCCGGTGCTGACCTCCGCGCTGCTCGAGCAGGGCGCCCGGGGAGGACTCACCGGGCTGCTCGACATGAGCAAGCGCGCCATGTCGGTCAAGGTCGACGCGGTCGTCGGCGTGGCGGGCTTCGTGCGGCCGGGCGCGAGCGTGGACGTGATCGCCACGCTGCGGCGGCTCGATCGCAAGGCCCTGCCGTTCTCGAAGATCATCCTCCAGGACGTGCGCGTGCTGGCGGTGGACCAGAAGCTCGAGGAGGCGCGCAACGGCGAGCCCGAGCTGGTGAACGTCGTCACGCTCGAGGTGGAGCCGCAGCAGGCCGAGCAGCTCACCTACGCCGCCCACGAGGGCCGCCTCCAGCTGGCGCTCCGGAACCCGGCCGACGAGCAGAAGGTGGACACCCGCGCGGTGAGCGTCGTGGACCTGCTCGGGAGCCGGCGGGCCCCGAAGCGTCGTTCCAACGGAGCGCGAACCAGCGTGCAGCTGATTCAGGGATCCAAGGTCAGCCACAAATCGTTCTGAGTCCCGGCCCGAAGGCGGTAGCGGCCCGAGTCGAAGCGGAGGAGCCATGTCCCAAGTCCGAGATCGATACGCCCGGCTGGCCCGACGAGCCGGATGCCTCGCGGCCGGGCTGGCGCTCGCAGCGCTCGCCGGCGCCGTGCCGGCGCGAACCGCGCCGGCGGCGCTCGCCGACGAGCCGGTGAGCTCCGAGCCGACGAGCGTGCAGAGCCGGACCAGCGAGCTGATCCCCTCCCTGGGTCGCTCGACGATCGAGCTGAGCGCCGCCAGCCGCGACGACGACGTGCTGCGCACGCTCGAGATGGAGCTCGGCAAGTCGGTGCTCGTGAAGACCGACTACCGGGTCAAGCGCATCTCGGTGGGCAATCCGAAGACTCTCGAAGTGGTGGTGCTGAGCCCCCGGGAGCTGCACTTCGTACCGAAGCGGATCGGCGGAACGAACGTGGTGCTGTGGGACGTCCAGGGCGAGCCCCAGGCCGCCATCGACGTGCAGGTGGGCACCACGCACTCCAGCATGGAGCGACAGCTGCGGCGCGTGCTCGGCGTGGACGAGATCTTCGTGGAGAGCGCCGGCAAGGCGGTGGTGCTGCGCGGCACCGTACCGAGCCCAGTGGCCGCGGAGCGGGCGGTGGCCGTGGCGCGTGCCTTCTTCCAGGAGGATGCCGAGAAGCGGGTGGTGAACGTGCTCGAGGTGGGCGGGAACCAGCAGGTGATGCTCGAGGTGATCGTGGCAGAGATGACGCGCAGCCTCTCCCGCAACCTGACTTCGAACTTTGCCACGGAGATCGTGACGGACGGCAACTTCTTCCGGTTCTTCAACTTCGTCGACAACCTCTCCGCGCTCTCCGACGATCCCATCGGAGCCGCCGACCTGATCTTCGGGCCCCGCGCCAACCTGATCGGACAGTTCATCAACTGCTCCTCGACCTCGGGGCTGTGCCCCTTCACGCTGACCGCGTTCTTCGAAGCGCTGGAAGAGGAGGGGCTCACCAAGATCCTGGCCGAGCCCCACCTGCTGGCGCGCAGCGGTCAGTCGGCGAGCTTCCTGGTGGGCGGCGAGGTCCCGATCCCGGTCACACAGGGCGGTGCCACCGCCGGCTCGATCACGATCGAGTTCAAGGAGTTCGGCGTCGGCGTCCAGTTCACGCCCACCGTGCTCGGCCCGGACCGGATCCACCTCCAGGTGGCGCCGGAGGTCAGCGAGCCGGACTTCGCCTTGAGTGCCCTGTCGGGCGCCGGCACGCCCGGCTTCATCACCCGGCGTGCCTCCACCGCCGTGGAGCTGGGCGATGGGCAGAGCTTTGCCATCGCGGGGCTGCTGGACGACCGGGTACGGTCCAGCATCCGGAAGTACCCGTTGCTGGGCGACGTCCCCATCCTGGGCGCCCTCTTCCGCAGCGTCCAGTTCCAGAAGAGCGAGACCGAGCTGGTCCTGATCGTGACACCGCGGCTGGTGAAGCCGCTCCCGCCCGGTCCGCACCCCCTGCCCACCGACTCGTTCGTCGAGCCCAACGCCTTCGAGACCTATCTGCTCGGCGCGCTCGAAGGGCAGAGCCCGCGCGAGCCCGCAGGCGCGGGCGGGCTGATCGGTCCGGCCGGCCACCGCGTCCCGAGCGACCTGGAAGGAGGTTCCCGATGATCCGTCACGTAGCCGTCGGGGTGGTCCTCGCAGCGGCCCTGCCGATGCTGAGCTGTTCGCACCACGGAGGGGTTGCCCAGACCTGGGGCGATGCCTACCTCTCCAACCGCTCCGCGATGATCGCGAACCCCGACGCTCCGCCCTGGGGCAGCGCGCCGGTGGGGCTCGATCCGGGCACGGCGGAGCGCGTCGCGCAGCGCTACTACGAGGGTCAGCGCAAGGGCGCGCTCAAGGAGCCGCCGGCGCCGACCGTCTTGATCCAGACCGACTAGGGCGAGGCGAGGACCGGGGGGTCGAAACGCCATGACGCGCGAACACGGCACGGAGAAGCAGCTCCGGCGCGAGCAGCGCCGCAGCGGGTCCGTCCTGCCCCTGGTGGTGGTCGCGGGGATTGCGGTGTTCGGCATGGCGGCGCTCGCCACGGACGTGGGCCACGTCTGGGCGGCGCGCAGCGAGCTCCAGGCGGCCACGGACGCCGCGGCCCTGGCTGCGGCCGTGAACATGGTGAACTCCACCAACACCGCCTTCACGCAGGCCGCCGCAGAAGCTGCGGCCGACACCCTGGGAACGGCGAACCGGGCCGATCGCAACCCGGTGTCGATCCCGAGCGGCAACCTCACCTTCGGGTTGTGGACGCTCCCGAGCGGACCGCTGCTACCGCCGCCGGTGCCCGGCGATCCCAACAGCTACTCGGGCGTCACGGTACAGGCCAATCTCTCCAAGACGCAGAACCAGCCGGTGACGACGGTGCTCGCCAGGGTGCTCGGCCGGACCGAGTTCGAGATCGGCGCGCAGGCCACCGCCTTCCTGGGCTGGCAGGGAACCTGGCCCCCGGGCGAGGTGGACCTGCCTGTCGCCATCGACTGCTGCGCCATCACCCAACCCAACTCCGACTGCGGGATCAACAACGGGAGCGGGACCTTCGACTGCAACGACATCACCGTCCCGCCGCTGAACCAGTGCCTGCTGGCGGACGGCGTGACCCCCGCGACGTGTCTCGAGTTCTTCGCCACGCCCGACCAGAACGCGTGCTGGACCGAGTTCGACGGCCAGAGCTCCTCGGTCAGCGTGCCGGGTCTCACGGACATCGTGAACAGCGGGAACTCCCAGCAGGTAGGCGAGGAGCCGGTCTATCTCGACAACGGGACGAAGACCCCGGTGATCCAGGACATCCAGGACAAGTTCCTGGGCAACGGCGTCTGGACGAGCAAGCCGCAGGGTGTGGACAACCATCCGACCGTGACGCCGCCCGGGCCTCCCGACTCGCCCGGGCCCGGCGAACCGGACTCCTGGGTGGTGAGCCTCCCCGTGGTGGCCTGCCAGACGCAGGACCACTGCGCCGGGGGCTCGCCCGCGGCGATCGTGGGAGCGGTCTGCTTCGAGATCCGGGAGGTCGAGATCAAGGGCAGCAACAAGCGCATCAAGGGCAACTTCATCTGCGACCCGAATCACGCGCTCTACAGCCAGTGCGGGATCTCCGGGGCGGGACCGGCCCCGGGCAATTTCGGGGGTCCCCGCGCCGAGCGGGCCGTGTTGGTGCAGTAGCGAGGAGGAATGGTGCAGCTCTCGACGGTGATCTGCTCGGCCCGCGAAGGCCTCCAGGACGTGCTCGAAGAGACCGGGCACGTGGAGGTGCAGGCGGTGCTCACCCGGCCCGGGACACTCCCCGAGGCCGTGCGCCTGCGGCGGCCGGATCTCCTGTTCGTGGAGCTTGGCGAGGAGCCCGAGATGGTGCTCCAGCTGCTGGAGCGCCTGCCCGCGCCGCGGCCGCTGCTGCTGCTGGCCGGCCCCCAGGACGACAGCCGTACGATCCTGCGCGCCATGCGCCTGGGGGCGCGCGAGTTCCTGGCTCCCGACGCCACGCGCGACGCCGTCCACGCCGCCGTGAAGCGGCTGCTGCTGGAGATGGGAGAGCGCGCGCTGCCCACGCCGTCGGCGCGCGCGCCGGTGATCGCGGTGATGGGCGCCAAGGGAGGCGTCGGCGCCACCTTCGCCGCCTGCCAGCTGGCGGCCGAGCTGCGGCGCCGGGGCTCGCGTGTGGCGCTGGTGGACCTGAGCCTGCGGGTGGGCGACGTGGCGCTCTACTACGACATCCATCCCCGCTACACGGTGGCGGACCTGGCGTCGGAACACGGGCATCTGGATTCCGCCTACCTCCACACGATCCTGGAGCCCCACGCCAGCGGCGTGCGCGTGCTGGCCGCGCCGCGCCGTCCGGAGGACGCCGATCTCGTGGGCGTGTCGCACGTGGAGGGCGCGGTGGCGGTGCTCCGCGACGACTTCGACTGGGTGATCCTCGACGTACCGCGCAGCTGGGACGAGCCGAGCCTGAAGGCCCTGGACGTGGCCGACCAGATCTTCCTGGTGACTCTGATGGACGTCCCGACCCTGGAGCACGCGCGCCAGCATCTGGATCTGCTTCAGCGCCTGGGCCACCCGCTGCACAAGATCCGCCTGGTGGCGAACCGCTACACCAGCGCGTCCCCGGTCCGGAACCGCGACTTCCAGGAGTTCCTGGGCCGCGACCCGGACGCCTGGCTGCCCAACGACTACCCCACCGCGCAGGCCTGCGTGAACGAGGGCCGGACCCTGGCCGACGCCGCTCCCCGCAGCCGGCTGCGGGCCGCCTACAAGAAGCTCGCCGGCGAAGCCTACGGCTGGTGCGACGTGAAGGCGCCGCCGCCGCGACGCACGCCGCCGCTACGCGAGCGCCTGGGACGCTGGATTCGGAGGACCCGCCATGCCGCTGATTGACCGCTTGCGGCGCCAGACGCCGAGCCCCACCCCGGCGCTCACGGGCAAGCCCGAGCGCGGCGCGCCGGCGCCCGAGAGCTCGCCCGAGGCCAACTACCAGGACCTCAAGTCGCGGGTCCACAACAAGCTGTTCGAGTACCTGGACCTCTCGCGCATGAACAAGGTCAGCGAGGAGCGCGTCGCCGAGGACGTGGCGCTGGCCACGAAGCTGGTTCTCGACGAGGAGAAGCTGCTGCTCACGCTGGACGAGCGCGAGCGGCTGGTCCGGGAGATCCAGCACGAGGTGTTCGGCCTGGGGCCCCTGGAGCCACTACTCGAGGACACCAGCATCAACGACATCCTGGTGAACGGCTATCGTCATGTCTACGTGGAGCGCCGCGGCAAGCTCGAGCCCACCGTGGCGCGCTTCAAGGATGCCGCCCACCTGATGCGCGTGATCGACAAGATCGTCTCGAGCGTGGGCCGGCGCGTGGACGAGACCAATCCCATGGTGGACGCCCGCCTGAAGGACGGCTCGCGCGTCAACGTGATCGTCCCGCCGCTGGCCCTGGACGGGCCGACGCTCTCGATCCGCCGCTTCGCCGCCGACCCCTTCATGGCGAAGGACCTGGTGGAGTTGGGCACGCTCACCGACGAAATCGTGACGCTGCTGGCGGGCGCGGTGAAATCGCGGCTCAACGTGCTGGTCTCCGGCGGAACCGGTGCGGGCAAGACCACGCTCCTCAACGTGCTCTCGAGCTTCGTGCCGCCGAACGAGCGCATCGTCACCATCGAGGACTCCGCGGAGCTCCAGCTCAAGCAGGATCACGTGGTGCGGCTGGAGACGCGGCCGGCCAACATCGAGGGCAAGGGGCAGATCACCCAGCGCGAGCTGGTGATCAACAGCCTGCGCATGCGCCCGGACCGCATCATCGTGGGCGAGGTACGCGGCGCCGAGGCGCTGGACATGCTCCAGGCCATGAACACCGGCCACGACGGCTCGCTCACCACGATCCACGCCAACTCGGCGCGCGACGCCCTCACGCGGATCGAGACCATGGTTGCCATGACCGGGCTGGACCTGCCCCAGCGGGCGGTGCGCCAGCAGATCTCCTCCGCGATCCACGTCGTGATCCAGCTGGCGCGCCTCAGCGACGGGACGCGTCGCCTGGTGAGCCTGCAGGAGATCACGGGCATGGAGGGCGAAGTCGTCACCATGCAGGAGATCTTCCGCTACGAGCGCTACGGCATCGAGGAGGACGGCACCGTGCTCGGCGACGTGGTGCCGACCGGCCTGCGGCCGCAGTTCGCGGAGAAGCTGCGCCTGGCAGGTGTCGAGCTTCCCTGGGAGCTCTTCGAGGCCCGCGGCCGCCGACAGGCGGAGGGATCCTGATGAGCCCGATGCTCTACGTGCTGGTGTTCCTGGCCACGGTGCTCGCCGTGGAAGGCGTGGTCTCGATCGTCCGGGAGAACCGCAGCGGCGAGACCACGCGGGCGCGCCGCCGGCTGCGCGCCCTGGCGGGGAGCCTCCAGGCGGGCGGGGAGCGAGAGACGTCGCTGCTGCGCGCCGCACAGCAGGGGCGCGTGCAGCTGGGCAGCCTGCTGCTGAACCTGCTCCCGAACCGTAAGCGCATCGAGCTGCTGCTCTACCGCGCCGGCGCTCCGATGACCGCCTCGCGATTCCTGACCCTGTCGGGCGTGCTGGCCATGGTGGGATGGTTCGCGGCTGGGGCCGTCTCCAACGACCTGTTGGCGGGACTGCCCGGCCTGGGCCTGGGCCTCGCGCCATGGATCGTGGTGCGTGCCCAGGCCAGCAAGCGCATGCGAGTGTTCGAGGAGCAGTTCCCCGACTCACTCGAGCTGCTGACACGCGCGCTGCGCGCGGGGCACTCCCTGGGGACCGGCTTCCACCTGGTTGGGGAGGAGATGCAGGACCCGATCGGCAACGAGTTCGCCCAGGTCGCCGAGGAGATCAAGTTCGGCCTCGACATCCGGACCGCCCTGTTGAACCTGAGCCACCGCATCGAAAATCCCGATCTGCCCTACTTCGTCACGGCGGTTCTCATCCAGCGGGAGACGGGCGGCAACCTGGCGGAGCTTCTGGACAATCTCGGCGGTCTCGTCCGAGAGCGGGCCAAGTTTCACGGCAAGCTGCGAGCCATCACCGCGCAGGGCCGCATGACGGCCGCGATCCTCGCGCTGTGGCCGGCCATCACCGTGGCGCTCCTGGTGTGGACGCACCCCAGCTACATCGAGCCGCTGCTCTACACGGACACCGGTCACACCGCGCTCGCCGTCTCCCTGGTGCTGTGCGCCGTGGGCTACGGGATCGCGCGCCGCCTGGCCGACGTGCGGGTCTGAGGGAGGCGCCATGAGTATCGTCGTCGCTCTCGTCTTCGTCTCCACGGTCCTCCTGGTGCTGGGCGTGGTCAGCCTGGTGGGCCAGCGCCCGGCGCGCCGCCGCCTGGTCCGCCTGGCCGACGGATCGGGCGCTCAGGTTCGCGACCTCCCGTCCGAGGGCTCGATGCTCGAGGGGCACAAGCGCGGCCCGCTGGCACGCCTGCTGGGAAGCCTGGGCAGCAGCTCCGCCAGCCGCGAAACGGAATCGGTCAACCGCGTGCGCGAGCGTTTGATGCACGCCGGCTACCGGCGCGATTCGGCGGTGAGCGTCTACATGGGGAGCCGCATCGTGCTGGCGCTCGTCGTGCCGGCGCTGTTCCTGCTGACCTCCTACGCGCTCACCCTCGAGTCCTGGCGGCTGCTCTCGATCACCCTGGCCCTGTGCGGCCTCGGCTACGTCATGCCCAGCTGGTGGTTGGACCGACGTCGGAGCATGCGCCAGAGACAGATCGAGCGCGGGCTTCCCGACGCCCTCGACCTGATGGTGGTGTGCGTGGAGGCCGGCTTCGGCGTGAACGCGAGCCTGGCGCGAGTGGCGAAGGAGTTCGCGCCGACCAACCCGATCCTGGCCGCCGAGATGGAGCTGGTGACCCTCGAGATCCGCGCGGGCAAGGCCACGGTGGAGGCGCTGCGAGGCCTGGCCGAACGCACCGGCGTGCAGGACGTGGGCTCGCTGGTCTCGCTGCTGGTGCAGACCAACCGCTTCGGAACCAGCGTAGCGGACGCCCTCCGCGTGCACGCCGATTCCATGCGCGTGCGCCGCATGCAGCGCGCCGAGGAGGCCGCCGGCAAGGCGCCGCTCAAGATGATCTTCCCCACCGTGGTGATCTTCCTCGCCACGATGATCGTGCTGCTGACGCCGGCGGTGATCCGCTTCAACGGCATTTTCGAGTGACCGCTGCTTCCGAGGAGACGCGCATGACGCTCGCTGCCCGACCCCGAAGCGGCCGTACCGTCGCGACACTGCTGGCGGGACCGCTGCTCTCGCTGGTCCTGGGTGGCTGCGCCAGCCTGGGCCTTGTGGAGCGGGATTCCTCGCCCCCGGGCGTCGACCAGGAGGCCTACCGGTCCATGCTGAGGCTCAACCGGCTGCAGGGGGCCCCGCAGGACATGGAGAACGTCCGCACGCCGGAACCCACCCTGGACCAGAAGCTCCGCGAGGGCGACGCCTCGCGGGATTCCGGCCAGCTGGGGCGTGCGCTCTGGAGCTACCTCCAGGCGCACAAGATGGATCGGAGCGACCCGGCGCCGGTGGCTCGGATCGCCGCGCTCCATCTGCGTGACGACCCGCAGCGCGCTCGCGATCTCTTCGCCGATCTCGCCCAGCGCCATCCCGAATCCACCACCGCCCACACCGGCCTCGGGCTGGCGGAGCTGGCCAAGGGGGACCTGGAGCGGGCCCGCGCCTCGCTGATGCGCGCGGTGGAGATCGACAACGCCGCCATCGCGCTGGCGGCCCTGGGCGTGACGCTGGACCGCATGGGGCAGCACCCGGAGGCCCAGGGCTACTACCGCCGCGCGCTCGAGCTGCGACCCCACAACTACGAGGTCAACAACAACCTCGGCGTCTCCTATCTGATGACGGAGTCCTTCGAGGAGGCGGTGGAGGTCTTCCGACGCGCGGCCTCGCTCCAGCCCGGCGATCCCGCGGTCCACAACAATCTGGGCATCGCCCTGGGTCGGCTCGGACGCTACGACGAGGCGCTCGAGGCGTTTCGCCGCGGCGGCGACGAGAAGGCGGCGCTCAACAACCTCGGCTACGTCTACTTCCTCAACCGGGACTATCGCAAGGCGATCGTGCAGTACGAGAGTGCGCTCATGCTCGGCGGAAAGGATCGGATCGTGATCCTCCGCAATCTCCGCACGGCCCGCGAGGCGGCCGCGCGGGAGGGCGACGCGGAGCGACCCTAGCGAAGGCTCCTTTCAGGAGGCGCACCTTGCAGATCTCTCCCCGTCGCCTTCGCGCCCGGTGCCCGGCCGGGCGGCGCGCCGTGGCGGCCCTGGCCGTTCTCGTCGGTCTGGGCCTCTCGGCGGGCCCCGCCGCCGCGGAGACGGACGGCGACGCCATTTCCGTGGTACGCCTGCGCATCCTGATCGGCGACCGCTCCTACGGGGCCGGCACGGCGTTCTTCGTGCACGTGCCGGCGGAGTCGCACGTGGTCGCCCTCTCCAGCGCCCACGCGGTCGGACCCGAGCGGCTCGCCGAGGCGGACCAGGCGGCCTTCTGGCTGGGTGGACGCGCACGCCGTGTGTCGCACTCGCGCCGCCTCTACGCGAAGCCCGGGCGAGCCTTCACGGACGCCTTCGGATCGCTGCGCGACGACTTCCTGGTGTTCGCCCCGGAGTCCCCGCCCGAGGGTGTGAAGGTGCTCGATCTCGACTTCGAGCCCCTCGGCGAGGGCGAGCGCGTGCGCATCCTGGGCGTGCCCGTGACGCCGCGCACGGACCAGGACCAGCGCGTGGGAGCGGTCACGGCGGTGGACGGCAAGCGCATCGAGATCGCGCTGGAGAGCGGGGGCTCCCTCACCGGCTGGGACGGGGGCCCGGTGCTCCGGGAGTCCACGGGACAGGTGGTGGGCATCCTCCAGACCGGCTGGGTGGAGGATGGGGAGCTCCGGGCCGCCGCCGCCCCGATCGACGCGGTGCTGGACGCGCTGGCCGTGCCCCTGGAGGGGGGTCTCGGCACGCCCTTCGCGAGCCTGCCCGGGGCCGAGACGAAGCCCCCCGTCGCGGCCGGACCGCTCTCGACCCGACGCGACGACTCCGCGGCCCCCGAGGCGGGAGCGGGCGTCTTCGACACCGAGGTGGTGGTGGGGATCGAGTTCCCCCCGGATCACGCGGTGGTGAACGAGCCCACGGGCGCGTTCCTGTCCGGCGACGCCTTCGCGCTGCTTCGCGAGTCGCACCCCCGCGACGTCGTGTTCCTCCTGGACACCTCGCGGTCCACCAACCAGATGAGCGGCACCGATGTGGACGGGGACGGCTTGGTCGGCCAGGACGTCGTGCGCGGTCGACGCGGGAGCTCGGATCCCGGCGATTCGATCCTCGCCGCCGAGGTCGCCGCGGTGCGCAAGCTCCTGGGCGGCCTGGATCCGCGCCACACGCGCGTGGCCCTCGTCACCTTCGCGGGCGAGCCGCGCCGCTCGGGTCCGAGCTTCTTCAAGGGGAACGCCCGGGCCTCCGCCATCACGCAACAGCCGCTCACCGCGGACTACGAGAGCCTCGAGGGCGCGCTCGATCGCGTGCTGCGGCGCCGGGGCGAGGGCATGACCAACCTGGCCGCCGGGATCGAGCACGCGACGGCCGAGCTCGTCGGCCTGCCGGGCTCCCTCTCCGAGACCGACCCCATCAGCGAGAAGATCATCGTCCTGTTGACGGACGCCCAGCCGAGCCAGCCCCGGGATCCGGTGCTCCAGGACGAGAACGTCGACGCCGCCGTGGAGGCGGCCAGTCGCGCCGAGCTCTGGGGCGTGCGCATCCACACCTTCGCGCTGGGTCCCGAGGGCGCCGCCCGTCCCATCGCCGCGATGGAGGTGGCCGATCGCACCCACGGCGAGTTCAACCGCGTGCGCGTGGCGAGCGATCTGGCCGACGTGGTCAAGACCCTGGTGCAGCGGGCGGATCTCCAGCAGGTGAGCGTCCGCAACGTGAGCTCGGGAGAGCCGGCCAGCGAGGTGGTCGCCAACGCCGGCGGCGCGTGGAGCGCCCTGGTTCCGGTCCGCTCCGGCTCCAACCAGATCGAGGTGATCGGACGCGCCGCCGACGGAACCGAGGGCCGGGCGCTCGTCACGGTCGAGTTCGAGCCCAGCGCCCAGGGCGATCCGCTCCCCACACAGCTCGCCGCCGAGCGCGACCGGCTGCTCGAGCAGCGCCTGGCGAACCTCCAGAGCGAGCGGCTGCGCGCCGAGAAGGAGCGGGCCGAGAAGAAGCGACGCGAGCTCGAGCTGGAGATCGCCCGGCAACGCGCGTGGCGGAAGGAGCTCGAGCTCCAGGTCGGTCGCCAGCGCCCGCAGCCCGGCGCATCCGCGAGCACGGCCGCCGCACCCGCTCGGGACGCCGACGCCGACCCCGCGCCCCAGCCCTGAGCGTCCGGGCGGCGCGCCCGGGATCCGCGGCTAGGGAGCGGGCGTCTCGTCCACGCGGACGGCCCGGGCCTGCCGTGCCGGCCAGCCCAGCGTCCCAAAGATGCGCAGCAGCTTGGGCGACGTGGTGCGGGGGTCGAGCTCGAGGCCCGGCTGGGCGACGAGAGCGCGCTCCAGGCTCGCCCGGGCATCCACGAGGTTGCCGAAGGCCACCTCGGTGGTGGCCCGAAGCACCTCCAGACGCGCCCGGCG
>JBFGJV010000022.1:0-22861 GCA_041577015.1 Myxococcota bacterium
CGTGAACTGCGCGCTCGTGATCCCGCGCATGCTGGACCTGGGCCGCGACGACGTAGCCCTGGCCACGCTCCCCCTCTTCCACTCCTTCGGCATGACCTGCATCCAGAACGCCTGCATCGCGCTCGAGGCCTCGTTCACGCTGCTGCCGCGCTTCGGGCCCAAGGAGGCGCTCGAGATCATGCAGCGCGACGGGGTCACGCTCTTCGCGGGCGTCCCCACCATGTACTTCGCCATCCTCAACTTCGAGGAGGCGGACCGCTACGACCTCTCGAAGCTGCGCTTCTGCCTGACGGGCGGCTCGGCCATGCCGGTGGAGGTGCTGAAGGCCTTCGAGGCGAAGTACGGCGTCCCGGTGCTGGAGGGCTACGGCCTCTCGGAGACCTCGCCGGTGGCGAGCTTCAACCTGCCCGACCGCGAGCGCGTGGCGGGCACCATCGGCTGGCCGGTCTGGGGCGTGGAGATGGCGATCCTCGACGACCAGGACCGCGAGCTCGACGACAACGAGACCGGCGAGATCGCCATCCGCGGCCACAACATCATGAAGGGCTACTGGAAGCGCCCCGACGCCACCAAGGAGACGCTCAAGAACGGCTGGTTCCACAGCGGCGACATCGGGCTCCGCGACGAGACCGGGCGCTACCGCATCGTGGACCGCAAGAAGGACATGATCCTGCGCGGCGGCTTCAACGTCTACCCGCGCGAGGTGGAGGAGGTGCTCTACGCCCACCCCGACATCGTGGAGGCGGCGGTGGTGGGCGTCGCGCACGAGAGCCACGGCGAGGAGGTGAAGGCCATCGTCGCGGTGCGGCCCGGGAAGACCCTCACCGACGAGGACGTGATCGAGTACTGCAAGGCGAACCTGGCCGCCTACAAGTACCCGCGCATCGTGGAGTTCCGCGACGAGCTCCCCAAGGGCCCGACGGGGAAGATCCTGAAGCGCGAGCTCCGCTAGGCGCCCTCGCCCTGCTGGCGGCGCAGGCGCTCCTCGATCAGCTCGAGGAAGCGCATGCGGCCCACGCTCACGAAGATGCCCTCGGCCTCGGCGGTGAGCAGCTCGCCGGCGTAGAGCTTCCCGGAGGCGAAGATCTTGCGCCCCTCCACGCGGTCCACGCCCGCGTCGAAGCGGAGCGCGGTCTTGAGCGGCGTGGGCTTGCGGTAGCGCACGGTGAGCGTCCCGGTCATGCCGGGCTGGCCGGTCATGGACTGGGCGAAGCCCAGCACCTCGTCGAAGGCGGCGGCCACGAAGCCGCCGTGCACGCAGCCGGGCGGACCTTCGTAGGCCGCGCCGAAGGTCACCTCGCCGTGCACGCGCTCGCCCTCGGCGCGCAGCACCACGGGCGGGGAGAGCGGGTTGGCCCGCCCGATCAGCGGGCTCTGGTCGAAGAAGGCCCGCACGTCGCCGGCGGTGGCGCTCTCGGCCACGCCCTCGTAGCGCGTGAGCTTCGGATGGGTGGCGAGACGGTCGGCGTAGCCCTCGAGGGCGTCCGCGGCGCGCGACAGCTCGTCCTCGGGAGCGTCACTCGTCACCAGGCGCTCGATCACGAGGCGCATGGCCGAGGCCAGGCGCCGCTTCTCCGCCCAGGCGCCGCTCGCCGGCGCGGCGGACGCCTCCCAGTGCGTGACCCAGGTACGCTTGCGTTCGGGCTCGGGCACGCTCAGCTCCCCGGGGCGGCGCAGCAGGCGGCCAGCTCGTCGAAGGGGCCGTCCACGGCGGCGACGTTCTCGTAGCCCATCTCCCCGAGCGTCCTCGCGGCGAGTGCGGCCCGGCCGCCACCGGCGCAGTGGATCAGGATGGCCCGCTCGGGGTCAGAGTCGATCGTCGCGATCTTCATCTCGAGCAGGCCGCGCGGCACGTTGATCGCACCCGGCACGGCGCCACGCGCGTGCTCCTCCGGCTCCCGCACGTCCAGCAGCAGCAGGTGGGGCTCCTTCGCCAGGCGCTCCGCGGCCTCCTGGCAGGAGACGGTCTGGACGGCGGACTTGGCACGCGCCACGAGCTCGGAGGCGGGGATGACGGGCATGACGGGCTCCTCATGGCGCCGGCCTCCACCCGCGGGGGTGGGCCGAGAGGGCAGATCATAGCCGCGTCCGGGGATGTGACCGGAGTCGTCACGACGGTCTGCTTGACTGGAAGGCATGGAGGCGGTCCCGGCACCCCCCGAGCACGGTTTCGCAGGCTGGTTTCCCCCCGGCAGCCGGGGCCGCCTCCCATGCCCCGCCACGGCGGCGGTGAAGGAGATCCCCCGATGATGGAACGACCCCAGCGTACGCTGACGCGCTGCCTCGTGTGCGGCTTCGCCGAGGTGCGCACGGACGAGGTGGTGGAACGCGGCGTCGTGCTGCTCGCCGAGTGTCCCCGCTGCGACCACCGTTGGACCGAGCGCCTGGAGCCGCGACTCGTGAAGCGGGTCGGTGAGCACGGACGGGTGGAGAGGCCCGCGGCCGAGGCGGCGTGATACCGTGCCCGGGTGCGGGTCGTCCTGTACACGGGCAAGGGTGGCGTCGGCAAGACCACCACCGCCGCGGCCACCGCGGCGTGCGCGGCGGCGCACGGGCGTCGCACGCTGGTGCTCTCCGCGGACGCCGCCCACAGCCTGGGCGACGTCCTCGAACATCGCCTGGGCCCGGATCCCGTCGCGGTGGCACACTGCCTCCACGCCCTCGAGGTGGACGCCCGCGCCGAGCTCGCGCGCCACTGGGAGAGCATCCGCGCCTACCTGGTGGACCTCTTCCGCCACCAGGGCATCGAGGAGCTGGTGGCCGAGGAGCTCGCGCTGCTTCCCGGCGCAGAGGAGGTGGCGGCGCTTCTCGTGGTGGAGCGCGAGGCGCGCAGCGGCCGCTGGGATCTCCTGGTGGTGGACTGCGCGCCCACGGGCTCGACGCTGCGCCTGATGACGCTCCCCGACATGGCGCGCGGCGCCTTTCGCGTGATCCTCAAGCTCGAGCGCGCGCTGGCCACCGTGGTGACGCCCCTGGCTCGCGCCGTGGCCCCGGTGCCGCTCCCGGGAGGCGCGGTCTTCCGGGACGCGGAGCAGCTCCTCTACCGCCGGCTGCGCGAGGTGCAGCGACGCCTGACGGCGCCGACCACGAGCGTGCGCCTCGTGGTGACGCCCGAGCGCATGGTCATCGACGAGGCGCGGCGTGCCTGGACGGATCTCTCGCTCTTCGAGATCCGTTGCGATGCGGTGGTGATGAACCGTCTCCTCCCGGAGGAGGCCGCCGACGAGGAGCACTTCCGGGACTGGGCGCGCGTGCAGACCGAACGCTGCCAGGAGGTGGAGGATCTCTTCGCGCCGCTCCCCGTCCTGCGTGCACCGCTCCGTCCCGACGAGGTGATGGGCGTGGAGGCCCTGGCCGCGCACGGCGAGGCGCTCTTCGCGGACGGTCGCCCCGACGCGCTCCTGGCCCGCACCGGCGGCATCCGCTTCGAGAGCGTCGGAGACGGGGGCCGCGTGAGCCTGCCGCTCCCCCACGCGGAGCGCGACGCCCTGGAGGTGGCGAAGCTGGATGGCGAGCTGGTGATCCGTAGCGGCGCGCGCCGCCGCCGGATCTCGCTGCCGCGTCGGCTGGCGCGACTCTCGCTTGCGGGCGCGCGGCTGCGCGCGGACCGTCTGGTGGTGCGCTTCGCGCCCGGCGAGGGGGGCGGGGCCTAGCCGTGCGCGTGGTTCTGCTCACCGGCAAGGGGGGCGTCGGCAAGACGAGCCTCGCCGCCGCCACCGCCCTCGGCGCGGCCGGGCACGGTCACCGCGTGCAGCTCATCTCGACGGATCCCGCCCACAGCCTGGGCGATGCCTTCGGCTGCCGGGTTGGGACGCGCGCCGTGGAGGTGGCGCCGGGCGTGGTGGCACGCGAGGTGGAGGCGCTCACGGAGCTGGAGCGCTCCTGGAGCGAGATCCAGGGCTGGCTGCGGAACCTGCTGCGCACCGATGCCGATCCGCTCGTCGCCGAGGAGCTGCTGGTCTTCCCGGGCCTGGAGGAGCTGGTAGCGCTGCGCTCCGTGCGCGAGGCGGAGGCGCTGGGCGAGTTCGACGTCTGCGTGGTGGACTGCGCCCCCACCGGCGCCACGCTGCGCATGCTGCGCTTCCCGGACGCCCTGCGCATCTTCATGGACAACTTCTTCGAGCTGGAGCGCCGCGGCGCGCGCTGGCTGCGCCCGCTCTTCGAGCGCGCCGGGGGCACCGGCTGGATCCCGGGCGAGGAGGTCTTCACCGCCTTCGAGCGCCTCTATCGCGACGTGGACGACGTGCGCCGCATCCTGCTGGATCCCGAGCGCACCAGCGCGCGGCTCGTCACCAACCCGGCGCGCGTGGTGGTGGACGAGACGCGGCGCTCCTTCGCCTACCTCTCGCTCTACGGGGTAGCCACGGACGCGGTGATCGTGAACCGGGTGCTGCCGCCGCAGGCCGCGCGAGGCTGGTTCGCGCGCTGGGCGGCGCGCGAGCGCGCCGAGCTGGCTGCGATCGAGGAGGGGTTCCCGGTTCCCCTGCTCCAGGCGCCGCTCCACCCGCGGGAGGTCGCGGGCGCGGAGGCGCTGCGGACGCTGGCGCGCGAGGTGTACGGTCCCCGCGACCCGGCCGAGGTCTTCGCCCGCGTGCGTCCGATCCGCCTGGCGCGCCGGGGCGGCCGGCCGGTGCTGGAGGTGGATCTCCCGAACGTCTCCAAGGAGGAGGTGGACGTGGCGCTCCACGGCGCCGACCTGCTGCTGCGGGTGCGCGACGCCCGTCGCCGCGTGGCGCTGCCGGCGTCGGTGGTGGGGCGTCCGCTGGCGGGTGCGCGGCTTCGGGACGGGACGCTCGAGGTGCGCTTCGCGCCGTGAAGCTCGAGCGTCCGCCGCGCCGCATCGTGTCGCTCGTTCCGAGCCTGACCGAGGCGCTCTTCGAGCTGGGCCTGGGCGCGCGCGTGGTGGGCGTGACCGACTGGTGCGTGCACCCGGCGAAGGGCGTCGCCAAGCTTCCCAAGGTGGGCGGCACCAAGAATGCGGATCCCCACAAGGTGGTGGCGCTGCGCCCGGATCTCGTGATCGCCAACCACGAGGAGAACACGCGCCGGGTGGTGGAGGCCCTGCGCGGGGCGGGCCTGCGCGTCTGGGTGACGTATCCGCGCACGGTGCGCGAGGGCGCACGCGTGCTGCGCGAGCTGGCGGAGCTCGGCGCGTCACGACGCGCCATCGCCGCGCTGGTGGAGCCGGTGGAGCAGGCGGTGGCGGAGGCCCGACGCCCGCAGCGTTCCACGCGCTTCTTCTGTCCCATCTGGCGCGACCCCTGGATGAGCGTCGGGGCGGACACCTACGCCCACGACCTGCTGAGCCTCGCGGGCGGGGAGAACGTCTTCGCCGCGCGCCGGGAGCGGCGCTACCCGGTGGTGACGCTCGCGGACGTGGAGGCCGCCGCGCCGGAGGTGATCCTGCTGCCCGACGAGCCCTACGCCTTCGGCCTGCAGGACGCCGAGGAGCTGGCCGGCCTCGACGTCCCCGCGGCTCGGGACGGACGCATCCATCTGATCGACGGCACCTGGGTGTCGTGGTACGGCCCGCGCATCCGAAGAGCCTTGGAGGAGTGCCGCACGCTGCTCCAGGCGGAGGGCTGAGCCGTGGGGCTTCTTCACCCCTGTCGGATCCACCCCCCGCCTTTTCCGCGAAATTCCCTATGATGGGCACCACTGGAATCCTCCCACGGGCAGATCCGGTGGGCGCCCGCAGGGCGTGTGAGCCGGGTCGGGCCAACTGGGTCGTTGCCAAGGAAAAAAGGGCTCGAGTCGGAGCCCGAGCCGGCCGAGAAGACCATGGACCACGGTCCGGCGTCTTCGATCCCGGAGCGGCTACGAGGAGGAGGGGAAACCGAGCCATGAAGGCCCGTCTCTCCGTTGGCTTCCAAGCAATCGGTCGGGTCGCGGGGCTCGCGAGCGCAGTCGCCTGGCTGCTCCTCGCGGCGATGCCCGCCGACGCCACCCGCCTGTCCGAGGTGCGCCTGGGCACGCACCCGGGATTCACGCGCGTCGTGTTCGAGCTGGACGGACCGGCGGGCTATCGCCTCCAGGAGCCGCGCGCGGGCGGTGCCGCCGAGCTCCTGCTGGAGCTCGACGCCGAGAGCGCCGCCAAGCTGGTGCCCTCGTCGAAGAGCGGGCTGGTGAGCACGGTCGAGGTGAAGCCCACGAGCCGCGGCTCCACGATTCGCATCGGTCTGCGCGATCGCGACGTCCACGTGACCGAGATGATCCTCTCGCGCCCGACGCGCATCGTCCTCGACCTGCGGCCCATGAAGGAGTCGACCACGTGGCCGGTCCAGGAGGCCCCGTCCACCGCGAAGAAGGCGCCGGAGCCCGCCAAGACGCCGACGGCGGCGCCGACCCCGACGGTCACCAAGACGGCCAGGACGTCGGTGAAGTCCGCGACGGAGCGCGCCGCGGCGGCGAAGGACAGCCTGGAGAAGGCGGCGGGTGGACTCCCCGACGCGGCACCCGAGGCCCTGGAGAAGGCCGCGGCCCTGGCCCTGCGCGACAAGCCGGCGGACGCCTCCGCCCCGGAGGCCAAGAAGACGCCCGAGGCTCCGAAGGCGCCTGAGGCCGCGAAGGCGCCCGAGGCTGCGAAGATGCCCGAGGCCGCGGGGGACAAGCCCGCCGGGGAGGCCCCGGAGCTTGCAGAGCTGGCCAAGGCCGAAGAGGAGCCGTCCGAGGAGGATCCCTTCCTGGGGATGGAGCTTCCGAAGGCTCCGGCTGGCGCCCCGGCGCTGCGGCCGGACCGGGAGCCCGGCTCGGCGCGCACGCCTTTTGCGGACGACCCCATGGCGGACACCGCGAGCTCCGCAGGTGGCATCACCGGCTTCTTCCGGAGCACGACCGGAATCGTGGCGATCGCCGTCACGCTTCTGGTGGCGGTGCTCGCCTTCCTGCGTCTGCGGCGCCGCGGCGAGGACGAGGTGCTCGCCAGCTCGTTCATGGAGGACCAGGAGTTCAGCCTCTCCGGCGAGACCGAGGAGACCGAGGTGGAGCCCGAGCCTTCCGTGATGGCCATGCCGGAAGCGCCGGAGGAGCCCGAAGCAGAGGAACCCGAATTCGCAGCGGCCCCGGAGCCGCCGCCCTCGATTCCCGAGCCGGAACTCGAGCCGACCCCGAAGGAGGCCTCGATGCCCATCACACCGCTCTCGATGACCGAAGCGCCCGCACCTCAGGGACCGGGCGCGGACAAGGGTGACCTCCAGGACTTCGAGCAGCGTCTCGCCCAGCTCGAGAGCCGACTCGACGAGATGGTGCAGGCGCGCGAGCGGCTCGAGCGTCAGGTCGCCGCCCAGACCGAGGAGCTTCGCGTCCAGCGCGCGGCGATCGCCCGGACCCAGCGCGTGGTCCGCTCCATCGCCCGTCCCGACGAGGGCGCCACGGAGCCGGTTCCCCGGGCACCCGACCGCCCGAGCAACTGACGGTCGCGCCCGACCTCCGGGTCCGACCTGGATTTCCACCGGCCGAGGCCTTCCCGGGCCTCGGCCGGCTGCTTCTGGCCCCAAGAATTCCTCGCCGCCTCGGGCATTCGGACACCCCGCCTTGGTAGAAGTCCCGATCGTGGGCCGGGTGCCGGGCCGGTAGACTCCCCCCTTGGAGCGGGCGAGCGCCGTGAAGATCCGAATCGTCCTGGCAGACGACCACGCCGTGGTGCGGGACGGGCTGCGCAAGCTGCTCGAGGTCCAGAACGGCTTCGAGGTGGTGGGCGAGGCCGAGGACGGCGTGACGGCCGTGGAGCTGGCCGAGCGCCTGACTCCCGACGTGGTCGTGATGGACGTCTGGATGCCGCGCCTCTCGGGTATCGAGGCCACCCGTCGCATCGCACGGCTGCCGGGCACGACGCGGGTGCTGGTGCTCACCATGCACAAGTCCCGCAGCCACGTGGAGGAGGCGCTGCGTGCCGGGGCGGCCGGCTACGTCCTCAAGGACGCGCCCGCCACCGAGGTGATGGCCGCGCTCGCGGCCGTCCACCGCGGCGAGTGCTACCTCTCGGCGTCGATCACCCAGCAGGTGGTGGACGCGCTGGCGCACCCGGGCACGCCCGAGTCCTCACCCCTCGCCGCCCTGACGGAGCGCGAGCGCGAGGTCCTCCAGCTCATCGCCGAGGGCTTGACCTCCAAGGAGATCGCCACCCAGCTCGGCGTCTCCTTGAAGACGGTAGAGGCGCACCGGGCCAACCTGATGGAGAAGCTCGACATCCACAAGGTGTCCGGGCTGGTGCGCTTCGCCATCCGCGAGGGCCTGATCGCGCCCTAGAGCCGCGGGCTCCGTGAAAACCCTGATTTCAGCCTCGCCGTAAAGGCGCAAGCCATCCCAGGTTTTACACGGCTCAGCGCAAGTGTAAAAAGACAATAAAATCCAGGGATTTACGGATCATGGGCCACGCGTCTCCGCCGATGACCGGGTTGCAGCGTCACGGAAACGCTCGACTCGCGAGCAGAGGGGAGACGCGACATGGGGACCACGATTCTCCTGGCGGACGATCATCGGATCGTACGAGAAGGTCTGCGGCGCATCCTGGAGGCCCAGGAGGGCTTCCAGGTGGTGGCGGAGGCGACGGACGGCGAGGAGGCCGTGCGGCTGGCGGAGCAGACGCATCCCGACGTCTGCGTGGTGGACATCTGGATGCCACGACTCTCGGGCATCGACGCGATTCGCCGCATCCACAAGATGGGCAACGGGACGCGCTGCGTGGCGCTCTCCATGCACGAGAGCCGGAGCTACGTGGAGGAGGCGCTGCGCGCCGGGGCGAGCGGCTACGTGGTGAAGAACGCGCCGGGCGAGCAGCTGGTGGAGGCGATCCACGCCGTGCGCGAGGGTCGTTCCTACCTCTCTCCGCAGGTGGCTCAGCAGGTGGTGGACGCCATCGCACGGCCGGGTGATGCGGGGGCGTCGAGCCTGGCGGTGCTGACCGGGCGCGAGCGCGAGGTGCTGCAGCTGATCGCCGAGGGGCACTCGAGCAAGGAGATCGCCCAGCTGTTCGGCGTCTCGCTCAAGACGGTGGAGTCGCACCGGGCCAACCTGATGGACAAGCTGAACCTCCACAAGGTCTCGCTGCTGGTGCGCTTCGCCATCCGGGCCGGTCTGGTGGCGCCCTGAGGCTCAGGCGGCCTGGTCCGCCAGCAGCAGGGCCCCGAGCGAGCCCGCGAACTCGCCATCGCGCAGAAAGTGGGGCTCGCGGCCCAGCGCGCGGGTGACGGTTTCGAGGATCTGCACGAGCGTCGGGTTGCCGCGCAGCGTGGAGCCGGCGTAGACGATGCGGCGCACCTGGTGCGCGGCCGCGAGCCCGGCGCAGACCAGGGCCACGTTCTCGCCCACCAGCCCCATCAGCGCGTGGGCCAGGTCCTCGGCAGTCGGCTTCTCGCCCGACGCCCTCTGCGCCCCCAGCTTGCCGAAGTTCGCTGCGGTCAGGTCTCCGGCCAGCGGGATCTCTCCGGCGCGGTAGATGTCGGAGACCCGCAGATCTACCTGCGCCCGACGGCCGCGCACCGCCAGCCCGGCGAGCTCGTCGAACTCGCGCGGTCCGAAGAGCCCCACGGCCAGACCGAGCAGGGTGCCGCCGCCCAGGGCCGTGCCGCCCACCCGCGTCACCGACATGCCGTCCACCAGCAGCACCGACGTCCCGGTGCCCAGGGAGACCAGCAGGTAGCGCCCTTCCGGGGCCCCGCCGTCGTGAGCCAGGAGCGCAGCCGCTCCCGAGCCCCAGGCGGCGAACTCGTTCACGTGCGTGCTCTCCACGCGGAGGCGCGCGGCCAGCTCGGCGGCGCCTCCACCCGTCAGTCCCACGCGCTCGGGTCGGGCCGCGTGCACGTGTTCGGCAACCGCCTCGAGGGCGTGGGAGGGGACCAGGCGGAACTCGGGCTGCTCCGGGCCGGTCCTTACGGTCAGCTTCGCCAGGGTTGCGCCGGCGTCCACGCCGACGGCCGTTTCCATTCCCCGGGCCGGGTGATACTCTTCGACTTTCACGGGGTTGCAGCCACCGGCCATGTATACCGCGTTCTACGGACTGCGCGAGAAGCCCTTCGCGCTGAGTCCCGATCCCCGCTTCCTCTACCTGGCGGAGTCCCACCGCGAGGCGCTCGCCCACCTGCTCTACGGCATCGAGCAGGGCGAGGGCTTCATTGCGGTCACCGGCGAGGTAGGGACCGGGAAGACCACGCTGTGTCGGGCGCTGCTGCGCCGCCTGGGCACCGAGGTCGAGGTGGCCTTCCTGTTCAACCCGAAGCTCACCGCGCAGGAGCTGCTCGAGTCCATGCACCTGGAGCTGGGCATCCAGGGCGAGCGCGGCACCGTGCGCGAGCTGGTGGAGGGACTCAACCGCTTTCTCCTGACCAAGCGGGCCGAGGGCAAGCGCGTGCTGCTCATCGTGGACGAGGCCCAGGGGCTCTCGCCCGAGACGCTGGAGCAGATCCGCCTGCTCTCGAACCTGGAGACCGAGAGCGAGAAGCTGATCCAGATCCTGCTGCTGGGGCAGCCCGAGCTGGACGCGATGCTGGCCTCGCCCTCGCTGCGGCAGCTCCGGCAGCGCATCGGCGTCCGCTGGCGCCTGGTGCCCCTGGCGCCGCGCGAGACGCGGGAGTACGTGCGTCACCGGCTCCAGGTGGCCGCGGGCGAGGAGCGCGACCTGCTGACGGAGCCCGCCCTGCGCGAGGTGCACCGGCGCTCCGGGGGTGTGCCGCGTCTGGTGAACCTGCTCTGCGACCGTGCGCTGCTGGCGGGGTATGCGGACGGAACCGAGCGCATCGGCCCGGACCTGGTGCGGCGCGCCGATCGGGAGCTGCGCGGGGAGGCGCGGCGCCGGGCGCGGGCGCTCCGGCGTGCGGCACCCGTCGCGGCGCTGCTCGTGGCCTTCGTCGCGGTCGGGTTGGGCGTGGCCGCGCTCTGGGGGAGGTTCGCAGCCTCCGAGCCGGAGCCGGCTCGGGTCGCGGCCCTGTCCCCCGCGCCGGTTTCGGAGGTGCCGGTTCCCGAGCCGGTCTCGTTCGAGTCGGACGCGGCCGGCGTCGCAGACGCCGAGCCAGGCGCGCCCGAGGACGGCGGCGCCAAGGACGGCACGGCGGAAGCGATGACCCCGGGCGTTGCCGACGCGGCTCTCGAAGCCGAGGCCGACGCTCCCGTCCCGGAGGTTCCGACCGAGCCGGCGGCGCCGCGCATCGTTTCGGATCTGCCCCGCGCGCTGGCGTCGCGTCCGCCCGGCGCCACCACCGCCGACGCCGTCAATGCGCTCCTGGAAGCCTGGGGCGCGGAGCCCGCGACCGGCGAGATCTTCTCCTTCGCGGAGGCGCTCGGGCAGATCTCCGCCCGGGGCTTCGCCGTGCTCACCCTGCCCCGCGCGAACCTGGCATTCCTGCGCATCCTGGACCACCCGAGCCTGCTGCGGCTCGAGTCCCGGGACGGGGTGCCGCGCGTCGTGGCCCTGCGCCGTCTCGGCCCGGAACGGGCCTGGCTCGCGGGCGTGACGGGGCCCGAGCCGGTGGAGGTGTCCCTCGAGCAGCTCAGGGCGAGCTGGCGCGGCGAGACCTACGTGATCTGGCGCGACTTCGAGGGCATCCCGGAGGTGCTGCGCTGGGGTGCCCGGGGCGAGCAGGTGAAGTGGCTCCAGGACGCGCTGGCCGACCTGGGGCTGCTTTCGCCGCCGCCCTCCGGCGTCTTCGACGACGTCACCTACTACGCGGTGCAGAACTTCCAGAGGCGCCGCCAGCTCACGACGGATGGCCGGGTGGGACCGCTCACCAAGATCGCCCTCTACGAAGCGCTCGACCGCTACGCGGTGCCGCGTCTGACCGAGTCGGGAGAGAGCGGTTGAGCACGATCCTGAAGGCGCTGCGCAGGCTGGAGGAGGATCGTGACGAGGCCCCCGACGCGAAGACCGGTGTGGGGCGGCGCATCGCGGCCACGGCCTCCCGAGGGCCCTCGGGCCGGAGGATCGCCGGCATCGCCGCGGCCGGTCTCGCCCTGGTGGCCGTCTTCGTGTGGGCCTTCGGGCCCTGGCGCGAGGCGCGGGAGACCGCACCGGAGCCCGTCGAGGCGCGAGCTTCCGAGACGACCACTCCGGCTTCGACGCGCGTCAGGGAGCCCGCGCCGCCCGTCCCGTTGCGTCCGCCCGAGGCGAGGCCCTCCGAGCCCCCGAGTCTGGCGAAGGCGCCGCCTCCTCCTCCGACCATGCCGCGTGCCGCACCGGCCGAGGCCTCTCCCCTCCCTGCTCCACCGGCGCAAGCCGCGCCGCCGTTCGAGAGCGCGCCTGGGCCAGAGTCGCCCTCGTTCGCTTCGACGCGTGCGCAAGCGGCGCCCTCGCTCGCTCCGCCGCCCGCGCCAGAGGCGCCGCCCCTCGTCTCGCCGCCGCTCGTGCCCCCGCCTTCCGAGCCCGCTCCCCCGCCCAGGGTCGAGCCCTCCGCCCCGAAGCTTCCGCCTCCCCCGACACCCGGGACCGAGCTGGGTTCGGGTCCGCCCGGGACGAGGGCCACGTCTTCGCGCGTGGCCTCGCGCCCCCCCCCGCCTCCCCCGACGGCGCCCGTGCGTCCGGCCCGCGCGTCGCTGCCCGAGGTGTCCATCGCCAGCACCACCTGGCACCCGGACGCGGTGAAGCGCGAGGCGATCGTGCGTGTGGCGGGCCGAGACGGGCCCCTGCGTCTGCGCGAGGGCGATGCGGTCGGGGGACTCGTCGTTCAGGAGATCGAGCCGGCGGCGGTGGTCTTCCTGCGCGGCGGCGTCGAGATCCGCAAGCCCGTGGGCGCGGCCCGCTGATTCACTGCACCAGGCGGGCGAGCGTGCGGTAGCTGACGCGCACGGCCCGCTCGAGCTCCTTCACCGGGATGCGCTCGTCGAGCCCGTGCACGCTCGACACCAGCTCCTCGGGGAGGAGCGCCGGCAGGTAGCCGTAGGCGGGCACGCCGCGCGCACGAAACCACTTGGAGTCGGTCCCCCCGGTGGTCTGGAGCGGCACCGTGAAGCTCCCCGGGAGCTCGCGCTCGAGCTCCGCCTCCAGGGCGTGAAACAGCTCGTTCTCGGTGGGCGAGGGCGGGACGGGGGCCACCGGATCGCCGAGCACGCGTTCGCGCCACGCGGTGAACTGGACCGCGTCCGCATCCGGCTCGAGCTCGAGGCGGATGGACGGGTCGTCCAGGGCGGCCCGCAGCCAGTCCAGGAACTCGGTGGGATCCGTGTCCGGGAGCAGGCGCACGTCGAGGCGCGCCTCGGCGCGACGCGGCACCACGTTGTGCTTGAGACCCGCCCGGAGACCGGTCAGCGCGATCGTGTCGCGGAGCATGGCGTTCAGCACGCGGTCGCGCTCGAGCCGGGCGGCCACGATCCGCAGCACGAACGGGTTCTCCACGTGGCGCATCGCGAAGGAGAGCGGGAACTCGGCTCCTCCCGCCAGGCGCCGCATCGTCTCGCCCACCGTCGCCGTCGCGTGCGGCGCGCGCGCGTGGCGCGCCACGTGCGCTAGCGCGCGCGTGAGGCGCTCCACCGCGCCTCCGGACACCGGCATCGAGCCGTGTCCGCCCTCGCCCTCCGCGACCAGCGTCATCCACATGGAGCGCTTCTCGCTGGTGGCGATGGCGTTCACCACCCGATCGCCCAGCAGCGCATTGCGCGTGGACACGCCCCCCTCGTTCCAGACCACGACGGGCGGCCCGAGCGCCTGCCAGTGGTGCTCCACCAGCCAGTCCGCTCCGAGGCCCACGCCGGCCTCCTCCGCGGCCGTCGCCGCCAGGACGACCTCGCGCCGGCGCGGCACCCCCTGACGCTGGAGCAGGGCCAGGGCCAGGGCGTGGACGATGCTCTGGCCCTTGTCGTCCAGGGCGCCGCGCCCGTAGACGGTGCCGTCCTGGATCGAGCCCGAGAGCGGAGGGAAGGACCAGGCGTCGGCGTCGGCGGGCACCACGTCCACGTGCGAGAGCAGCAGGATGGGCCCGCGGCCCCGGGGATCCGGGTGCGTGGCGGGAAGCCGCGCCACGACGCTGGCACGCCCCGGCTCGGCGGCCAGAAGCTGCGAGGCGATGCCCTCGCGGGCCAGAAACGCGGCCAGGTACTCGGCGCCCGGCGTCTCGCCGCCGGGCGGGTTGGTGGTGTCGATGCGGATCAGGTCGGAGAGGAGCCGCGCCGCCTCCTCGCCCACGCTGGACCAGTCCGCCGGCTCGGGCAGCTCCGCGGCGCGCGCGCCCGTCGCGGCCAGGACGAGCGCCGCGAGGAGCGGGAGCGCCCGGGTCATCGCAGCGAGATGGAGCCGTTCGAGGTGCGGAGCCGGACGGGAACGCCCCCCTTGCCGAGCGTCCCGACGAGGCGCCCGCCGCTGCTCCGGGTGCAGCGGTGGAGCGAGCGCTGGTTGCGGATGATCCCGTTGTCCACGCGCAGGTCCACGTCGGCGTCGATCTTCTCCGGGAGCACGAGCACGATGCGTCCGTTGCTGGTGGCCAGGCGCACGCCCTCGGGCCCGACCTCCTCGAGCGTCGCGTGGATCAGCCCGTTCGAGGTGGAGGCGTCCACCGAGCCGCTGTGCCCCTCCACCGAGACCTTGCCGTTGCTCGAGCGAGCCACGAGCCGCCCGGCGTTCCCCGAGCAGGACACCTTCGCATTCGAGGTGTAGATCTCGACGTCGCCGATCACGTCGTCCACACGCACGGCGCCGTTGCTCGAGCGGGCCCGGGTCGCCGCCCGCAGTCCCGCGATGCAGACCTTGCCGTTCGAGGCCGCGACGTCCACGCTGAGCGTGCGTGGCACGTGCAGCTCGAGATTGACCTGCCCCCGGCGGTTCCAGCGCCGGGGAACCTCGACCTCGAGCAGCAGGGCGCTGCCGTTGTCCTCGGTGGCGAGGCGGATGGCCTCCACCAGGCGCCGGGCCGCGGCCTCGGACTCGGCACGCGCGCACTTGAGCACGCGCACCTCGAGATCCTCGCGGTCCTCCCCGACCACCCGGGTGCGACCATTGGGGTTGTCCACGCGCAAGGCGCTGGAGTCGGGATACGGGAGCCGCAGCGTCTCGGTAGCCTCGGCGCGCTCTCGCCAGGGGATGCCCGCGAGCAGGCTGCGCAGGAACCCGCCGAGCCCGCGGCTTCCGGCCTCTTCGCACCCGACTGCTCGCCTGCGCTCGCTCACGAGGCGGCCTCCGCCGGCTTTCGCGACGCCGCGTGGTGCAGCAGCCGCTCCAGCACCGCGGCCCCCGGCCCTCGCAGGCGGTGGGTGGCCATCGGCGTGAGCTCCGTGTCGTCGGGATTCACCTCGATCACGCTGCCGCCCCGGCGCAGGACCTCGAGCGGGAAGTCCGCGGCGGGGAACACGGTGGCGCTGGTCCCGGCCACGAGCATGCAGTCGGCGCGCCCCACCTCCTCGAAGCAGCGCCGCAGCACATCGGGCGGGATCGGCTCGCCGAAGTGGACGGTGTCGCCCTTCACCAGCCCGCCGCACGCCGGACAGTGGGGCGGCAGCCGTTCGGGATCGATCGCGAGCTCCCCGGGCTGGAAGCGACGCACGCAGTCCACGCAGCGCAGCAGCCGGTGATTGCCGTGGATCTCCAGCACCGCGCGGCTGCCCGCCTGGTGGTGCAGGTCGTCGATGTTCTGGGTGATGACGCACGCGAGGTGGCCCCGGTGCTCCAGCTCGGCCAGCGCCGCGTGGCCGGTGTTTGGCTTGGCCGCCGCCAGGGTGTCGCGCAGCGCTACCGCCCAGCCCTCCCGCGGCTGGAGCCGCTCCTGCCAGGCGCGGCGCGGATCGCGCAGGAAGCGCTGGTAGCCGTCCATGGGGGGCTCGCCGTGCTTCGTCCACAGCCCTCCGGGTCCACGGAAGGGCGGGATGCCGCTCTCCACGGAGAGGCCGGCGCCGGTGAGGGCCACGGCGTGACGCGCCGCGACCAGCACCTCTGCGGCCTCCGCCACCGCGGCCTCGAGCGTCGGGCCGATCGCAAAGGAGCTGGAGCGGGCCTCGGGCAAGGTCGATCCCTAGTGCAACCGCGGCTCGTCGTCGTCGTACCGGCTGCGGAAGCGCATTTCGTCGTTGCGGACCGCGCGCAGCCGCCGGCGCATCCGCCAGCGACGCCAGCGCCACTTCACCTGGTCGAGGCTCGGGAGCATCCGGGCCTCGCCTCGCCGGCGCAGCAGCAGCCAGCCCACGAGGACGCCGCCCAGGTGACCCACGTGGCTCACGTTGGGCGGCCCGAAGTAGATCTCCATGAAGAAGAGCAGCGGAATCAGCCAGATGGCCCGGAAGGCCACCGGCGGAAAGATCAGCATGATGGTGCGATCGGGCCAGGTGAGGCTGTAGGCCAGCAGCACGCCGAAGACGGCACCCGAGGCGCCGAGCGTGGGCATCAGGTACGCCGGCGGGGTGCCCGTGTCGAAGAGCACCGGCAGCGCCGGCCAGGTCGCGATGATGAGCCCCGCCCCCACGCCGCAGCTCAGGTAGAAGCGCAGGAATCGTTTGGCACCCCACACCATCGCCAGCGGCGAGCCGAACATCCACAGCACGAAGAGGTTGGCAGCGATGTGGCCGAGGCCGCCGTGGAGCCACATGTAGGTAAAGGGCTGCCAGAGCGCGCCCTGCCAGAAGGCGACCGGCACCACGCTGAAGACGGGCTCGAGCGCGCCGCGGTTGAGCACCTGGAACAGGAAGACGATCGCGTTCGCGATCAGGAGCTGCTTCACGACCGGGGGCGTTACGGGAGGGCCGAAGCCGATGCCGCCCGACTGGTAGCCGCGTCCGTACAAGCGTGGATCTCCGTGTGGGGGTCCGGGGGGTGGCGAACCAAGCCTACGAGCCCTAAGTCCCTGCGTCAACGTGATTTTCCCGCGGGGCGAGGGCCAGCAGCACGGCCTCGGTGGGGTCGCGGGCGAGCCCCGTCAGGTCGAGGACCGGCTCCTCGATGGCGTGCTCGCGGCGGATCTGGCCGAGGCGCGCCCGGCAGCGCTCCGCGGAGCCGGCCACGATGGCCTGTCCCAGCTCGTCGTCCCGCACGTCGCGGAACCAGGGGTTGGCGCGACGGAAGGCGGCCTGCGTCGAGGGCTCGTCGGGGCTCGCTCCCAGGCGCGTGAACACCCACATGGAGCGCGGAATGCGCTCGGGGTCGCGCCCGCGGGCGCGACAGGCGGCTTCCAGAGCCGAGGCGGCGCGGGACACCAGGCGTTGCACCGGCGGGAGGTTCACCTCCCAGCGGTCGGCGTGCGCGGCCACCACCTGGAGCAGCCGCGGGCCGCGCGCCGCGATCTCGATGGGCATGCGCCCGCCGCGCGGGATCGGACGCACCCGGGCCCCGTCCAGGGCCACGAAGCGCCCCTTGCGCGTCACGCTCTCACCCGACCAGAGAGCGCGCAGGGCGGTGCAGGTCTCGTCCAGCCAGGCGATGCGATCGCGTGCCGGGAGCGACGGCAGGCCGAAGCGGCGATCCGCGGGCTGGCCCCCGATCGAGATCAGGAAGCGGAGCCGGCCCGGTGCGATGCGCTCCAGGGTGGCGACCGCCTGGGCCAGACGCGCCGTCTCCCAGTGGTGAACGAGACGGATCGAGCCGATCTGGATGCGCGTCGTTCGGGCCAGGAGCGCCGTGGTCACCGTCCAGCCGTCGAGGACCTCGGCCTCCGGGCGCGAGGGCAGCATGGAGACGTCTCCGTCCACCCAGGCGCTGCGGTATCCGAGCGCCTCCGCGCGACGCACCAGCGCGAGCAGCTCTTCGAAGGGATGGACGTGCGCCCCGAAGGCGACGCCCAGACTCACGAGAGGCGGCCGAGGCGCCGGGCGGCGTGCAGGAGCGCGAGGGCGCTCTTCGCGTCGGAGAGCTCTCCGCTCCAGACCAGCTCGAGCGCGCGCGCGAACGGCATGGCAACCACCTCGATCACCTCGTCGCTCTCGTGCTCGAGGGGCACCTCCTCCAGCTCGAAGGCCGCGAAGAGATGGATGCGCTCGTCCGTGAAGCCCGGCGTGGTCCAGATGGTGGCGAGGCGCTCCAGGCGGCCGGCACGACGCCCCACCTCCTCCTCGAGCTCCCGGGCCGCACACACCTCCGGCGCCTCGCCGTCGAGCTTGCCGGCGGGGACCTCCCAGATCGTGCCTCCGGCGGCGTGGCGGTGCTGGCGGATCAGGAGCACCTGGTCGGGCGACTCGAAAGGCACGATGGCCGAGGCGCCCGGGTGCCGCACCACCTCGAGCTCGACGGTGCGGCCGTTCGGGAGCGCCGCGTCCTCCAGCCAGAACGAGAAGGCACGGCCCCGGTGCACGAGGCGCCGGCTCAACGGCGTCGCGCCCGGCCCGCGTGCGACGTGGGCCAGGGACAGTCCGGCCGCAGCGGGCAGCGCTCGCACTCCGGGCGCCGGGCATCGCAGCAGCCCCGGCCGTGGTGGATCACGCGATGCGAGAAGTCGATCCACGCGCGCTCGGGAATCAGCTCCATCAGATCGCGCTCGATCTTGGTGGGGTCCTCCTGGCTCGTCAGCCCTAGGCGGCGCGTCACGCGCTTCATGTGCGTGTCCACGGTGATGCCCGGCACGCCGAAGGCGACGCCGAGCACCACGTTCGCCGTCTTGCGGGCCACGCCGTGCAGCTGCGTGAGCTCCTCGAGCGTGCGCGGCACCTTGCCCCCGAAGCGCTCCACCACGTCGCGCGCAGCCGCCTGGATCGACTTCGTCTTCTGGCGGTAGAAGCCGGTGGGCCGGATCAGGCGCTCCACCTGCGCCGGAGGCGCGTTCGCCAGGTCCTCGGGCTCGGGGAAGCGCGCGAAGAGCGCCGGCGTGACCTCGTTCACCTTCTTGTCGGTGCACTGGGCGGAGAGGATCGTCGCCACCAGGAGCTGCCAGGGATTGCGGTAGTCGAGCGCGCAGCGGGCGTCGGGATAGGCGCGACCCAGACGCTTCACGATGCGAGCGGCGCGGGTGCGCCGGGCGGTCAGGCTCTCGCGCGGCATGGGTGCGAAGAGTAGCCTCGGCGTCGAAGCGGACGCCAGAATCGGGGGATCCATGCGCATCAAGCTGGACGAACGCGCCGTGGCGATTGCGGTGGCCACCGTGGGACCCGAGCTGGTGCTCGACGGCATCTTTCGCGCCTCGCCGCAGGGCGCCCGCGCCGACGGCATCGTGATCGCGGCGCCGCATCCCCTCTACGGCGGTAGCATGGAGTCGCCGGTGGTGGCGGAGATGGCCTGGTCGGCCCACAAGGCCGGCTTGGCGTCCCTGCGCTTCAACTGGCGCGGCGTGGGCGCGAGCTCCGGCACGCCGAGCGGCACGTCCGCACACGCCGACGAGGACTTCGCCGCGGCGCTGGAGCATCTGGGGGAGACGGTCACCGGGCGTCTCGTGGCGGCGGGCTACTCGTTCGGGGCGGTGGCCGCGGTGCGTGTCGCCCGGCGCGAGCCGCGCGTCACGCGTCTCGTCCTGGTGGCACCGCCCCCGGCGCTCCTCCAGGAGGAGGGCGTGGCCGGGCTGGAACGGCCCGTGCTGCTGCTCGGCGGCTCGGAGGACGGGCTGGCGCCGGCCGAGACGCTGGCCGGCTGGGCCGAGCACCACGCGAGCGTCCGCTTCGTGGGCATTCCCGGCGCCGACCACTTCTTCACCGCGGGGCTGGCCCCGCTCGGCGCGGAGATCGCGACCTGGCTCGGGGCGTCGCCGCCGTAGGGTCGCGCTCTAGCGGTCGGCCGCGTCCGGCTTCGCCGGCAGGCGCACCCGGAAGACGGCGCCGCCGCCGGAGCGCTCCACGACGGCGAGCGTCCCGCCCGCCTCCTCCACGATGCGACGCGAGATGGCCAGGCCGAGCCCACCGGGACGACCGGGCTTGGTGGAGAAGAAGGGCTCGAAGACCCGCCGGCGCAGCGCCGCCGGGACGCCGGGACCGCGATCGGCCACGCTCGTCTCCACGGCGTGTCCCAGGGAGCGCGCCGCCAGCCGCACGTCACCGCCCGAGCTCGTGGCCTCGAGGGCATTCGTGGCCAGGTTCAGCACCACCTGACGCAGGGCGTCCGTGGGGAGCGCTACGGGCGGAAGCTCGGGCGACGCGTCCACGGCGAGCTCCACGCCGGCGTCGGCGGCGCGGTGGGCGAGCAGCCCGGCCACCGTCTCGAGCGCCTGCCCCACCGAGCCGCGCCGGGCGGCCTCCGAGCCGAGCTGCGCCGGGCGCGCCTGCTCGAGCACGGCGTCGAGCAGGCGCTCGATGCGCCCCACCTCGTCGTTCACCACGGAGAGGAAGTTCTCGCGGAACTCCACGTCGTCCAGGTTCTCGGGCAGGAGCTGGAGGAACGTCTTGACCGAGACCAGCGGATTGCGCACCTCGTGCACGATCTCGGCCAGCAGGGAACCGATGCCGGCCAGCCGGTCGAGCCGCAGCACGTCCGCGTCGAGCTGCGCCAGCCGCCGTGCCGCATGCACTGCCGCGATGGGAGACGCGACGCGCCGGGCGGCGGCTTCGAGGGCGGCGAGCGCGCGCGGCCGTACGCCACGGGCTTCGGCCCCCCCTTCCAGGAGGATCACCGCGCTCGCGTCGCGTCCGTTGCCGTCCACCGCCACGGCCGCCGTGAAGCCGTGGCGCTCCACGAGCTGGCGGGCCGCCTCGGGCAGGCGCGCGTTCGCCAGGTCGCGCGCGCGCTCCCCCGCCGCCAGGGCCGCGAAGCCGGCGGGCGTCAGGCTCTGCGGCAGGTCTTCGCCTCCCCGCGCCGTGGCGGCGACCGGCGCTCCGGTGCCGGGGGCGAGCCACGCCACCGCACGGCGGGCGCCCGTCTCGTGCGCGAGCTGCGCCAGCACGGACACCAGCAGGTCGGTGAGGTCGGACTCGCTCGCCGACGCAGGCTCGGCAGCGCGCCCCCGCGCCTTCGGACGAGCCGGATCCGCGCGCTCCACCCCCACGCCCCCGTCGGTAGCCCGCCGGACCCTAAAAATCTAGGCGGAGCCGTCGGCGGGACTGGGAGTCCGGCACGGATCGTGCCGCGGTCTCGGTGGGCTCCGTCCCGGCCAGGAAGGGCTGGAAGACGGTGTCCTCGCCGGATCCTTCGGCGAGGAGCCCGGTGTCCCGGTCCACGCGCGCGAAGACGATGCCCGGGGGCACCGGGAAGCCCTGTCCCGGCCGCCGGGCCAGCGCCGCGTGCATCACCTCGATCCAGATCGGGAGGGCGGCCCGACCGCCCGTCTCGCCGGGGCCGAGCACCTGCCGCTCGTCGTACCCGACCCAGGCGCCGGTGGCGACCCTCGGCGAGAAGCCCACGAACCAGGCGTCACCCTGGTCGTTGGTGGTCCCGGTCTTGCCCGCCACCGGATGCTTCAGGGCCTGCGCCCGGCGTCCGGTGCCGCGCGGATCCTCCACCACGCCGCGCAGGAGATCCGCGACCAGAAAGGCCTGGGTGGGCGGAATCACCGTGCCGTCGCTGGCCGCCGGCATCTCCTCGGCGGACACCTCGAGCGTCTCCTCCGGAGCCCCGGCCTGGTCGCCGTCTTCCGCACCCGCCGCCACCGCAGCCGGCGCCTCGGGCACGTCCGCCGCGGTATCGAGCGGCAGGTTCTCGAGCAGCACGTTGCCGTCCCGGTCCAGCACACGGCGCACGAAGCGAGGCTCCACCAGACGCCCGCCGGTCCCGAACACGGCGTAGGCGCGCGTCAGCTCCAGCAGCGAGACGGGGCTGGAGCCGAGCGCCAGGGAGAGGTCGCGCTCGAGCGGCGAGCGGATGCCCAGGCTGCGCGCGAAGCGGATCACCTCGCCCACGCCCACGTCCCGCAGCAGGTGGATCGTCGCGTTGTTGACCGAGCGCGCCAGCGCCTGGCGCAGGGGGATCGGTCCCAGGAAGCGACGCCCGTAGTTCTCCGGACGCCAGGTGAAGCCCGTCACCGGGTCCGAGTAGACGAGGGGTCGATCGTGGATGATCGTGACCGGCGTGTAGCCGCGACGCAGCGCCGCCCCGTAGATGATGGGCTTGAAGGCCGAGCCGGGCTGGCGCGCGGCCTGCACGGCGCGGTTGAACTCGCTACGCGCGAAGTCGTAGCCGCCCACCATCGCCAGCACGTCGCCGCTCTCCAGCTCGAAGCTCAGCACCGCGCCCTCGACCCGCGGCTCCTGGTAGAGCAGGGCCCGGGCCGCGCCGGGCTTGCCGTTCTCGCCCTCGGCCCGGGCCACGACGAAGGGGGCCACGTCCCCGACGCTCAGCACGCGTCCCAGGGCGGTCTTGAGGCGATCTTTGTCCCGCCGCATGCGCGCCCACTCGAGGTCCTCGAGACGCACCGGGAGCTCCCGATCCGGCGCAAAGGCCACGCGCGCGCTGCCGCCACGCGCGTCCACCGCCACCACGACGCCGAGCAGCGGACGCCCCTCCGCCTCCGCCCAGAGCGCGCGCTGAGCCAGCTCTGCCTCGGCCTCCTCTTCCCGGGGCGCGAGCTCGTTCTCCGCGGCGAGCCGCTCGAGCTCCGCTGGGATCTCTTCCTTCTTCACCTGGTGCAGCGGTCCGAGCCAGCCCTGACGCTGGTCCAGCGCCTCGAGGCCGTGTCGCACGGCCGACGCGGCGGCGTGCTGCACGTCGAGGTCGAGCGTCGTCTCCACCACGAGCCCGCCGCGCAACACCGTCTCGCCGCCGAGGCGCTCGAACAGGCGGCGCCGCACCTCCTCGGTGAAGTGCTGCGCCACCTCGAAGTCGTCTGCCTCCTGCGGGCCCCGGATCTCGGGCGGATTCGCCAGGGCTTCCTCGTAGGCGGGCTCGTCGAGGTAGCCCTCCTCGTGCATGCGGCGCAGGACGTAGCTGCGTCGATGCTCGGCGGCGTCGGGCCGCGCGGAGGGGGAGTAGCGTGAGGGCGCCTTCGGAAGCCCCGCCAGCAGCGCCGCCTCGGAAACCGTGAGCGCATCCACGGTCTTGCCGAAGTAGGTGCGCGCGGCGTCGCCGATCCCCCAGGCGCCGTCGCCGAAGTAGATCTGGTTCAGGTACAGGAAG
>JBFGJV010000023.1:0-22074 GCA_041577015.1 Myxococcota bacterium
CCCCGCAGCCGCCGCGCCACGTCCCAGGCGAGCTTCGCCGCGCTCGCCACCGGTACCGGCGGCCTCCCCGGGCGCCCCGTCTCCCACGACCAGCCGAGCACGCGCGGCCCCCAGCCGCGGGTCACCTCGAGCGTGCGGTGCGCGTCGAGCCAGGCGTCGAAGTGCTCGGGCCGCTCGCCGCGGCTCAGGAAGCCCTTGACGTAGACGGTCACCTCGCGGTCGTCCGCCCGCGACCGGGCCAGCGGCGTCAGCCGCTCGCGTCGGCCCGCCATGGAATCCGCCCGCCCGAGCTCGCCTCCTCTCGCGCCGCGCGCGCGATGCCCGCCAGCATGTCGCGGAAGACGAGCGCGTGCAGAGGATAGATGCCGTACCAGTAGAGCAGCCCCAGGAGACCGTGCGGGTCGAAGCTCGCCGTCTGTCGGATGCAGGACCCGGACGCCTCGGGCGTGACCTCGAACTCGAGCCACGCCCGCCCCGGCACCTTCATCTCGGCGAAGAGCCGCAGCCGCCGCCCCGGCTCCAAGGCCTCCACCCGCCACCAGTCGAGGGCATCGCCCACGCGGAGCCGATCGGGATGCGGCCGTCCTCGCCGCACCCCCACGCCGCCCACCAGCAGGTCCAGGAAGCCGCGCAGCCGCCACAGCCAGTCGTGGGCATACCATCCCGTCCGCCCTCCGATGCGTCGGATCGGCGCGAAGGCGACCGCGGGCGGCACGGGGACCTGCGCCGTGCGCGAGTCCAGCAGGCGCCGACCCACCCACACGCCGCCGTACGCCTCGGGAAGCGGTCCGGACGAGGAGAGCGCGTCCGACCAGCGCGTGAGCGCGAACTCCCGGTCCTCGTGCCGGAGCGCCAGGGCGATGGACTCTGCCACGCCCTGCGGGCGGATCGGGAAGACTCGCAGCGCACGGTCGTCGCGCACCACCGAGGGATGACGCACGCTCTCGATCAGCTTGCGCCCGATGCGCGCGTAGAGCGGCGTCACCAGCCCCAGCCAGCGGCTGCTGAGATCGGGCGTCAGGACGGGTACGGGGACCATCAGGCGGCGCAGCCCGCGCTGGCGCGCGTACTCCCGCATCAGTTCGCCGTAGCTCACCACGTCCGCCCCGCCGATCTCGTAGACGGGGCTTCCGGCGGGGTCCGCATCGAGGCCGGCCACGAGATAGTCGAGCAGATCGCCGATCCCGATCGGCTGGGCCGGGACACGCACCCAGCGCGGCGTGACCATGACGGGCAGGCGCTCCACCAGCGCGCGCACCATCTCGAACGAGAGGCTGCCGGAGCCGATCACGATGGACGCCCGGAACTCGATGGTGGGCACGCCCGAGTCGCGCAGCAGGCGGCCCACCTCGTGGCGGCTCTGCAGGTGGGGCGAGAGCTCCTCGTCCTCGTCGGCCAGACCGCCCAGGTAGACGATGCGCTGCACGCCCGCCGCGCGAGCCGCGGCCCCGAAGTTGCGGGCCGCCCGACGCTCCTTCTCCTCGAAGCCGCTCTTCGCGCCCATGGAGTGGACCAGGTAGTAGACGGTCTCCACGTCCTTCAGCGCGGCGGGCAACGTGTCGGACTCGAGCAGATCGCCCTGGACCACCTCCGTCTCCGGGGCCGCGCGCGCCCGCAGCCACTCGGGACGGCGGGCCAGGCAGCGCAGGGCGAGCCCGCGCGCCTCCAGGCGGCGCAGCAGTCGGCCGCCGACGTAGCCGGTGGCTCCGGTCAGCAGCACGCGGCGCGGGCCGGCGTCGGCCGTCGTCATGTCCACCTCCCCGGTGGGGTGTAGCATGGGGCGCCCAGGGACGGGACGCATCGGCGGCGACGCAGCACGGAAGGCGGATGGACGACGCGGCGCGATTCCTGACGCTGCTCGGGGGCGTGCTCCTGCTCGGGCTCGGCACCGACGCGCTCGGGCGACGCACGCGTCTGCCGCGCGTCACGCTGCTCCTCCTGCTCGGCTTCGGGGTGGGCCCGAGCGGTCTCGACCTCTTCTCGCCCGAGCGGGAGCCCTGGGCGCCCACGGCCGCCGACGTGGCCCTCGTCATGCTGGGCTTCCTGCTCGGCGGCCAGTTCACACGGGGCTCGCTTCGACGCCACGGGCGCCTCGTGCTCGGAATCTCGCTCGGGGTGGTGCTGACGACGGTGCTCTGCGTCTCGATTGGTCTCGTCCTGCTGGGCGTCGATCCGGCGCTGGCTTTGCTGCTCGGCGGCGTCGCCACCGCCACCGATCCCGCCGCCATCGTGGACGTCGTCCATCAGACTGGCGCGCGCAGCCGCTTCGCGAGGGTGCTGCTCGGGATCGTCGCCATCGACGACGCCTGGGGCCTCGTGGCCTTCAGCCTGATCCTGGCCGGCGCGATCGCGCTGACGGGCGGGGTCGGCAGCGCGTCCGCGCTCGGCTTCGGGCTCCGGCACGTGGGGGGCGCGATCGTCCTGGGCGCGCTGCTGGGCGTGCCAGCGGCGTTCCTCACCGGCCGCGTGGATCCCGGCGAGCCCACCCTGCTGGAGGCGCTCGGCGTGGTGCTGCTGTGCGGCGGGCTGGCGCTGGCCCTGGACGTCTCCTTCCTGCTGGCGTCCATGGTGCTGGGCACGGTGGTGGCGAACCTGGCGCGTCATCACACACGGCCCTTCCACGCCATCGAGAACGTGGAGCGGCCCTTCCTGATCCTCTTCTTCGTGCTGGCGGGGGCGTCGCTCGACTGGCGCGCGAGCCTCCAGCTGGGCGGGCTGGCGTCGGCGTACGTGGCGCTCCGGGTGGCGGGTCGGCTGGCGGGGGCCTGGCTCGGCGGCCGACTCTCGGGCGCGGAGCGACCGGTCCGCCGCTGGATGGGGCCCGCCTTGCTGCCGCAGGCCGGCGTTGCCATCGGCATGGCCCTCGTGGCGGCAGAGCATCTGCCGGAGCTTCGGGACGTGATCCTGCCCGTGGTGGTGGGCACCACGGTGCTGTTCGAGCTGGCGGGCCCGGTCCTGACCCACGTGGCGCTGAGCCGCGCGGGCTAGCTGCGCGCAGGCAACGGCTCGCGCGGGGTGACGAACTCCTCCGCGACGGTGGGATGGATGCCGAGGGTGGCATCGCTCGGCGTCCTTCGCGTCGCGATGGAAGTGGTACGCGTAGACCAGGAGCTGCTTGGGAATGCATCCCCGGTTGACGCAGGTTCCGCCGAGGCGGCGCTCCTCCACGATCGCCACGCGGGCGCCGGTCCCGGCGGCCAGGCGCGCACGCCCGCCGGGCCCCGCCGATCACGACGAGGTCGTACGCGTCCCTTGCCATGCGCCCTCCTGCGCTTCGAGCGTGACGCCCGGCACGGGTGCCGGGCGGAAGAAGGCTGCGGCGCCGGCCCGACGCAGCGCCGCCTCGAGGGGCGCGGCGTCCGCGTCGGGCCACAGGGCCACGATGGTGCCGCCGTGTCCGGCTCCGGCGAGCTTCGCGCCAGGGGCGCCGGCGGCGCGCGCCGCCTGGATCAGGCGCTCGTTCACCTCGCCCGACCCGCCGAGCCCGCGCTGGATGGCGTGGTTCTCGTTCATGAGCGCGCCAAGCGCGTCCCAGTCGTGGGTCTCGAAGGCTGGAAGCCCCTCGTAGGCCAGCGCGCGCAGGCGCGCGTGCGCAGCGATCACCTCCGGGTCCCCCCGCTCGAAGCGCGCGCGCGCCGGAGCGTGCACGGAGCCGGAGCGATGCCGCACACCGGTGAAGGCGAGCAGGAAGGGCATGCCCTCTGCCGGACACGCCACGGTGCGGAGCGTCGCCAGCGGGGATTGCTCCGGTGGCAGGTCGCGCTCCTTGCCCCGGAAGTCCACCAGATGGAAGCCGCCGAAGCTGCACAGATAGTGATCCACCCAGCCGCACACCACGCCGAGCTCGCGGCGCTCCACCCAGCGTGCGCGCTCCGCCAGCGCCGTGCGCTCCGACTCGCGCCCCCGCCAGGCGTCGAGCGCACGCAGCAGCGCCACCAGCAGCGCGGTCGAGCCGGCGAGACCGCTCTGCCGCGGGATCTCGCTGCGCCAGACGATGCGGCAGCACGGCAGCGGTTCCTGGCCCCGCAGCGCGGCGCGAGCCAGGTCGAAGACGTCACCCCGGAGTCGCAGATCCGCGGGGGACGAGACGGCCACGCCTACGCCGTCGGCCTCGAGAGTGCACCGCTCGGCGGGCTCGAGCACCACGTGGGCGCGCTCGGGCACGGAGCAGGCGAGCACCGCGCCCCCCGTCAGGTCCGAGGGATTGCCCAGCAGGTTGGCGCGCGCCGGCGCCGAGGCGCGAAGCGATCCGCCCCCAGAGCCCTGCATGGGATCAGTACAGGCCCAGCCGCACGTGCGCCCACCCGCGCGGGCCCACGTCCGCCACCACGCCAAAGCGACCGCTCCCGTCCTCGCGCCACCAGGACGGCGGCGAGGCCCGGTCGCGGGCGACGCGCGGCATCCCGCACTCCCGTCCGGCCACGATCTCCGACGCCCGCGCGAAGGGACGCGCGCACCAGCCCTGGATCTCGACCGGCTCGTCCGGTGCCCCCAGGACGTCGAACTCGAGGCCGGCGCCGGTGCTGCGAATCGCCCGCACGCGCCGGTCGCCCACGCTCGCGTAGCGCGTCACGTCGCCGAAGAGCGTCACCTCGCCAGGCAGGATCGGGCAGACCACGCGAAGATCCCAGTCACCGGGAGCGAGCTCGTGCGTGAGTGCCCCGTCCGCGGGCAGGCGCGCGAAGTCGCGCCGGCGCCAGTCGTAGAGGACCACCGGACCGCGCGGCGCCGATACCCCCAGCTCCGCCAGCGGAAGCGCGAGGCGCAGCGGCTCCTCGCCGCGCCAGGCGTGGAAGCTCGCCAGGTAGACCCAGCGCCCCGCCGGATGCTGCGAGTGCGTCTCGCCCACCAGCGGCTCCGGCTCGAGGAAGCAGTCGCGCAGGAAGCAGCGCTCGAGCGCGGCGATGGGTACGTCGGGCTTGACGAGGACGCCGTCGTCGCGGCAGGTGCGCATCACCACCTCGCGATCGGTGCGCCCGATGCGGTCGCCGATCCCCACCGGGCCCGCGGAGAGCGCGGCCAGCAGCGCCTCGGGCTCCGCCCAGCGGTCGCCGTCCCAGCCGCTCCCGTTGCGCGCGGAGAGGAAGACGTCCTTGAAGGGCAGCAGGCCCAGCGCCCGCGCCAGCGCGTTCGTGTACAGGAAGCGCACCCAGTGGGCCGGGTTCTCCGCCAGGTAGCGGTAGTCGCCGCTGGTGCGGATCGAGACTACGCGCTCCAGCGTCACGGTCTGGAAGAAGTCGGCGGGCGTGGCCATGCACCAGATCAGCGAGAGGCCGTGCTCGCCGGCGGCCCGATCCAGCGCCTCCTGCCAGGCCCGGGCGCGTCCCGGCCCCTCGCGCAGGCCGCGTACGCCGAAGAAGCTCTCCACCAGCCAGTCCTGCTCGTAGCTGATGGCGCCCCAGCCGGCCGCCTGCGCCATCCAGTGCTCGAAGAGCTCGCCGTCGGTGGGATGCGCCCGATCGCCGTCGATCCACGAAGCGTAGCGGTCCAGATAGGGCGAGCGGCGGGAGATGTGACGGCCGTGGAGGATCAGCGGCGCGCCGCCCAGGCGCCGCTGCAGGTCGTGTACGCCCTCGGGCAGCACGTCGCCGCGCGGCTCCCAGGCCAGCAGCCCGGTGGGCGGCACGTGCCCCGGCTCCTCGGGACCGACCGGACGGCTCGCCTCGTGGGGGTAGAACCAGGAGTCGAGCTCGAAGGCACGCACCGGCACGCGCTGCTCCCGCAGCGAGCTCGCCACGTGCTCGAGTGTCTCCGGGAGATCGAAGCCGGGCTCGGTGCGATACCAGTAGGCGGCGCCGTTGTCGGTCCAGTACGAGAGGCGTCCGACCGCGTCGTCCGCGTAGCGCGAGGGGCGCCGCGTCCCGTGCCGCTCGCGCAGGAAGCCGCCCCAAGCCTCGGCCACCCGGCGCGGACCCGGCCCGGCCCAGATGGCGAGCTCGCTGGCGAAGCCCCGGGGCACGGCGTCGAGGTCGCCCTGCCAGCCGCAGCGCAGGCCCACCTCGGCGTGCTCGGGGCTCCGCGGCACGGCGAACACCTGCTCGTGGAAGGCGTCGAGGGGGGCGAGGAGCAGCGCGCGTCCGTCCGGCCTCACGAGCCAGAGCGGCTCGATCACCGCGGGGCGGTGCGGGAACAGGAAGAAGTCGGCCAGCTCGGGACCGGCGAAGGTGGCGAAGGCGAACTCGGTGAACTGGTGGCCGAAGCCGCGCGTCCCCTCCGGAAGCCCGTCCGGCGCCCGACGCGTGGGATGCCAGGCCGGCCAGACCAGGGCGGGATCGCCGAAGGAGCCGCTGGCCAGGCCCTCGAGATCGTCGAGCGCCTCCAGACGGAAGACCAGCACGGGACGCTCGGCGTAGGCACGCACACACGTGCGGAGCGGGAGCGGCGCAGGCTCCCAGGCGATCTCGAACCCACGGAAGGCGCCGAGGTCGTCCACGCCTTCGAAGGGGCGCAGCGTGGCGGCGAGCGTCTCGGCGCCGGACATCGGCTCGGGACCCACCCAGCGCTCCCCGCCGAAGCGCACCTCGAAGCCGAGCGGGCCGAGCCAGTCCGGCGTGTCCCAGGCGAGACGCCAAGGCGGGTCGAGCGAGAGCGCGAGTCCGTCCGCCGCCTCGAGTCGCACGCCGTCCTCCCGGATCCGGGCCCATTCTCCCCCGAACCGGCGGAGACGGGCAAGCCGGCGGTGCCCCCGCACTTGTCACTGAAGTGACGATGGTCACGCGCCGATGGGTACGGAACGGCCGATGGGAGGCCGGGAGAGAGGCTTCGTGTCGTCTTCTCGCAACGACCTGCTGTTGATCGATGCCGGCGGCCTCCAGATGGACGTGCTCGCCGCACGGCTGCGCCGCCTGGGCTACCGGGCGATCTGGGCGAAGACCAGCATGGAGGCCTACGACGCCCTGGGCGACGCCCGCTACCGGATCGGCGCCGCCCTGATCCCGCCGGACCTGCCCACCACCGATCTGCGCCGCGCCCTGGCCCGCTTCCGGGAGGTGTCGGGCAACCCCGACCTGGGCTTCGCCGTGGCGGGCCCGCGCCCCGGACTGAAGAGTCGCCGGCGCCTGCAGGACGCGGGCGTGGCCTTCGCGCTCTGGGAGCCGTTGGACCAGCACACGCTCCGCTTCCAGGTGAACCGTGCCCTGGCGGGCGCGGACGTGGTGCTCGGCCATCGCACCGCCCTGCGCGCGCCGGCCGACTGGGCCGCGCGCGTGCGCTCGGGGGCTCGCGTCAAGCCGGCCCGCGTCTACACCGTCTCGGCCAACGGCGCGTACCTGTCTACGCCGTCCCCGTCGCAGCGACGAGCGAGCCTGCGGGTGGAGCTTCCGCTGCCCGGCGGCCGCCGGGAGCTCGCCGCCCGTGTGGTGATGACGAACGTGCCGGGCAACCTGCTGCGGCCCAACCTTCCCGTGGGTATGGGGATCCGCTTCGAAGGCGCCGGCGTGGACGTCCAGGCCGCGCTCGAGCTCTACGCGGCCTCGCGCTTTCGCGCGCTCTCGTTCTAGACCGGCCGCTTCGGCGGCACGCCGCGTCCCGCCGGCGTCTCACGGCGGCGCATGAGCTCCACCTGTGCGCGCACGCCGCGTGTTCCGCGCGGTCGGCGGTGGCTGCCGTCCTCGAGCAGATCCCGCGCCTTCACGTCGTCCGCCCGGTAGAGCTCCAGGATCTCCTCCAGGCGCCGGCGCACGGGACCCGAGCGGACGCGGCACATCACCTCCACGCGACCGTCCAGGTTGCGGGGCATCCAGTCGGCGCTCCCGAACCAGAGCTCGGGCTCGCCGTCGTTCTCGAAGCGGACCACACGGGTGTGCTCCAGGAAGCGGTCCACGATGGAGCGCACGCGGATCGTCTCCGAGAGGCCGGGGACGCCCGGCCGCAGGCAGCAGATGCCGCGCACGATCAGGTCGATCTCGACGCCGGCCTGGGACGCGTCGTAGAGGGCGCGGATCACGCCCTCGTCCTGGACCGCGTTCAGCTTGGCCACGATCGAGGCGGGTCGGCCGGCGCGGGCGTGGGCCGCCTCGCGGGCGATGCGCTCGGTCATGCCGCGTCGCAGGGTGAGCGGCGCCACCAGCAGATGCCGCCAGCGCTCGTTCGTGGCCAGGCTCGTGAGCAGGTTGAAGACGCTCGCCACCTCGGCGGTCACCTCGGGATCCGCCGTGAAGAGCCCGAAGTCGGTGTAGAGCCGCGCCGTCGTGGGGTTGTAGTTGCCCGTCCCGAGATGGGCGTAGCGTCGGAGACCCTCTTCCTCGCGACGCACCACCAGCATCAGCTTGCAGTGGGTCTTGAGCCCGAGCTGCCCGTAGACGATCTGGACGCCCGCCTCCTCCATGCGGCGCGCCCAGCGGATGTTCTTCTCCTCGTCGAAGCGCGCCTTGAGCTCCACCACGCACGTCACCTGCTTGCCCCGCTCGGCGGCGACGAGCAGCGCCCGGGCCAGGGGAGAGTCCTCGCTGGTGCGGTAGAGCGTCTGCTTGATGGCGAGGACGCGCGGGTCCTCCGCCGCCTGCTCGACGAAGTCCACCACGCTCTCGAAGGAGTCGAACGGGTGGTGTAGCAGGACGTCGCCGGCGCGGATGATGGAGAAGAGCTTGGAGGGCTCGCGCAGGGCATGATGGAGCGGAGCGATCCAGGGGGGATCCTTCAGGCGCGCGTCGTCCTCCAGCTCCAGCAGCTGCGTCAGGCGCGAGAGGTTGACCGGCCCGTCGCACTCGTAGAGATCGGAGGCCTCCAGGTCGAACACTTCGAGCAGCTCCTGCTTGAGCCGCTCGCCCACCGGCGCCCGCACCTCGAGTCGCACCGCCTCGCCGCGGCGGCGGCGTCGCAGCTCCTGCTCGATGGCGGTGAGGAGGTTCTCCGCCTCCTCCTCGTCCACGTAGAGGTTGCTGTTGCGCGTCACGCGCACCGCGGTGTGGTCCAGGATGGCGACGCCCGGGAAGAGGTCCGGCAGGCGCCAGCGGATCACGTCGGCCAGGAACACGTAGCGGCTGCCGCGGTCGTCGCGGGGAAGCCGCAGCAGGCGCGGCAGCATGACCGGGACCTGCACCACGCCGAGGCGATCCGGCTCGTCGGGATCGTCGGTCTCCACCAGGGCCGCGATGGTGAGCCGCCCGCTCGGCATGCGCGGCATGGGATGGGCGGGATCCACGGCGATGGGCGTCAGGACCGGGAAGATGTCCTTCTCGAAGCGCGCCCGCAGCCAGGCGGAATCCTCCCCGCCCAGGGCCTCGGGCGAGAGGAAGGCGATGCCCTCCTTCTCGAGCGCCGGCAGCAGCGCATCCTGCCAGCAGCGGTACTGGTCGGTTACCTGGCGCTGCACGGTGTGCTCGATGGCGTCGAGCTGCTCGGCCGGAGTCATGCCGTCCGGCGGCCGCGCCGTGATCCCCGCCTCGGCCTGCTGGCGCAGGCCCGCCACGCGGACCTCGAAGAACTCGGAGAGGTTCGAGTCCACGATCGCCAGGAACTTGACGCGCTCGAGCAGCGGGTTCGCGGGGTCCTCGGCCTCTTCGAGTACGCGGCGATTGAAGCCGAGCCAGGAGAGCTCCCGGTTCAGGAACAGCTGCGGGCTGGGTTCACCACGCGGCATCTCGAGCATCGGATCGGTCGTTCCCCTTCCCGGCCGAAGGGGGACGATGCCCCCGGGGGGTCACGGGCAGTCGGCCGGTGGAGCAGCTCAGCCCGTGGAGGGCCCCCGCTCGTGCACGAGCAGCGCCGGCCTGTTGTCGAAGAGCACCTTGATCTTGCCCGGGCCGGCGGGGCCCTGGACCACGCCCTCGCCCAGGGTCGGGTGGGCAATGCGGTCGCCCGCCTGGAAGCTTCCGGTGAGGGCGTAGGGCTGGACGGGACGCGAGAGGTCCGCCTCCACCACGGTCTCCACCGCGGTGGCCTTGGGGCGCGGCCGAGGCTTGGGACGCACGCGACCGGCCCCGGCCTCCCAGGCCGGGGCGAGCTTGGGAACGTCCGTCAGCAGGACGCGCTCGTCGCGGTCCTCCCAGGCCGGATCGCCGGCGAGCTCGATGGCGAAGAAGTGCACGGGAACGCCGAACGCCTCCACGATCTCCTTGGCGAGCCGCTCCATCTCCTTGATCCAGCCGGCGCCCTTCTGCGCCTCCCGCTTGCGACACAGCTCCCAGTAGCGCGGGGTCCCCAGCAGCACGACGGCCGGCGGCTCGGTCGAGACCGAGCGCTCCAGACTCTCGGCGAGCTCGCCGGCCAGGGCCTCGTGATTGGCCTGGACCACGGCGGCGGCGGCCAGCGCCTCGAGCAGCGCCCGCAGCGGGGTGTCCCCCGTCGAGCCGCGCGTGGCCTGGGGCGCCACGTACTTGAGCTTCACCACGGCCAGTCGATCGCCGGGCAGCATCCCGAGCACGTCGATCTTGCCGAGACCGGGATCCTCGGAGCCCGCCTTGAGCGGCAGCTGGTAGGCGACGAACTCCAGCTGCCCCTCCTCTTCGGGGAGCGGAAGGCCACCGCCGGCGTCCCGCCTGTGGTTCACCAGGGCGGTGGAGAGCGGCGGCTCGGGCCGGGCCGAGCGGCGCCCGCGCTTCCCCGTCTGTGCCACCAGATACTTCTGGCCGGCGTCGTGGCGCCGCGGTGCGTGCGCGACCTCCGTGCGGAACTTCTCGGCGAGCACCTCCCCGTTCAGACGAAGCGCGGCGGCCCGAAAGCCCTTGGCCTGTCGGACCTCGCGATCCTGGGAAAGCTCGATCAACGGATGCTGACTCACGCGGGGCTCCTCGCGGCGGCCGACTGTAGGGGGGCAGGGGCGTCCGGCCGCTCCCCGAGATTCTACGCGAGGACGGCCGCACGTGCATTCGACGCGCAGATTCCCGGGTCAAGCACCGCGGCTTTCCGGTCGAAGACCACGGCATGGACCCCGGCGTCCTCATCCTCGGGGGGGCCTTCGGCGGCGCCGCAGCGCTGGTGGGCGGACACCTGCGCCGCCGACGCCGATGCGCCGCGCGTCTGGAAGCCCTGGGGTTCAGCCCTCACGCGGAGGGTGCGCACGAGCTGCGCCGGCTCTTCACCGAGCTCGCGGGAGGCTACGGAGAGGCGCGACGACGCACGTGGCGCGTGACCGAACCCCAAGTGCGCCACTCGAACGCCCATCGCGTGCACCACTTCACGGCGACCGACCTCGACGCCGCGGACCGCGAGGAGGGCGGCTTCGGCGGCAGCCTCGACGTGTGGCTCCTGGAACGCGCCGACATCGCCATCGCACCCGCGGTCTCGATCGTGCTGGCGCCACCGGGGCCGCGTCTGCTCCGCGCCTGGCTGCGTCGCCGCGTGCTCGACGACCCCTGGGGCGCGGTCCTGACGCTGCCCGGCGCGGAGGACTCCGCGGCCTTCCTGGCGGCCTTCGGCAAGCGTCCCGGTGCTCTCGCGGACGTGCTTCCGGAGGCGGCGCGCCCGCGCCTGCTCCGGGCCGGACGCCACGGCTTCGTGGCCGCGCACCTCGGCGGCGGACGCGCCGCCTTCGCCGCGGCGCCGGGACGTCGGGACGTGGCGGAGCAGTGGCGCTGGGTCGCCGACTGGCTGCCGGCGCCGCCTGCCCAGGAACCCGACTAGCCGTCGTCCTCCTCCGCCCGTTCCGCCTCCGGCGGGAGGCGGCCCGCGACGATCTCGTGGGGGCTGGCGTCCTCGGCCGGCGCCGCTCGCTCGACGACGAAGGAGTTGAGACGGTCGATCAGAGCGCGCATGCGCCCGAGGTCGCGCCGGTTGAAGCGCAGCACCACGCGCGCGTGCCGGGGCGCCTCGCCGGCCTCCTGGGGCAGGGGATCGCGGCTCTCGATGCGTCCCTCGCGCACGATGTCGGCGAACTCGGCGTTCAGCGTCTCGAGCTGGCTCGGGCTGGGCGCCAGTCGCACCCGCAGCACCAGCCGGTCGTCCACGTAGCGGCTCGAGTGATAGTTGCTGTAGAAGTTCAGGATCTCACGCACCGCCACGTCCACGTCGTCGGCGACGCGGAAGAGCGCGAAGTCCTCGGCGCTGATCAGCCCGCGCTCGCGCAGATGCGAGCCCACGAAGCTGGCCCAGTCCTTCCAGTAGTGCCCGCCGGGTGCGTCCACGAACACGACGGGCAGCATCTCGCCACGGCCGGTCTGGATCAGCGTGAGCGACTCGAAGCCCTCGTCGAGGGTGCCGAAGCCGCCCGGGAAGAGCACGATGGCGTGCGCCTCCTTCACGAACATCAGCTTGCGCGTGAAGAAGTAGCGGAAGTTGACGAGCTTTCGATCGCCCTCGATCACGTCGTTGGGCCGCTGCTCGAAGGGCAGCCGGATGTTCATGCCGAACGAATTGTCGCGGCCGGCGCCGGCCTGGGCCGCGGCCATGATCCCGTCCCCGGCACCCGTGATCACCATCCAGCCCTCCGCCACGATGCGCGCGGCGAAGGCGCGCGCCTGCTCCCAGTCCGGGTGCCCCGGCGGCGTCCGGGCGCTGCCGAAGACCGCCACCTTGCGGCGCGACTCGTAGGGGGCATAGACGCGGAAGGCGTGCCGCAGCTCCTTGAGGGCGCTGTTCACGAGCTTGAGATCACCCGTGGCGGCGCCATCGCGCAGCAGGCGCAGCGACGTGACCATCATCTGCCGCGCGAACTCGATGTCCTCGGAGGAGCCGAGCCCCCGGGCGGCCTGGTCGAGAAGGGCCTCCAGACCCTCGTTCAGCTCCGGGTCGAGCAGCTCGTAGCGGCGTCGGGACGAACGTCCCATGCGTTCAACGTACCGGGGGAGGGAGGTCGGCGCACCCGGGGCGAGGCGTCAGAGTGCCACGTCCTGGAAGGTGAGCGCGACGCGCCAGGTCTTGAAGCTCACGGTGCCGGCGACCGCGGCGGCCGCGTAGCTCAGATCCCGCAGCGGAGGCTCCACCAGGACGATGCCGCGCACGTCGCCGGCACCGCCGCCGAGATGCTTGCGCACCCAGCCGATCCGCTGGAGGATCTCTGCCACGGGATCCCGTTGCGGGTCGCGTTCGGCGATCATCACCACCACGTAGTCGCCGTTCGAATCCCGCGCCAGGAGATCGATGGCGCCAACGTCGGTGGTGTAGCCGGCCCCGATCGGATTTCCCTGCTGGTCGGTCAGCGTGGAGAGGCCGGGCTCGAGCAGGTCCGGCTCCTGCGCCACCCGGGCGCGCAGCTCGGCCGGGGCAAGCCCCGAGAGCGGCGCGCCTCGCGACGCGGCGCGGGGCGCCCCCCCGGACGCACGGCCCAGGCGCCCGGCCCCGGGGCTCGCGTGCGTCTGCTCCAGGTCCAACTCGTCGTAGAGCTCCAGCTCCGCGGGCGGGGGGGCCTGGGCCCGCGCCAGGGAGACGGCTCGCAGGGGCTCGGGAGCCGGGGCCTCGGCGAGCGGCGTCCTCGCCACGCGGCCGCAGTTAGGGCAGGTGCCCAGGCCCGGCTCGAGACGCGTGCTGCAGGCGCGACAGAACATGCTGAGGGCGTTTCGTCCGGACGCCCCCCGCAGCTTGAGGCCGGAGGATCGCGGAGGTGCGTCCCGCGCTCAGGCCGACGCCAGCAGGCCTCGCAGCCGCTGCACGACCACGGCGAGGGCGCTCGGGCCCTCGCCCGTGAGCGCCCGGCGCTGGAGCTGGCGCACCCGCTCGAGGAGGGCGGCGTGCTGGCCGAGGAAGGCCTCCGCCGCGGCCAGGGCGTCGGCGGGACGGGGGGTCAGGATCCGAGTCGTGAGCTCACGCTGGAGATCCAGGAGCGCGGCGCGCAGGTCCCCCAGCAGGATGCGGTCCCAGGGGTCCGGCGTCTGCACCGAGGGGAGACGCTGGTAGACCCAGTTGATGCCGGTGGCGTCCCCGACGCGGGCGTAGACCCGGGCCGCGTCGAGGGGCGCCACCGGGATCTCCTCCGCGATGCGGACCACGTTCAGGCCCCGGTCCGCCAGGGGCAGCACCGAGACGTCCGACGCCAGGTCGGCGGGAATGCCCTGCGCCATCAGGTTCGCCCGGCGCTCGGAGGCCTGGCGCGCCTCGCCCTCGCTCATGAACTCGGCGCGGTGCGTGCGAAGCTCGGCGAGCCCGAGCTGCAGGCGCTCCAGACGCTTGAAATCCGGCTCGTGGGCGCGGCTCGCCACCAGGAAGCGAGCCACGTCGCGCACGCCGCGGTCGATCTCCAGGAGCGCCTCGTAGATGGGCGCGCGCGGCACGTGGCTCGAGAGCCCGAGCAGCCGCCGGCGGTGCTCGGCGATCCCCAGCACGTTCTCCGCGGCCCAGGCCGCGGCGGCCACCTGCGGCACGTCGATCCCGAGCTCGGTGGCCAGCGACGAGACGAGCGTGACGCCGGCGAAGTCGAGCAGTCGGTTGCTCACGGTGAGCGCCGTGATCTCGCGCCACAGGCGGTGGGCGCGCAGCGCCTCCGGGAAGCCGCTCCGGAAGGCGGGCGGGAAGTACTCCGCGAAGCTCGGTGCGAACACCTCGCTCTCGATCAGGGGCGAGGCGGCCAGCGCCTGGCGGGTGCGGAGCTTGGCGAGGCCCAGCAGCACCGCGAGCTCGGGCCGCGTCAGCCCCTGGCCGGCCGCGGCGCGGCGGGCGAGCTTCCTGGCATCCGGGAGCCGCAGCTCCTCCGGGTCCACGTCGGCCGGCTCGCACAGGAACTCGATGGCGCGGCGGAAGGGCTCCAGATCCCGCTGCGAGCGCAGCTCGTCCAGGGACAGGGCGAGTGCCTGTCCACGGTTGTGGGACAGCACGCTCTCGCAGGCGTCCGCGGCGGCCTGAAGCAACAGGGTTCGCCTCTCCTCGGCGGAGATGCGCTCCGCGCGCATCAGGGGTGCGAGGAGCACCTTGTAGTTCACCTCGTGGTCCGAGAGATCGACGCCGGCGCTGTTGTCGATGGCGTCGGTGTCGAGCTTCACTCCGGCGCGCGCGGCCTCGATGCGCGCCGCCTGGGTGAGACCCAGGTTGCCGCCCTCCGCGACGACGCGGGCGCGGAGCTGACCGGCGTCGATGCGGACCGCGTCGTTGGCCCGGTCTCCCACGTCGGCGTGACTCTCGTGAGCGGCCTTCACGTAGGTCCCGATACCGCCGTTCCAGAGCAGGTCCACCGGCATGGCCAGGATCGCCTTCACCACCTCGTTGCCGCTGGCCTCGGCGGCGGTGATGCCCAGTCGCTCGCGCACCCGCGGCGAGAGGGCGATGCGCTTGGCGTGACGCGGGAAGACGCCCCCGCCCGGCGAGAGCCGGGTCGGGTCGTAGTCGGCCCAGGTGGAGCCGGGCAGCTCGAACAGGCGCTTGCGCTCCGCCCAGGACGTCTCGGGATCGGGGTCCGGGTCCAGGAAGACGTGGCGATGGTCGAAGGCGGCCAGCAGCATGGCACGGCGCGCCAGCAGCAAGCCGTTGCCGAACACGTCGCCGGACATGTCGCCGATCCCCGCCGCCGTGAACTCCCCGCGCTCGGCATCGATGTCCAGCTCCGCGAAGTGGTGCTTCGCACACTCCCACGCCCCACGGGCGGTGATGCCGTACTTCTTGTGGTCGTATCCCTCGGAGCCTCCGGAGGCGAAGGCATCGCCGAGCCAGAAGTCCCGCGCGCGCGAGATCTCGTTGGCCGCGTCCGAGAGATGCGCCGTGCCCTTGTCCGCCGCGACCACCAGGTAGGGATCGTCGCCGTCGCGCCGCAGCACGCCCGGCGGGCCGGTCACCAACCCCTCCTGCGCCACGTTGTCCGTCAGGTCCAGCAGACTCCCCACGAAGACCCGGTACTGCTGGTCGGCCAGCTCGCGGGCCTCGCGCGGCGAGAGCCCGCTGCTCTTGAGCACGAAACCGCCCTTGGCGCCCACGGGCACGATCAGCCCGTTCTTGAGCATCTGGGTGCGCATCAGACCGAGCACCTCCAGGCGGAGGTCGTCGGCGCGGTCGCTCCAGCGCAGGCCGCCCCGGGCCACGGGCCCACCGCGCAGGTGGACGCCCATCATCAGCCGCGAGTGGACGAAGATCTCCCGGTGGGGCTGGGGACCGGCGAGTCCCGGCACGAGGCTCGAATCGAGCTTGACCGCGATCCGGTGCGGGCTTGCGGCGGGTGCGAAGAAGTTCGTGCGCAGCGTCGCGTCCACCAGGGCGCGCAGCCCGGCGAGCGCGCGGTCCTCGTTGAGCGACTCGATGCGGTCCCGGTAGCCCTCGAAGGCCTGGGAGGACCAGGCCTCGCGCGCCTCGCGCTCCGGCTCCGAGAGCTCGGGATCGAAGCGCGCCTCGTGCAGGCGCACCAGCAGGCGCACCGCGAGCGGGTTCTCCAGCAGCACTCCGCGCACGAAGGGGCGCGTGAGCGTTCCCTGGGTCTGCATGAAGTACTCGAGGTACGCGCGCACGCAGTCGGTCTGCTTCCAGTCGAGGCCGGCACCGAGCACCAGACCGTTCAGCCCGTCGTCGGGCACGTCCCCCAGCATCACCGCCCGCAGCGCCTCGAACAGCCGCGGCGCGACGGCGTCGAGGTCCTCCTGCGTGCCGCCGAGCGGCCGCACGCGCAACGTCTCCACGATCGCCGACGGACGCTCGGCCGGCCGCGCCGTGGCCTGCTGCGCATCCACCACCGGAATGCCGAAGTGGTCCACCACGGGCAGCAGGTCCGAGAGCAGCGGCGCCTCGCGCAGGAAGATCTTGAGCGTGGCCGTCTCGCGCGACGCGTCGTCCCGGTCGAAGTAGAGCGCGAACTGGGGCTTCTCCGTGCCGGCCAGCGCCTCGAGCGCTTCGATGTCCCGCACCGCGTCGGCGGGATTCGTACACACCCGGAGCGCCTCGGGGAAGGCGGTCTCGTACAGGGCCGCCAGTGCCGGTGCCCGCGCCTCGCCGAAGTGCTCGCGCAGGGCCTCCAGCAGCCGGTCCTCCCAGCGGGCGCAGAGCGCCCGGACCTGGCCCTCGAGCGCGTGTGCATCCGGAAGCTCCAGGCTGCCCCGGGCGGCGGTACAGAAGAAGTGGAGGATCGCCGTGTCCTCCTCCAGGAACGAGGTGCGGTCGTCGATGGTGCTGGCGCTGGTGCGCTCCTCCAGGAGCTTCCGGATGCGGCCGCGCAGGTCTTCGCCGTAGCGCTCGCGAGGCAGCAACACGGCGGCGTAGAAGGAGCGGCCGCTGCGATCCGCGCGCAGCACCAGGCTGGCTTCGTTCGAGCCCTCCGAGTCGACGATCTCGCGGATCAGCTCCGCGATCCCCTCCACGTCGCTCCCCAGCAGGAATTCCACCGGAGCGGAGTCGAAGGCCGCGACCGTGGCCTTGTAGCGATGGGAGCCACGGGGCGAGCCGTCGGCGGCCAGGATCTGGTCCAGACGCTCCGCCAGCAGCGGGACCTGGGACGCGGGCGTGTGCAGGGCGCGGAACGCGAACAGACCGAACAGGATCGCGAATCCCGTGGTCTCGCCGCGCTCGTCCAGCTCCGCCACGACGATCCGGTCCAGCCGACCGGGCCGGTGGATGGGCGATTCGAGTCGGGACTTGTCGATCAGGACGAGGCGCGGATCCTCGACGATGGCGCGCACCTCGTCCGGGATCTCCTCTCCCCGCCGCGGCTCCCGCAGCGTGCTGGTGGAGTCGTCGCGCCAGAGGCCGAGCCCCGCGTCCGGCACGAGCCACACCTCCACGTCGCCCTCGATGCGCTTGAGCCCGTAGCGGCGGATGCCCACGAAGACGAAGCGGTCCTCCACGAGCCAGTCCAGGAAGCGGCAGATCTTGGAAGCGCGCTCGAGTCCCCCCTCCAGCAGACGACTGGCGAACTCGATGTTGGCGCCGAGCTCGCGTACGACGCGCACCATGCGCCGGTGGTCGTCGGTGACGTCGCGCACCGTCTCCATCACCCGGCGCAGGTCCGCCTCCAGCTCCGCCTGCCGGTCCGGATCCTCCACGCGCGGCACGACCTCCGCGTGAATCAGCGACTCGTGCCGGACCTCCGGCCCCGCTGACACCACCTCCAGGACGCCGTCCGGGCTGCGCCCCACCGGCAGCACCGGATGCACGAAGACGCGTTCGCGCAGCCCGCGCCGCTCGAAGAGCATGCGCAGGCTGTCCACCAGGAAGGGACGGTCCTCCTGCAGGATCTGGACCACCGTCCGGCCGGGCTGGTCGTCCGGGTTCGCCACGCGGATCTTGATCTCGTCCGCTGCCCGGACCTGGGCGAAGCCAAAGGCGTCCAGCGCGCGACGCGACGCCATCTCACCCGCGGAGCGGTGCAGCGCGCCACTTCGCAGCAGCTCCCGGGCGAAGCTGCCAAAGGCGTCGCGCAGGGCGGGATCGACCTGCTGCTGGGCGGCTTCGATCAGCGCGTCGCGTGCCTCGCGCTCCACGATGCGGCCATTGTAGGCCGGCCGCCTTCGGGACACGAGCATTGACTTTCGGCCGCCCTCGGGGTTCTCTGGGGGCCTCGCGGCCGGCTCCCCGGCCGCCGCGACGCGGGAGGGCCCCCCGGATGATCTCGGCGGACGAACGCTACCCGAAACGCTTCGCCACGGTCCACGGCAGCCGCATGGCCCACGTGGAGGTCGGGTCCGGCGACCCGATCGTGCTCCTGCACGGCAACCCGACCTCCTCCTACCTGTGGCGCAACGTCATCCCGCACCTGGAAGGGCTCGGCCGCTGCATCGCGCCCGACCTGATCGGCATGGGGGACTCCGCGAAGCTCGAGCCCAGTGGACCCGAGCGCTATCGCTTCGCGGAACACCGCAAGTATCTGGACGCGCTCCTGGAGGAGCTCGGCGTGCGCGAGAACGTGACGCTCGTGGTCCACGACTGGGGCTCGGCGCTGGGATTCGACTGGGCGAATCGTCACCGGGAAGCGGTGAAGGGGCTCGCCTACATGGAGGCGATCGTGCGGCCGCTGCGCTGGGCGGACTGGCCGGACGCCGCCCGCAAGGTGTTCGAGGGCTTTCGCTCCCCGGCCGGTGAGTCCATGGTGCTGGAGCAAAACGTCTTCGTGGAGCGGGTGCTGCCGGGCTCCATCCTGCGCAAGCTCACCGATGCCGAGATGGAGGTCTATCGCCGGCCCTACCGGGAGCCGGGGGAGAGCCGAAGGCCCACGCTCACCTGGCCCCGGGAGATCCCCATCGACGGCGAGCCGGCGGACGTGCACGAGATCGTGCAGAGTTATGCGGAGTGGCTCTCGCGGGCGTCGGTCCCGAAGCTGTTCGTGAACGCCGAGCCCGGGGCGATCCTGACCGGTCCCCAGCGCGAGTTCTGCCGCCACTGGCTCAACCAGAGCGAGGTGACCGTGGAGGGCGTGCACTTCGTGCAGGAGGACTCGCCGGACGAGATCGGCCAGGCCGTGGCGGACTGGCTGAAGTCGCTCGGCTGACGCAGAAAGCGGCTACGGCGCCCCCGGCCACCAGAGATAGAGGAACGCCGGTGGGCGCACGGGCGGCAGCAGCGCGCTCAGGTCGAGGCCCGCGCCGAACGGCCGGGGCGTCGAGTAGAGGTTCTCCCGCCACTCGCGTGGCCGGTGGAAGACCACCACATGGGCGCGCTCCAGCCCGGCGCGCTGGCGCGTCTCCTCCACCGTGTCGGGCAGCGATGCCAGGCCGTCCACGAGGCCGTGCTCCAGAGCCTGCCGAGCACTGTAGACGCGACCATCGGCGAGCGCCTGGACGCGCGCGCGCGAAAGCTGCGGGCGACCGCGGCTCACGACCTCCACGAAGCGCTCCTGGAGCCCGTCGATCACGCTCTGGAGCTGGGCCCGCTCGGCCTCGGTCATGGGACGCAGCGGCGAGCCCGCGTCCTTGAAGGGACCCGACACGAGGGTCTGGTTCTCGACGCCGACCTTCTCCATCAGACCCGAGAGGTTCACGCCCACCATGAGGACGCCGATCGAGCCGGTGACGGAGGTGGGGTGGGCGTAGACGGCGTCGGCCGCCATCGCCACGTAGTAGGCGCCCGAGGTCGCCACGCCCATGAGCTGGGCGACCACGGGCACCTGCGTCTTCTCCCGGAACTGGCGGATCTCGTCGTGGACGATCTCGCTGGCGGTGACGGTGCCACCGGGGCTGTTGATGCGCAGGATGAGCGCCCGGGCACCCACCTCCTCCGCCCGATCCAGCTGGGCACGGACACGCGCCACCACGCTCTCGCGTGCGCCGAAGCCGAGCGTGCCGCGCTCGGACTCGGACGAGATCACGCCGTCGATGTCCAGCAGCGCGATCTTGGGACCACGCTCGCCGTAGACGGTCTTCTCCTCCAGCTCGCCGCGGCCCGGCCCGCCCAGCTGGACGCTCACGCATCCGGCCAGCCCCAGCAGAGTCAGGGCGATCACGATGGCCGAGGCATGACGCACGCGCTTGCCCTCCCTCGTGGCGCTCAGGCGGTCGCCGGCCGCAGCCGCCAGCGCAACGGCAGGTGCTTGATGCCTCCCACGAAGCTCGACGCCAGCCACTCGGGCGGCCCCGCGGGCTCCAGCGTCTGGACCCGCTCGGCCAGCATGCGGAACATCACCCGCAGCTCGAGTCGCGCCAGGTTGGCGCCCAGACAGAAGTGCTCGCCGATCCCGAACGCCAGGTGCGGATTGGGTTGGCGGTCGACGCGGAAGACGTCCGCATCGGGGAAGACCTCGGCGTCGCGATTGGCGGAGGGGTAGAAGAGCACCAGCACGTCTCCGGCCCGGAGGCGCTCGCCGCGCCGCTCCACGTCCTCCGCGGCGGTGCGCGCGAACTGGATCACCGGCGCGGTCCAGCGCACGATCTCCTCCACCGCGGGCCGCACCAGCCCGGGATCCCCGCGCAGCTTCTCCCACTGCTCCGGATGCTCCAGGAACGCGGCCAGGCCACCGCTCGTGGCGTTGCGCGTGGTCTCGTGGCCGGCCACGGCGATGAGCCCGAAGTAGGACAGCAGCTCGAGCACCGGCAGCGGCTCGCCGTTCAGCCGGGCGTTGGCCAGCACGGAGGTCAGGTCGTCGCGAGGCGAGCGCCGGCGCTCCTCCACGAGCGCCGCGAAGTAGTCGAACAGGCCCCGGAGCGCCGCGCGGCTGGAATCGCGCGGCGTGAGCCCCTCGGCCCGGAACTCGTCGTCTTGGGATCCGATGCCCTGGTTGCTGAGCTCGAGCACCAGGTCCTCGTCCCGCTCCGGCACGCCCAGGATCTCGGCGATCACCTTGAGGGGGAGCCGCGCCGCCACACTCGAGACGAAGTCGAGCTCCACGAGGGCGCCGTCGTTCGCAGCGTCGTCCAGGATGCGGCGCGCGATTGCCTCGATGCGGCCCTCCAGGCGACGCAGCGCACCCGGCGTGAACCAGCCCTTGGCGAGGTTCCGGTAGGCGCGATGATCGGGATTGTCCATGTTGAGGAGCATGCGGATCAGCCGCCGGGGACCGCCGCGCTCCTCGGGCGGCGGGCGCTGCGAGTCGTGGAACATGGCCAGGCGCGGCCCGTTCAAGAAGCGCTCCGGCTGCTTCGAGAACCACTTGACGTCGGCGTGCTTCGTCACGGCCCAGAAGGGGTCGAAGCCCTCCTGCTCCACGCGGCAGAGCGGCGCCTCCCGGCGCAGGCGCGCCCAGCCGGCGTGGGGATATCCGCCGGCGCCGTAGGTCCGCGGGTGGATCACGTCCACGTCCGGCGGACAACGGGTCACGCCCAGGCGACCGCCACCTGCCGCGGGCCCTGGTAGGGCAGACGTCCGTGCGACGTCGAGTGGTTGTCGATGGCCACGACGTCTCCCCGCTGCCAGGGCTCGATCACCATGTTTTCCCAGATCGCCTCCCGTACCGCCTCCATGTCCGCATCGGAGATCTCGCGCCCGTCGGCATGGGTGCAGTGCAGCGACTGCTCCTCGGAAGAGGTGGTGCGCCGCTTCGCCTCCGTCATCACCCTCGCGAACTGGAGCAACGACCAGTGACGCCAGCTGGGCCGCAGGCGGTGGATGCGTCGGTACTCACCCACCGCCTGCGAGAGGTGGAAGACCTGGGTGTGGTTGTGCCAGACGGTCTCGCCGGTCACCGGGTGCGCCCGCGTCACGGGGGTCCGGTTCGCCAGGCGCAGACCGCCGTCGTCCTTCCACTGGAACTCGAGGCCCTGCTCGCGGCACTTGGCCTCCACGGCCCCGCGGTCGGTGGTCTGGAACATCTCGTCCCAGCCCTTCAGCTGCCAGAGGTCGAAGCGGCCTCCACTCCCGGGCCCGCGG
>JBFGJV010000024.1:0-22008 GCA_041577015.1 Myxococcota bacterium
ACCTCGCCGATCAGGAACGTTCGCGCGGTGGCCGGGTCGGTCACGGGCTCCTCCTGACGAGACGCATCGGCGGCCCACCATACACGATCGCGAGCGGCGCCATCGCCGCGCGCGCGTCCCGCGCGACCGCCGACGCCGATCCGCGAGAGGGCGAGCTCCCCGCGAGGGACCGGCGCGGGGGCCTGGGGATGGGAACGCCCTTGCCCAGATTGTGCATGCGTCTTCCTCTCGGGCCCATCGATCAGCGACGGCGAGTGCCGTGCAGCGGGCACGCAAATTGCTTCTCTCCAACCAGGCCTCACGGGCCGACGGGGTGAGGTGCACGAAGGCGAGGCTGAGGACGGAGAGCATGTTGCCCGCACGCGGAGGCCGGTGGTCTGCAAGGCTGGGCTTCGCCGTGGCCATGGTCGCCGCCCTCGCCCTGGCCGGGCCCTCCGAGGCCGCGCGAAGGCGCCCCCTTGCCTGCACGCTCGATGGCGGCTTCATCTGGCTGCTGGTCTACAGCCTTCCGCCGAACGTGTCGGAGCTGCTGAACGTCCTTCAGCCGCTGCCCACCAACCAGCCCGGCGCCACGCAGCTCTTCGACCTGGGGCCCCTCGAGGGTGAGGCGGCCCTGCGCTTCGATTGCGATCCACGCCTGGCCGGCCCCGAGCTCCGCTTGCGCAACACCACGGGCTCCGCGATCCAGGGCGCGCTGGTTCTGGGTCTGCCCCTCCCGCCGACCGCAGGAGGAACCAGCGGATACGCGGAGCTGGAGGTGGCCTACACGGACTCCGGAGGCGGGGGACTGTCGGAGACCGTCCAGTACGACTCGACCCTGTTCACGAACCCCAGCGATCCGAACACGGCCACCCTCGTCCCGGGCCTCCGCTTCTCGACGGCGGTGAGCTCGGAGAACCCGCTGACCTTCTCCGCGGGTCCGGTCCCGCTTCCCGAGCCCGCCCAGGGCACGCCCTACCTAGAGCTCGACACCCAGCTGAGCTTCACCCTCGGACCGGGCGATTCGCTCGTGCTGCGGTCGGCGACCAGCTTGGCGATTGCTCCGCCCGCCGTCTGCGCCGACGGCTTCGACAACGATGGCGATGGCTACACGGACGTGGGCGCCGACCCCGGCTGTGCCTTCGCGGACGACGGCTGGGAGCAGGCCCTGGACCTCGAGTGCGACGACGGCGCCGACAACGACGGCGACGGGTTCCGGGACTACCGCATGGACGGCAACGGCGACGGCCTTCCCGACCCGCCGGGCGACCCCGGCTGTTTTGGTCCGACCTTCATCGAGAACCCCCGCTGCCAGGATGGGATCGACAACGACGCAGAGACCGGGACGGACTACGACGGCGGCGTGTCGGTGCTGGGCGCGGGCAACGGCGATCCGAACGGCCCCGACCCGGAGTGCACGCAGCCCTACCTCAACCAGGAGGCGGCTCCGAGGTGCGGACTGGGCGTCGAGCTCGGCCTGCTCCTGCCGCTGCTGATGGGGCTGCGGCGGAGGCGTCGGCGCCGTGCCGCCCGGACCGTGCGAACCGCTTCGGGATGAGGGCGCGACTAGAGCATCTGGCGTCCCCAACGGGATTCGAACCCGTGTTGCCGCCTTGAAAGGGCGGAGTCCTAGGCCTCTAGACGATGGGGACGGACTTGGCGCCGGGATTATGACGGATCGCGGTAGACGGCCAAGCGCGGCGTGCGCGACGGGCGGCAGGGCCGCCCCGGCGGGCTAGAATGGCCGCCATGGACGAGCGCAGCGTCCGGGTGGAGCGCGCCCAGAACCTCTGGCAGAGCCTGGAGCGCAAGTTCGGCCTGCTCTCCAAGGCGGCGGAGCTCCAGGCGAGTCCCGAGGTGAGCGAGGACCGCATCGGCGGCCTCGCCATCGCGAAGGAGGAGGTGCTCACCTACGCCTGCGCGGCCACGAATCCCGACGTCTACGCCACCTGGGGCACGGTGCCGCCCACCGCCATGCTGCTGATCGGCGATCGCGGCGTCGGCAAGTCCCTGCTGGTGGCGACCCTGGCCACGCGCACCGAGACCGCCTTCCTGCGCATCGACGTGCCCACGCTGGTGATCGAGCTGGTACACCGCGGCGGGCGCGTGGGCGAGCTCTTCGACGCCTGGTTCCAGACGCTGAGCGAGATGCCGCCCACCACGGTCTTCTTCGACGAGCTCGAGTTCTCCCAGGCCCAGGAGATCGGCGCCCGCCGCCCCGACCTGCCGGCAGGCCCGATCATGGACTTCCTGCTCGAGCTGGTGGACCGCTCCGTCGCCGTGGATCACACCCTGGTGGTGGGCTCCACCGCCCACCCGGACACGCTGCGCCACGCCTTCCTGGCCACCGGCCGCTTCGAGCGCGTGGTGGAGGTGAGCCCCGTCTTTCCCGAGGACATCGTGGAGGCGCTGCGCATCCACGCCGCGGACGCCGAGAAGCGAGCCGGGCGGCCGCTCTTCAGCGACGTGGACTGGAACAAGGTGGTGCTCCAGTACCGCGGCCCCTCCCCGGGCGAGTGGATCCGCTTGATGCACGCCGTGCTGCGACGCAAGGCACGCTGCGACGCCGCGGGGGAGAAGCCCTCCCCGGTGACGACGCCGGATCTCCTCGCCGAGGTGGAGCGCTTCCGCAAGGCGGCGACGCGACTGCGCGCCCCCGGCGGCATCTACCTTTGAGCGAGCGCCCCACCGAGACCTGGCTGGTCACCGGCGGGGCTGGCTTCATCGGCGCCAACTTCGTCCGCCTCGCCCTCGCCCGCACCGACGCCCGCGTGGTGGTCCTCGACAAGCTCACCTACGCCGGCAGCCTGCGCAGCCTGGCCGACGTGGCCGACGAGCCGCGCTTCGTGTTCGAACGAGGCGACATCGCGAACGGGGCGCTGCTGCGCGCGCTTTTCCGGCGCGAGCAGCCGGACGCGGTGCTCAACTTCGCCGCCGAGACGCACGTGGACCGCTCCATCGACGGCCCGACGGACTTCATCCAGACCAACGTGGTGGGGACCTTCGAGCTGCTCGAGGTGGCCCGGGCCCACTGGTCGGCCCTGGCCGGTGAGGCCCGCGAGCGCTTCCGCTTCCTGCACGTCTCCACGGACGAGGTCTACGGCGCGCTCGGTCCCGAGGGCGCCTTCACGGAGCGCTCTCCCTACGCCCCGAACTCACCCTACGCCGCCTCCAAGGCCGGCGCCGACCACCTGGTGCGCGCCTACCACGTGACCTACGGCCTGCCGACCCTGGTCACCAACTGCTCCAACAACTTCGGCCCCTACCAGTTCCCCGAGAAGCTGGTGCCCCTCGTGACCCTGAATGCGCTGGACGGCAAGCCGCTGCCGATCTACGGCGACGGCAAGCAGGTGCGCGACTGGATCTACGTGGAGGACCACTGCGACGGCGTGCTGGCGGCGCTGCGCCGCGGCCGTCCGGGCGAGCACTACCACGTGGGCGCGAGCAACGAGCTCACCAACCTCGCGATGGTGGAGCGCCTGTGCGCCTCGCTCGAGATCCACGTGCCCGCCGAGGACAATCCGCGTCTGCGCCAGGCGGGGATCTCGCGCTACATCGACCTGGTGCGCCGGGTGGAGGACCGCCCCGGGCACGACCGCCGCTACGCCGTGGACGCCAGCCGGGCGCGCGCCGAGCTCGGCTGGCGGCCGGCCCACGACCTGGACGCCGCCCTGGACCGCACCGTGCGCTGGTACCTGGAGCACCGGGACTGGTGCCGGGCCGTGCAGGAGGAGGCGCGCTACGGACGCGAGCGGCTGGGCCTGGCCCCGGTCGCCGCCCGGGCCCGCTCCGGGAGCGGCTAGGGCGCGTCCCGACTCCGGGACGTCCCGGCTTCGGGACGCCCCCGCCCCCTCCTCGAGCGACGAGACGCGGCGCCCGGCGACGCGGCGGGTGGTGCGACGGCTCGAACCACGCCTTGCCCGCCGGGCTGCCGGCCCCCGAAGCCGCACCCGCTGCGCAATCCGTCGGCAAGCTGCGCGCGGCCTGCGCGTGGCCTTCCGCTCGCGTCCCGGCGCCGGGACGCGGAGGGGCTTCGTGTCGATCCGCGCCAAGCGGTGGCAAGTCTCCGAAATCCCTCGATGATCGAGCCTTCGAAAAAGCTGGCACGATTGCTGAAACGGGTTCGGCCGAGGCGTGCGAGCGCCATGCGGAGCGGAGATGGACGCCGGGCACACGGTCCTGTTCGTGGACGACGAGCCGAACATCCTGAAGGTCCTGCAGCGGCTGCTGCGCCACGAGCCGTGGAAGGTGGTGGCGGCAGGGAGCGGCCCGGAGGCGCTCGATCTCCTCGAGCGCGAGCCGGCCCAGGTGGTCGTCACCGACCAGCGCATGCCGGAGATGAGCGGCGTAGACCTGCTCGCCGCGGTGCGGGAGCGGCATCGCGAGGCGGTGCGCATCCTGCTCACCGGCTACACCGAGATGACCGTCGCCGTGGACGCCATCAACCGCGGCGAGATCTTCCGGCTGGTCACGAAGCCCTGGAACGACGACGAGCTCAAGGCCACCATCCGCCAGGCCCTGGATCACTGGGAGCTCAAGCGCGAGATCCGGCGCCTGAACCGCATCACCCGCGAGCAGAACCTGAAGCTCCAGGACATGAATCGCACCCTGGAGCAGAAGGTGGACGAGCGCACCCGGCAGCTCGCCGAGCGCAACCACGATCTGCGCACCGCCTACGTCCAGACGATCCGGGCGCTGGCGGAGGCCATCGACGCCAAGGACTTCTACACGCGCGGCCACTCGGAGCGGGTGGGGCTCTACGCCTGCAAGCTGGCCCGGGAGCTCGGTCTTCCCAAGCAGGGGATCGAGCGGGTCTACTTCGCCGGCCTGCTGCACGACGTGGGCAAGATCGGCGTGCCCGATCAGATCATCGCCAAGCCCGGACGGCTCTCGCCCGAGGAGTACGCCGAGATCCAGCGCCATCCCGAGATCGGGGCCCGCATTCTCGAGCCGGTCTCCTTCCTGGCGGACGTGGTGCCCTGCGTCCGCCACCACCACGAGTGGTACGACGGCTCCGAGCGCGGCTACCCGAAGCGGCTGCGCGGCGACCAGATCCCCTTCCCTTCGCGCATCATCCTGGTGGCGGACACCTTCGACGCCATGACCACCGACCGCCCCTACCGCAAGGCGCTCCCCCTGGAGCAGGTCGTGGCGGAGCTGCACAAGTTCTCCGGCAGCCAGTTCGACCCGCGCTGCGTGGACGCCTTCCTACGTCTGCTCGAAGCCGAGGGGGAAGAGATCCTCCACGAGGGGCACGGCTTCGACATCTACGCGTTTCTCGAGATCTGACCCGCATGGACGACGAACGCGAAAGTCCGCCGAGCGAAGACCCGAGCGTCCGGGCGCTGCGCGCCGAGCTCGACGAGGGTCTCGCCGCCGATCGGGGCGTCCTGGTGCACCCGGCCTTCCTGGGCGTGCTGCACCGGGAGCTGCGCGAGCGCCTGGGCGCCGGGGACGGTACTGCGGTGCTGCTGCGCGCGGGCTTCTTCCACGGTCTGCGCGACGCGCTGCGCACCCTGCGCCTGCGCACGCAGGCGGACGGACGGCCCGGCACGTCGCCCTTCGCGCCGCTCGTCGCCATGCGCATGCGCGACGCCTCTTCGGACGCCGAGGACCGCGGCGTGCGCGGACACTGGCCGGAGGCGGTGGAGGCGCGCGCCCTGGCCGGCGTCACGCCGGCGCCGGGCGGCCCCGGCTGCGTGCTCAGCGCCGGCTACACCTCGGGCTGGCTCTCCGGTCTCTGGGAGGCGGACGTGCTGGCGCTCGAGCAGGCGTGCAGCGCGGCGGGCGCCGCGAGCTGCCGCTTCGTGGCCCGGAGCGCCGAGGTCTGGCGCGCCTCGGGCGACGAGCAGGCGACGCAGCTGCTGGAGAAGCTTCCCTTCGAGGCCCTGTGGACCCTGGCCGATGCAGCCGCCGAGGCGCCCGAGGACGCTCCTCCCGGAACGGTGATCGACCGCGACAGCCCCGCCGTGCACGTCTGGGGCCCGGTCATGGTGCTTCCCTACGGTGGCCTCGAGACCGCCGCTGCGGTGGAGGCCATCGCCCACGAGCCCGCCGGCCGCGAGGTGTCGGTGGTGGTGATCGACCTGGCCGGCGCGATCCTCGACGAAGGCTTCGGCGCCGCCTCGCTCGAGCGCACCCTGGACGCGATCGAGGCCTGGGGTGCGGAGGCGATCCTGACCGGCGTCTCCCCGCTCTCCGAGGCCGTGCTGGCGGACTTGGACCGCACCCACCTGGTGCTGCGCAAGGACCTGCCCGAGGCGGTGGCCGCCGCCTTCCAGATCGCCGAGGCGCAGCGCTGCCCCACCTAGGACGGGTGCGCGCGGCCGCCGGCAGCCGCCGTCAAGTCGGCCCGCGGGCGGCCCGAAAGCTCTCCTGATGGAGCCGCTGCCCGACCGTGGCCGCCTGGGGTCGATCCCGCTGCCGCGCCTGCTGCTCGAGCTGGAGCGCCGCCGTGTGGGCGGAACCCTGGTGCTCAGCCACGGCCGTGTCACCCGCCGCATCCAGCTCCGCGAGGGCGCGCCGGTGCACGTGACGTCCAGCCGCGCCAGCGAGAGCCTGGCCGCGCACCTGCGCGCGAGCGGACAGCTGGACGAGGAGCAGCACGCGCGGGTTGGCGAGCGCACGAGCGCGGGTGGACGGGAGGAGGTGGCGCTGCTGGAGCTCCGCCTGCTCGGCCCGAAGGACCTGCTGATGGCGCTCCGGGATCACGCGCGCCGGCTCCTGCTGGACTGCTTCGACTGGGAGGAAGGCGAGTTCGTGCTCGAGGCGGGCAAGGCGCCGGCAAGCGATGCCTCGCTGCTGCGCCTGGACCCGACGGCCCTGGCCCTGGACGGCGTCGCCTCCCGCTGGGGCCCCGACCGCATCCTGGCCGGTCTCGCTCCAAAGCTCATGCTCTACCCCACGCCGCTCGCCGGCGAGGCCAAGCGCCTGGCCCGGCTTCCGGAGTCGTCACCGGCACGCCGCCTGCTCGCCGTCCTGGACGGACACCGCACCCTCGACGAGGCGATCCGGGAGGTCGGGGAGACGACGGCCCTTGCGGCGGCCTGGGTCCTCGAGGCCGCGGGCGCCCTGGCCTTCCAGAGCGCGCCCAGCGAGGAGTCCGCCGAGGTGGAGCCCACGACGGCCGAGGCGCCTCCCGAGGAGCCCGAGCTCGAAATCGTGGTGGAGACGCGTTCCACGCCGACGCCCGCGGCGGCCAGCGCGAACGCGGCGGCGCGGCCCGCGGAGGCGGCGTCCAGGAGCGACGACGCCGAGGCGCTACGCCAGGAGATCGAGGACAAGAGCGCCCGCCTCGACGAGCTGGACCACTACGAGGTGCTGGGCGTGCCTCGGAACGCGAAGCCCACCGCGGTGAAGCGCGCCTACTTCGGCGCCGCCAAGCGCTTCCACCCGGATGCCCTCAGCCGCCTGGGCTTCGACGAGCTCAAGCCCCGCGCGAGCGAGCTCTTCGCGCGCATGGCGAAGGCCTACGAGGTGCTCTCGGATTTCGAGCGCCGTCGCGAGTACGACGAGACCCTCGGCGGAGGTGGCGACGAAGCGGAGGCAGCGCGTCTGGTCCAGGCGGAGACACTCTTCCGCAAGGGGGAGATCCTGCTGCGCGCGGGCAACTTCGCCGGCGCCCTCGAGTTCCTGGGCCCGGCGGTGCAGCTCTGGCCCGAGGAGGCCACCTACCAGAGCGCGCTCGGCTGGGCGCTGTACCGCTCGGGTGCCGATCGCGCGGAGGACGCCCTTCCCCACCTGGAACGGGCCGTGGCCCTGGAGCCCTCGGACGCCACCGCCCAGCAGCGGCTCGGCGCCATCCTGCGTGCCCTGGGCCGGGATGCGGCCGCCGGCAAGGCCTTCGCGCGCGCGAAGGAGCTGGGTGGCAAGGGCGCGTAGCGCGCCCGGGCACCGCTCCGTGCGGGGTGCCTAGCGTGAAAGGGCGTTGCGCGCGCGCGGCTCCGCAATCAGCAGCAGTCGCTCCGGACGCCCCAGCACCCGCTTCACCTCGGGGATGGAGAGGCCGTACTCCGACCCGCGCCGATCCCGCCAGAAGACGCGCGCGGTTCGGTCGCCCACGCGGGCGAAGGGGCCCTCGAAGGCGTTGGCCCGGGCCAGACCCTGGAGGCGATCGGCGTGCTCCGTGCGCCACGCGTCGACGGGCACCCGGCTCAGCACGGTGCCGCTCGGCACGGCGTAGAGCGCGGCGAGCCCGGCGTCGGCGAAGGGCTCGCCCGCCAGCACCCGCGCGCCCAGACGCCGGGCCGCGTCCGGCGACCTGGCCACGGCGCTCTCGCCGCCCCAGGTGTGCCCCTGGAAGCCCAGGGCGTGCCCGAGCTCGTGGAGGGCGGCGCCCGTGAGCTCCGCGGGCGTGACCGGACGCGTTCCGGCCTCCCCCAGAAGAGGCGTGGTGCGCGCCAGGCGCACCGAGGCGAACGTCAGCTCCGCGGGGAGGAGCTCGGGCCGGGAGGCCTCCGGCTCGCCGAGACGGCAGTTCGCGATGGTGTTGCCCACTCCGCGTCCGCTCTCGGTGGCCACCGGATCCGGGGCGAGCTGGATCACGAGCGAGGCCTCGTCCCGGGCCACGGACAGGAAGCGCACGCCGAGACCGGCGTTCTCCCAGGCCCGGAGCGCCGTCTCCAACGCCTGGCGCTCGGCCTCGTCCGCGTCCGGCGGCAGCGCCACGGGGATCGGGGCCTCGGTCGTCCAGCGGCACAGGAAGAGGATCAGCGAGGCCTGCGAGGGCAACAGGTAGGGCGTGATCTCGCGCAGCCGTCGCGCTCCCGCTTCGCCGAGCTCCGGGTGGCGCGCGGCGAGCACGTCGGGGTCCCAGGCCGGAGCGGTGCAGGCGAGCGCGGTGATGAGCGCAAAGCTCGCGACGATGCGCACCGCGCCCCTCTCGCGTGCCTGCCGCTTGCGCATGGAGAGCCTCCGAAAGGGCGGCGGAGGGTAACCCAGGAGCGCCGCTCAGCGTCGGCGATCCCAGAGCGCGAACAGCAGCGCTCCGGCGAGCACCCAGAGCGCGGCGCTCGAGAACATGACCGGATAGCCGCCCACGCGGATCAGCGCGCCGAGCGCCGGCCCGCCCACCAGGATCCCGGCATCGAAGAGCCCGGTGTAGATCGACATGGCCGCCCCGCGCTCGGCCGCGCGGGCGCGGCTCACCACCAGGGAGAAGAGGATCGGAAAGGTGTAGCCGTGGCCCGCGCCGCACAGGATGCCGGCCACCACCACGTCGGCGGCGTCGTGCGCGTGGGCCAGGCGCAGGAAGCCCGTCGCGAGCACCGCGAGGGCCGGCAGCAGCACGCGCTTCGGCCCCACCCGGTCCGGCACCCGCGCGAAGAGCACGCGCAGCGCGATGGCGGTGGCGGCGTAGGGGCCCAGGAAGAGACCGAGCGTCGCGATCCCGGTGTCGAGCACGAAGAGCTTCACGAAGGTGAGCGCCGCCGCGAGCGCCACCGAGAAGACCGTGCCCACGAACCAGAGCGGCAGCAGGTCGGTCTGGACCGCGGCCGCCGCGAAGCCGCGCGGGGGCTCGGCGGCCCCGCCGTCCCGGGGTGCGTCCCGGAGTGGCAGCGAGAAGGCGACGCTCAGCGCGGCGAAGCCGAACGAGGACGCGAAGAGCTCCCGGTAGCCGCCCATGGCGAGGATCGCGTCGCCCAGCAGTCCTCCGAGACCGATGGGCAGCATGCCGGAGACCCCGAAGAGCGCCAGCCCTTCGGTGCGCCGGGAGGCGGGCACCAGATCCGCCGCCAGCGTGAAGAAGGCGGTGAAGAGTGCCGCCTCGGCGAGACCGTGGCCCACGCGCACGGCGTAGATCCAGGGTCCCACGTCCCGGACGGTCAGGTAGAGCGCGCAGACGAGCGCGTGCAGGACGCCGCCGGCCAGGATCACGCCGCGGCGTCCGCGCAGGTCCATGACGCGGCCCAGCCAGGGCCGCAGCGCGATGGCCGCCGGCGCATAGACCCCCGAGATCAGCCCGATCTCCGCCTCGTGGGTGCCGAGCTGCTTCAGGAAGCCCGGGAGATGCAGGTAGAGGCTGAAGGCGATGCCCTGGGACAGATTGGCCGCGAAGCAGAGCACGAAGCCCGGCGTGAAGAGCGGCTCCCGGGGCAAGGACCCGGCTCGTCGGGGGCGCTACGGGCGCCGGGCCGCGGCCAGCTGGAACAGCGCAGCCGCGCCCTCGCCCATGCCCGCGAAGCGGGTATCCCGGGTCTGGCCGCGGTGGAAGCGGATGTAGATCTGCTGGAGCACGACGGCGAGCTTGAAGGTCCCGAACACCAGGTACCACGCGAAGCCATCGACGCTGCGGCCGCTCTGCTCCCCGTAGCGTCGGACCGCCTGGTCCCGGCGCAGGTAGCCCGGCGTGGCCGTGGGCATCGGGTTCAGCGTGGCCGGCACCTCGTCCGGGTCGTACCAGACCGCCATCACCGTCCCCAGGTCGGCCAGCGGGTCGCCCCGCGTGCACATGTCCCAGTCGTAGACGGCCACGCAGCGTCCCGGGTCGTCCTCCGCCACGGCCATGTTGTCCAGGCGCCAGTCGTTGTGGAGGAGCGTGGGCGCGGGACTCTTCGGCAGCGTGTCCGCCAGCCAGCGAGCGATCTCGTCGGCAAGCGGATTGTCCTCCGCCCGTGCGCGCTCCCAGCGCTGCGTCCAGCCTTCCACCTGACGCTGCAGGAAGCCTTCCGGCCGCCCGAGACCCCCGAGCCCGGCCTCCCCTGCGTCGGCGGCGTGGAAGCGCGCGAGCACGTCCACCACCACCTCGGAGAGCTTGCGGTTCGCCTCGGGATCGCGTCCTCCTCCGAAGCACTCGGGAACCACGCCACGCACCACGACACCCCTGCGACGCTCCATCACGAAGAAGGGCGCCCCGATCAGATCCGGGTTGGAGCAGTAGAGGAAGGCCCGCGGGGCGAGCGGGAAGACCTTCCAGAGCCTCGAGAGCACCCGGTGCTCGCGCTCCATGTCGTGGGAGGACGGCGCCACGGGCCCGAGCGGGGGCCTCCGCAGCACGTACTCCTGCGCATCGCCTCCCGTGCCGAAACGCAGCAGGTAGGTGAGGTTGGCGTGGCCGCCCCCGAACTGGAGCACGCGGAGCGGCTTCCCGGCACCCGGGAGGCGCCCGCGCAGCCACGCCGCGAGCTTCGCCTCCTCGAAGCGCTCCTCCTCCCGGACCGGGATCACGTCGGAGGCAGTGTCCTGGGTCGTCACGGCTCGATGGAGCCCCTCGCGCGCGGGGTTCGAGCATCCTATCACGCCCCGGCGACCGGTTGCGCCGTCAGGGCGAGGCCGGCGCCGTCCCGGCGCTCGCGGCCAGGGCGGCGCGCAGCAGCCGCCGCATGCGGCTCGTGTGCGACCCCTCCCAGTAGACGCGACCACAGCCGGGACAGCGCGCGAACTCCGTGCGCTCGCGTGCCACGCGCTCCGGGACCCGTCCCTCCACCTCCGCCCGCCCGGCCGCCTCGAGTCGCGCATTGCACACCGTGCAGCGCGTGAAGAGTCGGCGCTCCGGGTCGAGCGGCACCTGGGATGCCAGCTCGCGAAGCTGCTCCAGCGGCGCGTTCGCCTGCAGCACGACCACGGCGTCGATCCACCACTCCTCCGGCAGCCTGCGATCCCTCGTCAGCAGGGTGCGACCCTCCCGGACGGCCCGCCGTACCACCTGGGCGTCCGGGACGTGGGCCTCCCAGGTGGTGTCGTAGCCGAGCACCCGCAGCCAGCGTGCCAGGCGACCGAGCATGGCGTCCGCCGCGAAGCGCGGCTCCGCGTCGCCCGCCAGCGCCCGGCGCAGCTCGCGACCCACACGCATCCCGCAGGCACACGCCAGCGTGCGCCCGAACTGGAACAGCGCCACGTCGTACTCGCGGCCGCAGCCCGGGCACGAGACGGACACGGGCGGCATCCTCCTCCTCGGCGAGGTTACCCTGTTGGGATGAGGTCCGAGGCGCAGGCGAGCACCACGGCCGGCCTCTTCGGCCCGAGCAGCGTGAGCTGGCGGGTGAACCGCGAGGCGGTGCTGCTGCTCGGCGGTCCCCGCGCGCTCCTGCTCCAGCTCGCCCACCCGCTGGTGGCGGCCGGCGTGGCCGAGCACAGCGACTTCGAGCGGCGACCGCTCCAGCGCCTGCGACGCACCCTGGAGCTCACACTCGGCATCGTGTTCGGGGACGAGGCGGAGGCCCGGCGCTGCGCGGCGCGGGTCCACGCCGCCCACCAACGCGTGCACGGCACGCTGCGCGAGGCCACGCGGCTGCTGCCCGCGGGCACGCCCTACTCGGCCCTGGACCCGGAGCTCCTGCTCTGGGTTCACGCCACGTTGGTCGATACCACGTTCCAGGTCTACCAGCGCTTCGTGCGACGGCTCACCAGCGCGCATCGCAACCGGCTGTACGCCGAGTCGCGGCGCACGGCCGAGCTGTTCGGCATCCCTCCGGATCGCGTGCCGCCCGACCTCGGCGCCTTCCGACGCTACTGCCGCGGTATGATCGCCGGGCCCGAGCTCGAGGTGACGGCCCAGGCGAAGCGCCTGGCGGACGCGGTACTGCATCCCCCGATTCCGGGCGTCCCCCGCGTGCTGGGCGACCTGGGCGGCGTGATCACGCTGGGTCTGCTGCCGGCCCCGATCCGCCGGCGCTACGGGCTCCCCTGGGCCGCGCGACACCGCCACGGGTTCCGGCTGGCTCAGGGGCTGGTGCGCCGTGCCCTGCCGCTGCTCCCGGATCGCCTGCGCCTCTTCCCCGCCGCACGACGCGCGGAGCAACGGACGCGCGAGTCCGGGGCCACCTCGGCGGCGCTGCACCGGGCGTGAGCGTTCGCTTCGAGACGCCGGCCGAGCACGGCCACGTGGCGCTCGTGACCCTCGACCGCCCGGCCAAGGCGAACGCCCTGGATCCCGGCATGCTTCGCGACCTGGCCGCCGCCTGGCGGCGCGTGGCCGAGGACGACGCCATCCGCGCGGTCGTGCTCACCGGCGCGGGCGAGCGCGTCTTCTGCGCCGGCATGGACCTGGAGCGCACCATCCCGGCCGCCCAGCGGCTGGCGCGGGGCGAGCGCATCGAGCCCGAGGCGTTCGAGGGGCTGCGCGCCGTCGCGACCGCGACGCTCTGCGACTTCGACCTGGGGAAGCCGCTCGTGTGCGCCGTCAACGGACACGCCCGGGCCGGCGGCTTCGACCTGATGCTCGCGGCGGAGCTCCGCTTCGCGGTGCCGCACGCGACCTTCGCCCTGGAGGAGGTGGCCCTCGGCCTCTACCCCACCGGCCACGCCACCGTGCTGCTGCCGCGCCAGATCGCCTGGGTGCACGCCCAGGAGCTGCTCCTGACCGCGCGCCCCATCGACGCCGCGCGCGCCGCCGCGATCGGGCTGGTGAACCGCGTGGTCCCCGCGACGGAGCTGCTCGAGACGGCGCTGGCGGCGGCGGACGCCATCGCGGCGAACGCGCCGCTGGCGGTGCGGGCCACCCGCCAGGGCGTCCGCGAGCTCCTGACCCTGCCCCTGGAGGAGGCCTACCGGCGTCAGGAGCAGCTGGGTCGCCCGCTCCGGGCCACCGAGGACGCGCTTGAGGGCGCGCGCGCCGCTCGCGAGAAGCGGCGGCCACGCTGGCGGGGGCGCTGAGCGATTCCACGCCCGCGCGCTCCGCGGTAGCATGGGGTGGTCCGTGCTCGAGGGGGATGTCCTGTGGCCCACTGGGAGCGGCTCAGCGCGCTCGACGCCCACTTCCTCGATCTCGAGGATCGGGGCTGCCACATGCACACCGGCGCGGTGCTGATCTTCGAGCGCGGTCCCCTCGAGCGGCAGGGCGGCGTGGACATCGAGCGCATCCGCGACTTCGTCGCCGACCAGCTCGACCGCATCCCCCGCTACCGCCAGCGGCTGGCCTGGATCCCCGTGGAGCGGCATCCGGTCTGGGTGGACGACGCGCACTTCAATCTCCAGTTCCACGTGCGCCACACCAGCCTGCCGCACCCGGGCGACGAGCGGCAGCTCAAGCGGCTCACCGGGCTGCTGCTCTCCCAGAAGCTGGACCGGGGCAAGCCGCTCTGGGAGATGTGGGTGGTGGAGGGCCTGGCGGGCGGACGCGTGGCCCTGGTCGTGAAGGTCCACCACTGCATGGTGGACGGCATCGGGAGCGTCGAGATGCTGGCGGCCATGGTGAAGCCCGAGGGCTTCGAGGCCGACGCCGGGACCCGACGCTGGCGTCCCCGGGCCCAGCCCGGGCCCGCACGCCTGCTGGCCGGAGACCTGGCACGCCGCGCCGGCCTCCCCTTCGCCCTGGCACGCGCGGCCGCGCGGGCCGCCAGCGATCCCGTGGGGAGCGTCCGCTCCGGGCTCGACACCGTCGCCGGCCTGGGAGCCGCCCTGGCGCCCACCATGCACCCGGCCTCCGAGACGCCCCTCAACCCGCCCCACATCGGACCGCACCGCCGCTTCGACTGGGCGCGCTTCGACTTCGAGGCCGTGCGCGACGTGAAGCACCGCCTGGGCGGCACCGTGAACGACGTGGTGCTCGCCACCGCCGCGGGCGGCGTGGGCCGCTTCCTGCGCCAGCGTGGGCTTCGGGTCTCGCGCGAGCTGGACTTCCGCGCGCTGGTCCCCGTGAACCTGCGCCCGCGCTCCAGCGCCGAGCCGGGCAACCGCGTGGCGACGCTGATCGCGCGGCTTCCGGTCCACGAGCGCGACCCGCGCCGGCGCCTGGAGCTCGTGAGCGAGACCATGCGCGACCTCAAGCGCTCCTCGCGCGTGCGTGGCGCGGAGCTGCTGGAGGAGGTGAGCGACTGGACCGCCACCTCGCTCGTCACCCAGACCATGCGCCTGGCCTTCGCGCGGCGGGCCTTCAACCTGGTGGTGACGAACGTGCCGGGGCCGCGCATCCCCATGCAATTCCTGGGCGCGCCCCTGCGCGAGATCTACCCGGTGGTGCACCTGTATCCCAACCAGGCGCTCGGCATCGCGCTCTTCACCTATCACGGCGGACTGCACTGGGGGGTGAACGCGGACTGGGATCGCGTCCCGGACCTGCACGACTTCGTGGAGGGACTCACCCTCGAGTTCGAGGCGCTCCGCAAGGCCGCCGCCACCGCGCCGCCCCCGGAAGCCGAAGCCCCGTCGAGGTCTTGATGCCGCGAGACCAAGCCCAGACCCTCTTCGAGCGCATCGGCGGCGAGGAGACCGTGGCGAGCCTGGTGGATGCCTTCTACGCGCGCGTGCTCTCGGATCCCGAGCTCGCTCCCTTCTTCGAGAACACCTCCATGAACAAGCTTCGTCACATGCAGCGCGAGTTCTTCGCGGCGGCCCTGGGTGGCCCGATCCGCTACACGGGCCGCTCGCTCAGCGAGGCGCACTACGGTCGCGGGATCACCGTCCAGCACCTGCGCCGCTTCGTCGATCATCTCCTGGCGACGCTGCGGGCCTTCGACCTCGCCGAGGAGGACGTCTACGAGATCGCGACCCGCATCGACACGTATGCCGACGAGGTGCTGGGCCAGGCCACCGTGGACGGCTAGGAAAGCGAAGCGAGACTTCCCATGCCGGCAGGGCCGAGCGAGAAGCCCTGGGATGCGATCGTGGTCGGGTCGGGGCTCGGTGGCCTCACCTGCGGGGCGTTCCTCTGCGCGCTGGGCCGGCGCACGCTGGTGCTGGAGGGGCACTACGTGGCGGGGGGCAACTCGCAGGCCTTCCGCCGCCAGCTGCACGGGCGGAGCTACGAGTTCGACGTGGGGATCCACTACGTCGGCGAGTGCGGCGTCGACGGGAACATCACGCACCTGCTCCACGCCCTGGGCATGGCCGAGCGGCTGATGTTCCGGCCCCTCGACCCGGACGGCTACTCGACGCTGATCTTTCCCGACTTCGAGTTTCGCGTCCCGGCGAGCTGGAGCCTCTACAAGAAGCGCCTGCTGGAGCGCTTTCCCGCAGAGTCGGCTGCGCTGGGCGCCGTGGTGGACGTGCTCCGGCAGGTGGGTGCAGACGGCCGCCGCTTCCAGCGCCGCGAGTTCCAGGCCTCGCAGCTCGCGAGCGAGGCTCCGCTCTTCGCGCGCTGGGGGCTCCGGCCGGTGACCGACCTCTTCGCGGAGTACCGGATCTCGCAGCCGGCCCAGGCGGTGCTGCTCGGCGAGCAGGGCGACTACGCCGTGCCGCCCTCGCGCACGCCCACGGCGCTCGCCGCCGGGCTCACCCACCACTACATGCAGGGCGCCTTCTACCCGGAGGGCGGAGGCCAGGCGATGGCCGGGCGCCTGGTCGAGGCGATTCGCGCCTGGGGCGGCGAGGTGCGCACGCGCGCCCCCGTGGAGCGCATCCGTGTGGAGAACGGACGCGTGGCCGGCGTCACGCTGCGCAAGAGCGGCGAGCGCATCGACGCTCCCATCGTGGTGTCGAACGCCGACCTCAAGCGCACGGTGCAGGAACTCGTGGGCGAGGAGCACCTCCCGACCGCGACGGTCCAGCGGATTCGCGCCTTCCGCATGACGATCCCGCTGTTCGCGGTCTACCTCGGGCTCGACGTGGACCTGCGCGCCCAGGGGCTCCCGAACACGAACTACTGGGTCTGGGGGACCTACGATCTCGAGGCGCTCTACCAGCGTCTGGAGCGCGGTGAGATGCCCGACCAGAAGCTCGCCTACATCACCGTGACCTCGATCCGCGACCCCGAGAGCGGACACATCGCGCCAGCGGGCTTCACGAACCTCCAGGTGATGACGCTCGTCCCGCGCCAGTACGCGCGCTGGAACGTCGAGCAGGGACCGAGCGCGGGCGGCCGCTACCACCGCGATCCCGTGTATCGGCGACGCAAGGCCGAGCTCACCGAGCAGCTCCTCGCCACCGCCGAGGAGGTGATCCCCGGCCTGCGCGAGCACGCCGACTGGAGGGAGGCGGCCACCCCGGTCACCCAGGAGCGCTTCACCCACTCGACCGGCGGCACCGCCTACGGCATCGAGTACGCCACGGACCAGATGGGACCCATGCGCATCGGGCCCGAGACGGACGTCCCGGGCCTCTACCTGTGCGGGGCGAGCACACCCTCGGGCCACGGGATCGCCAACGTGATGATGTCGGGGCTTCGCGCGGCCGAAGCGGCACTCGAGAGCGAGCTGCTCCCGCGCATCCTGCGCGGCGACGTCCTCGGCGACGCCGGCGCGCTCCCGCCGCTGCGAGACGGATGGGACGCCTGGCGGGAGAGCCACTAGCCGCGGACGCTCCGCCCGGGCGCCCCATGGCCAGCTCCGTCTCTACGGCGCGGCTTCCTCCGCCGCCGATTCGTCGCTCCGCTCGGTCGGCTCACCATGAACGGTCCAGGACCGGTCGTTCAGGCTCCAGACCCGCTCGGGCTCGACGACGACGTGCCGGCTACAGGAGCAGAGAGCGAACGACACTGCGAGTAACAACAGAAACTTCACGGAGCCACCGCTTTGCCCAGTGCAAGCCGGATCACGCCACGGCCGAAGCCATGCGAACCGAGTTCCGGATAGCGATCCAGCAGCTCGACGATCGCCTGGACCACATCGCGAAGCAGCGTCTGTGTCGCGTTTGCGAGCGCGGCATCAAACGGGAAGGTGGAGACGCCGAACTGGCTCTCAGTGCTCTTCACGTAGAAGCTACGTTCGGCAGCGAGGCCAGTCTCGGAGCGGGCGACGAGCTTCACGTGAAGGTCGGCCTCCATCTTCACCGTCCACATCCCGATGACGGGCTCGATGAAGATCTGGAGCAGCGATCCTTCGAGCTGGACCGCGCTCGGACGCGCGCCCCCTGCGTCCGCGACTTCGAAGCCCGCCTGTTCGAGTTCACGAGCGAGCATCGTCGCCAGCCACCGGGCGGGCTCCTCCGCACAGCGCACGTCCGCGGTGTCCATGTTGTAGCTGTTCTTCTTCATCCCACAGCGTCGCTCGGCCTGCCGGGCATCTTCGAAAGGCTGCACGACGACGACCTGGCGGCCGCGTCCGCCGCTCACCATCGAAGCAACGCGCACTGCGGGAGTTGCGAGCGTCACGTCGGTGATGGCGCAGCCCGGGGAAGAGAGCAGGGCGATCGCGAGGACGCAACGCGGCTTCTTCGCTGCTCGCATGCCTTCCAGCATCATGTCACCACAAGCGACCGTTTCGGAACGGATGTCGGCTGCGCTCGAAGTTGCCGCTTGATCGTCGCGCCGAGTGCGCGGTCGGGTCGCCTTGGCCGCTTCGCACGAGGCCTATGCTACGCGCCAGGACAGGCCGATTGCAATGCTTCCACTCCCCGCGACCGAGGCGCGGCGTTCGCCCCCCACGACTCCCAGATGGGGCATGTGGGCGATACCTTCCCCGCAAGCCGCCAGCTGTCGGGCGGACGACATCGCCAGCCGGGTGGGGCCCTCTCCTCCGCGCGCGATCGACAGGGTGCTCCGCGGGGGTCGCGCACCTCCTTGTATCAACCGTTCTCGCCGAGCTAGACGAGGGGGGGCCTGAGACGCGATGCGCGACCATCACCGGTGGAGAGCCGACGCCTCCCATCGATCGCCGGGCGAAGCTCGCTGGCGCCGCATGGGCGGCATGCAGGCGGTGGCGCGATGACGGGGCGTCCGCTCTGGGAACGCGAGACGCGGACCCCGCTGCTCCAGGCCTTCTTCCTCCTCGCGGCCATTGCAGCCTGCTCGGACGCCACGACGCGATCGACGGGCGAGAGGCCGCCCCCTCCGCCCGCACATGGCGTCGCCTCGCCGCCCCTTCCCTGGCCGCCCGCCGCCGTGGCCTTCTTCGCCGAACAGCGCCCGGATCCCCGCGCACGACACGTTCACCTGATGCACCTGGACGGTTTCCACGCGGCCCTCTTCGAGCGCCTTCTTGCGGAGGGCACGCTTCCGCACTTCGCCTTCCTGCTCGCGCGAGGGAGACTCTCCACGACCGCTTCGACCGTGGACAAGTCCGAGACGTTCAAGGTGATCCAGGCCTATCTGACCTCTCGCCTGGAAACCCGTGTGACCGGGTGGTGGCAGTTCGAGCGCGACGAGCTGTCCTTCCGGAACTTCTGGCTCGATCCGGTGGACGTCGCCGCCTACGCCCTCGGGCTCGAATTTCCGCTCCACCCCACGGTCTTCGACGTGGTTGCTGCCTCCGGCGGCAACGTCGCCGCCGGATTCAGCCTGCACCGGCGGAGCGTTCCCTTCCAGAACTACTCCCGCAACTATCTGGAGGGAGCCCGCGCGGTGTTCAAGCACACCTATCCCGCACAAGCGCACGCCACCATGAGTTCTTTCCTCACGATTCTCGAGCGAATCGCGCGCAGCCACACCGAGGCCCTTCCCGTCTTCTCGATGTCGCTGATCGCCGTGGCCGACGAGTTCGGGCACCTCGACGGGATCGTGCGCCCCCACCAAGGGGCGTCTGACGACCCGGCCACGGCGTGCTTCGGTAGAACGCCACGGTCGGAACGAGACGACGACCCGTTGGAGATCGTGTTCCGGATGCTTGACGAGGACTACGCCCGTGGAGGTTGGATCCGCCGCCTCTACGAGCGTGGCCTCTCCCGGGACGAAATCGCCGCCGGTCGCGCCACCGCGTGGTTCTCACGCGTCGAGCGAGGGGACGAGGAGGCGCGGCGATTCTGCATCCACGTGCCCGCATTCGAAACCGCCGCCTGGCCGGTTGCGGACCCGAGCACTGTACCGGGCGAAACCACCCGCGAGCACGCTGCGCCGCGGTTCGTGCTTGGCATGATCCTTGCGGACATCGAGCTCGGCCGCCTGATCGACGCCCTGCGTGCCATCCGCTGGCGAGACGGACGGCGCGTCTTCGAGCCCGCGAGCCCCGCGGGAATCGACCGCTACGTGGCGGCCGGGCGGCCGGAGAACTCGCTGTTCGAGAGGACGCTCTTCCTGCTTCTCGGAGACCACGGGATGGTGCACACCCCGCTCAAGATGGCTCCCGAGCCCGCGCATCCCGGCCCCCTCCGTCACCCCGACTCGCTAGACGCCGGCCTCCTCGAGCATCTGAACGCGCGGCTCGGCCTCGTCACGCCCGCCCGCCACGAGACGATCGCCGGCCGCGTCGCGATCGGCATCGACGACGCACATCTGCCCGTCCAGCTCTCGCTTCCGCACCGCGACACGAGCTGGCAATCCGCTGAAGTGCGGCGTCTCGTTCGCCACTCGGAGCGCTGGGCGGAGGAGTTCTTCGCCGAGATCAAGCACGTGCTCAGGAGCGAGCTGTACGCCAGGTACTGGTGGCTGCTCTACCTCCGCAGCCTGCTCGTGGACCCGAAGCTCGAGACGACGCTCGAGCCCTACCGCGAGAGTGCGCTCCCAATCCTCACGGAGCTCCACCTGCGAGGGGTGCCCGACTACGTTCGGGCTCGACGCCTCGCCGGAAGGCGCTTCTACGACGAGCACGTACGCCTCGTCTACGGCGGCGGTGCCCGCAACAACGCGGAGCTCTTCCTGCCCACGTGGCGCTCGGGGAGACCGTCGTGGGAGTCTCGTCCCGGCTTCGAAGAGATCGTGAACGGGGCGGGCGCCCGGGTCCTGCGCGAGCTCGAGCGGCTTCCGGCGGTGGGGCTGATCTTCGTGCGCGAGGAGAACGCCGCACTCGAGCCCGGGCGTCCACTGCCCAGCCGCATGGCGATCCGCGTCCAGGACCGGGCCGGACGGTCCGGCAGGATCACGGTGAAGCGCGACCACGAGACGGGCGTCCTGCTGTACCACTACCGGGTCGATCCCGCCTCGCCGGGGGACCCGCTGGGCTACGGCGAACCCGCCCGGGGCGGCGGGACCTGGGGCACGTACGAGGAGTGGAACGACCGAAGTCTCGAGGAGGAGCACGCCTACCACAACGCGGTGGCTGGCATGGGCTCCTATCTCTACTCGCCGAACCCGTCGATCGGCGACATCACGATCGTGCACGCGCAGGGCTGGAACTTCGGTGACAACAGTGGAGGTCACGGGGGTCTCCACCGTGAGGAGAAGCTGTCGGTGTTGATGGTCTCGGGGCCGGGCATCGCCCCGGGCAAACTGATGGCCGTCGCCCGTCACGCCAGCCAGGGGGATCGGGCGGTACCGACCCGCTGGCTCACCCATCCCACGGTTCTGGATGCGGCGCCGACGGCGCTCGCATGGCTCGGCTTCGGTGAGACAGCGCTCACGGACTTCGCACGCCGTGGATTCCCCGAATATCTGAGCGTTTGGGTCGCCGCGCAGCAGGAAGACATCCTCGGCAACCTGGACAACGTCGAGAACCTGAACCAAGCCCTGCGTGAGGCCGGCTTCAGCGAGCTGCGCATCTCGCGCTTCCGCGAGCGACTCGCACGCTTGCTCGAGTTCCTGCCGCGGCAGCCCCCGCCGCTTCCCGACGCCGCAGCAGCGCGAGTGGACGGCAACCTGCTTGCGCTCGAGTGAGGTCGGGTCGCACGGCCCCGCCCCCATCCGCACCGCCCCCACGCTGGTCTCGACCGCGCCATCGGCTACCCGGCGGTGAATCGCGACCACCGGGCCTCCGCAGACCCGGCCGCGCAATCCAGCCGGGACCAGACTATGATCTCGGGGCTTCCGGTTCGTCGAGCACGCCGGGCGGGCGATGTCGTGCGCCATGGTGAGCATGAGCCGAAGTTGGCTGAGGGGATGTTGAATCCCTTCGTCCGATCGCGCGGAGGGCTGCGATGCCCCCGCCAGGTGCGGACGTCGAGCTCCGAGCCGAGCCCCACCAGCAGGGCGCCGTCGCGTCCGGTCCAGCCGAGTGCGTAGCCGGCCGCGCGGACCCGCTCGCGCACTGCCTCGTGCGGCATCCCGAAGCGCCCCTGGAAGGGGGCCGAGGCAATGGCCAACGTCCCCCCGACCGCTGCGAGGAAGTGGGTACGGGAGGAAGTACGACTTCCGTGGTGGGCGAGCTTCAGCACGTCGGCGGAGAGCGCCGCGCCGGCGTATGCCGCGAGCGCCCGCTCGCCCGCCGCCTCCAGGTCACCGGGCAGCAGCACGCGGCGTCCGCCGACGTCGATGCGCACCACGAGGGAGCGGTCGTTCTCGGTGCCCGCGTGCGCTGCGGATACCGGCGGCCAGAGCGGCGTCACGCCGAGATCGCCGACCTGGAGACG
>JBFGJV010000025.1:0-21968 GCA_041577015.1 Myxococcota bacterium
CTTCACGCTCGTGGCCGCGGACGCGGCCGAGGAGGCCTGCTGATGGCGGCGCGCAAGCGCAAGCAGCCGGCCCCGGAGGTGGAGACCCCGGAGCACGCCCCGCGCGTGCTGGTGGTGGACGACGCCGAGGGCATCCGCACCTTCCTGGCCAATCTCTTCGAGCTCAAGGGCTTCGAGGTGGACACGGCCGAGGACGGCCGCAGCGCCCTGGCGCTGCTCGAGAGCGGCGCCGACCCGGACGTGGTGCTGCTCGACGTGATGATGCCGGGCATGGACGGTCTGCAGGTCCTGCGCCGCATCCGCGAGCTCGACCCGGAGCTCCCGGTGGTGATGCTGTCGGTGGTGGGCAAGGCCAACACGATCGTCGAAGCCATGCAGCTCGGGGCCAGCGACTACCTGAACAAGCCCTTCGAGGAGGAGGAGCTCGACGCGGTGCTGCGCCAGGTGCTCGACCAGCGTGCCCTCGAGCAGGAGCGCGAGCGCCTGGCGGGGGAGCTGGACACGGCGGGGGAGGGCGCCGTCTGGCAGAGCGAGGCGATGCTGCGCGTGCGGGGCGTGATCGAGCAGATCGCCGACACGGACGTAACCGTGCTGATCCAGGGCGAGAGCGGCGTCGGCAAGGAGATCGTGGCGCGCACCGTCCACCACGCCTCGGGCCGCGCCACACGGGCCTTCGTCAAGGTGAACTGCGCGGCGCTGCCGGAGGAGCTGCTGGAGAGCGAGCTCTTCGGCTACGAGAAGGGCGCCTTCACCGGCGCCACCGCCCGCAAGCCCGGGAAGTTCGAGGTCGCCCACCACGGGACGATCTTCCTGGACGAGATCGGCGAGATGAGCCCCGGGCTGCAGGCCAAGCTGCTCCAGGTCTTGCAGGACCGCAGCTTCTCGAGGCTCGGCGGCAACAAGGAGATCCGCGTGGACGTGCGCGTGGTGTGCGCCACGAACCGTCCGCTGGAGCAGATGGTCGCCCAGGGAAGCTTCCGCGAGGACCTCTTCTACCGCCTCAACGTCGTGAACGTGCAGATCCCGCCGCTGCGCGAGCGACGGGAGGAGCTCCCGGTCCTGGTGGAGCGATTCCTGGCCCGCTACGCCGCCCGCTACGGCAAGCCCGAGCGACCGGCGAGCGCGCGGCTGCTGAGCGCCATGGAGCGCTACCCCTTTCCCGGTAACGTGCGCGAGCTCGAGAACATGGTGAAGCGCATCGTCGTGCTGGAGAGCGAGGACTCGATCCTGGAGGAGGTCTACGCCTCCGGTGACCGGACCAGGCGCCGCGGGCCGAGCCCCTTCGAGCTGCTGCTCGAGGAGATCGAGGCCACCGCCGGCGAGATCCCGCTGAAGGAGGTGGGCCGCCGCGCCGCGCTGGAGGCGGAGCGCGAAGCCATCGGGCGCGTGCTGCACCGCACGCACTGGAACCGCAAGAAGGCGGCGGGCCTGCTCGGCGTGAGCTACAAGACACTGCTCCAGAAGATCCGCGACTGCGGCCTCGAGCCGGACTGATCCTCCGGCTCCATCCAGCCTGGGGCTCTGCCGCTCTCTCCATGCGAACCCTCGCCCTCCTACGCAACCCGATCCGACCCTACGCCTGGGGCTCGCGCACGGCGCTGGCCGCGTTCATGGGCCGTCCCGGGCCCACGCCGGAGCCCGAGGCGGAGCTATGGATGGGAGCCCACCCGAGCGCGCCCTCGGAGGTGCTCCACGCGGGCCGCTGGCGCTCACTCCTCGACGTGATCCGGGAGAGCCCGGAGGAGGTGCTCGGCCCCGGCGTCTTCGCGCGCTTCGGCGCTGCGCTGCCGTTCCTGTTCAAGGTGCTCGCGGTGGCGAAGCCGCTCTCGATCCAGGCCCACCCGGATGCCGCCCAGGCCCGCGCGGGCTTTGCGCGCGAGAACGCCGCCGGTATCCCCATAGAAGCGCCGGGGCGCAGCTACCGGGATCCAAACCCGAAGCCGGAGCTGGTGTGTGCGCTCGGGGAGTTCCGTGCGCTCAAGGGCTTCCGGTCGGTGCTCGAGGTGGTGGAGCTGTTCGAGACCCTCGCCGTCGCCGAACTGGAGCCGGCGCTCGACGCGCTGCGTGCGGACCCTCCCCCCGAAGGGCTGCGCGCGTTCGTGGCCGGGCTGCTGGCCCTCGACGGGGAGGTGAAGCGTCGGGCCATCTCCGCGGCGCTGGCGGCCGCTCGGGAGCACGAGACCGCCCACGCGGCCTTCCGCCTGCTACCCGAGATTGCCCATCACCATCCTGAGGACGCGGGCGTGCTCGCGACGCTGCTGCTGCAGCCCGTGACCCTACGGCCCGGAGAGGCGCTCTTCCTGCAGCCGCGCGAGCTCCACTGCCACCTCTCGGGGCTCGCTGTGGAGCTGATGGCAAACTCCGACAACGTGCTGCGCGGGGGCCTCACACGAAAGCACGTAGACAGGGACGAGCTGATGCGCACGCTCGATTTCCGGAGCGGCGACGCCTCGCCGCTTCATCCCCAGGTGGCCGGGTCGTTAGAGCGCTACCGCACGCCCGCCGCGGAGTTCGAGCTTTCGGCGCTTCGCATCGAGGGACACGCCCCGCTGTTGCCCGAGGGCGCGCGACCCGTTGGCTCGATCCTGCTCTGCGCAGCGGGAGAGCTTGCGGTGCGGGATTCGCACGCGGCCGAGCTGCGGCTGCGTCGCGGGGACTCGGCCCTGTTCCCGGCCGCAGCGGGATCGGGGACGGTCGAGGGCCGTGGCGTCCTCTACCGCGCGGCGGTTCCGGCGGAATGACCGCCGGAGCTCAGGCCCCCACAACGGACGATCATCGGGCCACCGCTTGCTTCGCTAGCGAGTTCTTCTCTTGCGGCCGTGCTTCCGGACTTGCCACAGCGTGTTGGCGACGTACCCGATCAGGGACGCGCCCGGGTCACGCCAGGAGAGCACCGCGTACTCCTTGCGCCGGGGGTCCACCACGGTCCTCCAGAACTCCCCCCAGGACAGGTCCCCGCGCCGTCGGAAGTACCAGCCCGAGGCCAGGTCGCGCGCGAGAAGCTGCCACCGCACCCCGTCGTCCTGGCAGTTCACGTGGACGGGGTTCGGATGGCCGGTGAGGTCGCAGTAAGCGTCCCACACGACGTCCACGCCGGCGGCGCGCGTCAGCGCGAACCACAGGGTGGGGCGCGGGTTGACTTCGATCAACTTCCAGGCTCGATCCCGCTCGTCCCACTTGTACTCGGTCCCGGCGATTCCACAGTAGCCGAGCTTGCGGATCAGGTCGGTGGACAGTGCGGCGATCTCCTCCGACCAGCAGGCCTCCATGTAGGAGCCCGAGCCGTACATCGGCGGGTACTGGCGGTTCTTGCGCGCAGTGAAAAGCGAGCGCACGGTGAGCTTGGCGTCCGTGTAAAGGCCCGCCACCATGATGTTGACCTCGGGTCCCGGAACGATCTCCTGGAGCACCGAGTCGGTGCCCCAGGACCGGAAACGCTCCCACCAGGCCAGCGCCTCGTCTGCGTCGGCCACCTCGACGAGCTTGCGCCCTCCGATCCGGGTACGCACCACGTGGGAGTGGATCGGCTTGACGATCGCCGGGTAGCGGAGCTCGCGAGCCACCGAGCGGGCGTCGCCCCCGTCCGCCGGAAAGAAGGTGGCGGGGAGGGCCACTCCTAGTCCCTGGCAGCGCTCGTAGAAGTCACGCTTGTTCAGCAGGACCGAGTTCACCTCCGGCCGCATGGACTCGGCCAGCACGAAGCGCTCGCGCAGCGCCTCGTGGTGGTGCGCCACGAAGTCCATGTACGGGTCACCCGCCAGAAAGAGCACGGGAGGGCGCGCCTGCTCCGCGCCGAAGTGGAGCAGGGCCTCCAGAAGGCCGGGGCCGGGACTGCCGTAGGCGATTCGACGGTCGCGCCGCAACCAGCGCGAATAGTGGCCGATCTCGTGGCGCTGGTCGTCGACCCCGTAGACCGGCACACCGCGGGGCGCCAGGGAGCGAGCCACGGCGAGCCCGGTGGGCGAGACGGTGAGAACCACGGCCGGCTGCACGGAAGCCGGAAGCGCGCGGGAAACCGCCATGCGCGGCAGCGTAGCGCGACCGGCGCAGCGCGCCGTCTGCCCCAGACCTGCCGGCGAGCTGCCGGTCGGGCGTGTGTAGGAGGCGCGCGTGCAACGGACCACCGATGGGGTATTAAGCCAGAAGCCGCTCGGGCGCAGCCATGACCGACGAGCCGACCGTGCGAAATTCGACCGTCATCCCCTTCGGCGCCTGGTTCGGCGCGGGCTCCGTCCCGCTGGATTTCCCCCCGGGCTGGCGGGTGCACCGGCTCGACCCGGAGGATGCGCCGGAGCTCGACGACGCGGGTATCGAGCGGGCCTTCGCCTCGCCCCTAGGCACCCCGACGCTGCGCGCGCTGGCCCGCGGCCGGCGCAACGCGGCCATCGCGGTCGACGACCTGACACGGCCCACTCCGGCCGCTCGCATCCTGCCCTCCCTCCTGCGGGAGCTGGCCGCGGGCGGCCTCGGAGAGCGCAGCGTGCGGATCGTGATCGGCACGGCGGCCCACCGCCCCATGGAGCGCGCCGAGCTGGAGCGCAAGCTGGGACCGGAGGTGGCGGCACGCGTGCCCGTCGTGGTGCACGACTTCCTGGGCCCCGACCTTCACGACCTGGGCTGGCACCGCGGCGGACCCGTCCAACTGAACCGCCGGTTCCTGGAAGCCGACCTGCGCATCTGCGTGGGAGCCGCGGTGCCCCACAACGAGACCGGCTTCGGCGGCGGAGCCAAGCTGCTCGTTCCCGGCCTGGCCGGGCGCCGCACCATCGCCCACTTCCACGGCGCGCTTCCCCCGCGGCCTGCGGGGCAGCTGGAGGCCACGGGGCCGCGGCTCGATCGCAGGGGCTGGTCCGAGTCCGTGGCGCGAAACGTCGGGGTGCACGCCGTGGTCTGCGCGGCGGTGAACTCGCGGGCCCAGCTCGCTGCCTTGGAGGTGGGTGACGTCGTGGAGGCCCACCGCGCGGCGGCACGGGCCGCACTACGCATCGGCCGTACGCCGGTTCCGGCCGGCCTCGCCGAGCGCGCCGACGCCGTGGTGGTGAACGCCTTCCCGCTGGACACCGATCCCATCCAGATGGGCAAGAGCATTCTGCTGGCCCGGCACTTCCCCCGCGCGGCGACGGTGTGCGTGAACGCCGCCTCGGACGGGACCTTCTACCACGGTATGGGCATGGGCAGTGGAGTGAGCCCGCTCCGTCTGCTGGGCAACCTGCGGAGCTGGCTGACCAGCCCGGGAGACTGGTGGGCCTGGCTGCGGGGCCTGGCCGTGGCCGCGCCGTCTCCCGTGCTCGCTGCTCGCTTCAGCTACTTCAGCCTCAACCACCTGGGCTGGTCTGCCTTTCTCGCCGGGGAGGCGGGGCGTCGGTCCGGCGAAGGCGAGTACGCCGCCGGCTCGGGCGCAGACGGCCCCTGGGTCTGGTCGCGCCGTTTCCCCGCCTGGGGCTTCCGGCGCCGCTACCGGGGCGGCAGGCTGTTCCGGGAATGGAGCGCGCTGGGCGATGCCCTGGCCCTCCGCAGCCCGGTCGGCGAGGTGGTGGTGCTGCCCTGCGCTCCGCTCCAGATCCTCGAGGAGGGGGCCTGAATCGTGCGCATCCTGGTGGTAAGCCAGTTCTTCCCGCCCGAAATGGGGGCTCCGGCGGGACGCTTCTACGACTTCGCACTCAAGTGGATTGCGGCCGGGCACGAGGTGACGGTGGTGACGGGCTTCCCGAACTTCCCGGGCGGGGAGATCCACGACGGCTACCGCGGCCGCTGGCGTCAGGACGAGGAGATCGACGGCATCCGCGTACGACGCTGCTGGATCCTCACCGCCAACCGGCGTGGCCTGGGACGTCCCACGGCCTACGCCAGCTTCCTCGCCTCGTCCACGCTGCGGGTGCTGTTTTCCCGACTGGAGTACGACGTGGTGGTGGCCACGGTGCCTCCGCCCACGGTGGGCCTGCCGGGTGTGCTGGCGGCGGCGCGACGGGGGGTGCCCCTGGTGCTCGACCTCCGCGACATCTGGCCGGAGGCCATCGTGCAGAGCGGTCGCCTTCGCAACCCGGCGGTGATCGCGGCATTCGAGGCCGTGGCCCGATATCTGTACCGAAGGTCCACGGCCATCACGGCCGTCACCCAGGGCTGGAAGGAGCGGCTCGTGGAGCTCGGCGTCCCGGCGGAGAAGATCCACGTCCTCCCCAACGGAGTGGACGTAGCCCGCTTCGACGTTCGGGCGCGGGACCTGCCGGCGGCGTTCGGAAAGCTGGACCCCGGGTCCCACTGGTTCGCCTACGCCGGCATCTTCAATACGCCCCAGGGTCTGGACATCGTCCTGGACGGTGTGGCGCGTCTGCGCCGGCTCGACCCGGAGGCGTACCAGAAGTCGCAGTTCGTCTTCGTGGGCGAGGGACCCTGCGACGCGGAGCTGCGGGCGCAGGTGGAGCAGCTGGGCCTGGACCGCGTGGTGTTCGTGCCGCGCCAGCCGCGCGACGCGGTGTATGCGCTGCTGCGGCGCTCCCACGCGGTGCTGGTACCCCTTCGGCCGCGCAAGGACACCAGTACGGTGCCCTCGAAGATCTACGAATCCCTGGCCAGCGGGCGCCCCGTGCTCTACCAGGCAGGAGGCGAGGGCGCCGAGACGATCCGCCGCTCGGGCGGCGGCCGCGTCGTCGTGCCGGGCGACCCCGAGGCGCTGGCCGAGGCCATGCGCGCCTACCTGCACGATCCCGGGCTCGCCGACGAGGACGGGCGCCGCGGTCGCGCGTTCGCCGAGGCGCACTACGACCGGGGCCGGATCGCAGCCGACTTCGCCGCCCTGCTCGAGGATCTGGTGCGGCGGAGGCCCGTGCTCCGGTGAGTGCAGAGGGCGCCCAAAGAGACGCCCCCCTGCAGGTGCTGAGGACGTTCCCGGGCCGTGCCGTCCTGGCCGAGTCCGACGGTGAGCTGTACCTGGGTCGCAACTACGCGATCCACAGCTCCTCGGACGACGGCGCCACGTGGAAGAAGCTCACCACCCTGCCACGCTCGCCGCTGCGCCGGGCGGCCGAGTGCTCCCGGCTGGCCTCCCGGCTGCTGCGCCAGGAGGTCCGTGCGCTGGTACGCCTCTCGGACGGGACCCTGGTGGCCGCCAGCCGGCAGGGGGTGTTCTTCGGCAGGGAGGGAGAGGCGCAGATGCGCCCCGCCGACGTAGAGCACGGCTCTCGCGCTCCCATGTCGCCCCTGCGCCTGGCCCGGGGCCCTGGGGACGTGGTCGTGTGGGGCGAGTACGCCTCCGCCGTGCCACCCAAGCCCATGCGCATCTTCGCCTCTCGCGACGGCGGCCGGAGCTTCTCGTTGGTGATGACCCTGGAGCGGGACAGCATCGGCCACGTGCACAACGTCGTCTGGGACCCCGCGAGGGAGCACTACTGGCTGCTGGTGGGAGACCACGGCCACCATCCGGGGATCGGGCGCCTTTCGGCCGATTTCGCGCGCCTCGAGTGGCTGGGCAAGGGCGAGCAGCGCTACCGCGCCGTCCACGTGTTCGACCTGGGCGATCGCCTGGTCTACGCCACGGACAGCGAGGTCGAGACCAACCACCTGATCTCCCTGGACAAGTCCACGGGGCGCATCGAGCGGCTGCGGGAATTCGAGGGGAGCTGCATCTACGCCTGCCGCTTCGGCGAGCTCTACGCGCTCACCACCACCGTGGAGCCCTCGCGCGTCAACCACTCGCGTTGGGCAACCCTTTGGCTGTCGCGCGACGCCGAACACTGGCAGTGCGCCTGGCGGGCGCGCAAGGACCGCTGGCACGCCAACTACTTCCAGTTCGGGTCCATCGTCCTGCCGGCCGGAGCCAGTGACCGCGAAGTGCTGATATTCAGCGGGCAGGCGGTGCAAGGGCTGGACGGGAGGACGGTTGTGGCGCGGCCGACGCATTGAACACCGGGCAGCGCAGGTTCCTAGACGCTCGCCCCGAAGCGGGGCTTGCCCCCACTGCTTGTGGGCTGCAAGCGTCCGGCCGCGCCGCGCTTTCGATTTCGCCGTGTGGTACCCTCCCGCCTTCGACCCTCGACGCTGGAGCGCGGATCGCCACGGGAGGTCTGATGGCAGAGCGGACTCGCGTCGCGCTGATCGGCTACGGCGTGCGCGGGGCCTGCCACCTGCAGATGATCGTCGCGCTCGCGGACCGGTTCGAGCTGATCGCCGTCTGCGACGCGCGGCCGGACCGGCTCGCGGCGGCGGTGTCCGCGGCGGGTGCCGCGACGCGCGGCGAGACGAGCCTCGACGCACTGATTCGGAGCGGCGGCTACGATTTCGTGGTCGTCGCCACCCGTCAGGACGCCTCGGCGCGCATCGTTCCCACGCTGCTCGAGGCGGGCTTTCCTGTCCTCGTGGAGGTGCCGCCCGCCTACGAGGCGTCCGAGATCCGGCGCATGACGGAAGTGGCCGAGCGGCGCGGCCTCGTGCTGGCGAGCGCCGAGAACTACATCCGAACGCCCATCGAACGCCTCAAGCAGCGGCTCGTCGCCGAAGGCGTTTTCGGAGCGATCGAGCGCGCCGAGATCCATGGCTCGATCGGCCACAAGGGACACGAGATGTCCCTCGCTCGCGCCTACCTAGGAATGGACGCAGTTCCGGTCCGGGCGCGCGCAGAAGGGGAGGGACGGCTACGCCGCACGTCGGCGGAGGGTATCCCGATCCCGGAGAGGCTCTCGGGCGACGTCGAGTTCGACACAGGTGCCGTTGCGCACTTCGAACTCGGCCTCCCCGTGAGGGCGCATGGCTCCGCCGAGGTGCGCAGCGACTTCGCGGGCACGCGCGGGGGATTCCGATCGGGGTTGTTCTACGTGCGCGACAAAGACGGCTCCGAGCGGGAGTTCGCGCCGGAGTTTCGCGTCGAAGACCGCGACGGGGAGCCGGTGGTGCAGGAGGTCGTGTTCCCGGGTACGCCGCCGGTGTCCTGGAAGAGCCCTTGGGCCGGGCGTGTCTTCCCGCGCGCCAGCGCGCGCGAGTACCACTCCCTGCTCGACCCGACGCCACAGGCCTGGGAGATCGCGGTCGCCGACATGTACGAGGACACCGCGACCGCCGTGCGGAGCGGTCGCGAGCCCGAGTACCCCGTTGCGCAGTCTCTCGTAGACATGCGGATCCGCCTCGCGCTGCTCGAGTCAACGCGCCGGGGTGGAAGCTGGGTCGCGTGGGAAGAGCTCCGGTTCGGCATCGAGCGGGAGCTGACGCGTGCGCGGCCGCTACGCTGGCTGTACATGCGCCCCCGTCTGTACCGGGCACTCGGGTCCGTCGCGGGCGCCGTGCTCCCGCGACGGCGCGCGGGGCCCTGAGCGTGTCGAACCGTGCCCCGCTGGCCGTCTACGGCGGTCCGAAGGCCGTCCCCCACGACCCGTTCCGTCGTCTCCGTCTGCGCCATGGAATCCAGCGCTCGCTCGACCTGCTACGCGCCTGGCCGCTGACGCTGCGTGGTTACAGCACGATCGCCGACGACTCGGCCATCGTGGGCCGACTCGAAGCGGAGATGCGCGCACTCACCGGGCGGCGTCACGCGCTGGCGATGAACAACGGCACGGCGACGCTTTACAGTGCCTATTTCGCCTTGGGCGTGCGGCCCGGGAGCGAGGTGATCGTTCCTGCTTATACCTGGCACGCCTCTGTGACGCCCGTGCTCGCCTGCGGGGCGGTACCCGTGTTCTGCGAGATCGATCCCCGTACGCTCGCGCTCGATCCAGATGACGTGGAGCGCCGGATCACCGAGCGGACGCGGGCCATCTGCGTATTGCATCCGTGGGGCAATCCGGCACTCATGGACCGGATCTGTGCGCTCGCCGGGCGGCACGGCCTCGCGGTGATCGAGGACTGCTCCCATGCACACGGCGCGACCTACCGAAATCGCCCCGTCGGCTCCTGGGGTGATGTGGGGTGCTTCAGCCTCCAGGGCGCGAAGGCCGTCGACGGCGGCGAGGCCGGCATAGCTGTGACCGACGACCCGACGCTGTTTGACCGGATGCTCCTGCTCGGACACAACGGGCGGCTGCCGACCGGCCAGCGAGCTGCGACCTTCGACCTCGGCAACGTGAGCCTCGGCCTGAAGTTCCGTCCGCACATGCTCGCTTGTGTATGGGCGCAGGCGTCGCTGCGACGCTTGCCGGCGCGCAACCGCGCCGCAGCGCGGATATGGAGGATTCTCTGCGAGGAGCTGGAGGGTGTCGCGGGCATCCGACCGATCGAAGCAACGCCCGATTCGGTCCGCGGCGGCTACTACTCGTTCGTGTTCGAGTACCAGGGTGCGGAGCGCAGCGGACCGTCGATCGAGGAGTTCGTAGCCGCCGTGCGCGCCGAGGGCGCGCCGCTCGACCTGGATCATTTCCGGGGCAGTCTGCTACACCAGCAGCCGCTGTTTCGAGACCTCGACCGCCGCGAGCTGGGGGGCTGCTTCTACGACCCGACGCGGCCTTGGCCGGAGAACCTCTCCAGGGTATCGCTGCCCGTGACGGAGGCGATCACGGACCGTCTCGTGCGCTTCGCGCACGACTTCTACGCCGTCCCCGACGGATACGCGCGCGCTTGTGGCCGCGCGATCCGCAAGGTGCTCGACGCCGTTCTCTCCCAGTCGTCCGAGCCGGCCCACAAGGTCGTCGCGGCCGTGGCACGATGAATCGACGAGCAGGGAAACTTCCATGCGGAAGGTTCTCGGGGCGCCATTCCCGGTGAGAACCGGCGGCCTTCAGCCGATGCCGCCGTGGCGCACGAGCGCCCGGGCCAGGAGCGCCAGCAGAAAGCGCCGGTGCACACGGCGGAAGGGCGAGTCCTCCGGGTCGTAGCCTTCGCCCCTGCGGCGCAGGGACACCGCCAGCTCGGCCAGGGCCTCCGGTCGGAACAGCTGGCGCAGCGGCGAGTCGGTCGATTCCAGGGCGAAGCGCTCCGCCTCGGCGAGCACCGCGCCTCCGTGCTGCTCCACGGGCACGGCGAACCCCCTCTTGGGCCGGTCGACCACCCAGGGCGGCACCAGGCGCCGGGCCAGGGTCCGCAGGATGCGTTTGCCCGTGGCACCGCGGTGCTTGACGGCGAAGGGCAGGCGCTCGGCAAACGCCACCACGCCTGCGGCCAGGAGCGGTGGCCGCACCTCGAGAGAGTTGCACATGGACATGCGATCCACCTTGGTGAGCATGTCGTCGGGAAGGATGCAGCGCTGCTCGAACCAGTGGGCGGACGCCACCGGGTCCGCCTCCAGGGTGGCGCCCCGCGCCTCGAGGACACGCTCCAGGGCGGCTCCGCCGTCCGGTAGCTGCCACTCGGGGCGCAACAGCCGGGCCTGCTCCTCGGGCCAGAAGAGCGACGCCAGGGCGAGAGGCCGACGCAGGCGCGGCATGGCCGCAATGTGGAGGGTTCGCGCCACTTGGCGGCCGCGTCGCGTCCCGGCGACGGAGGCCAGGCGCTCGGCGGCCCGCAGGGCGCCCCGCGGTGCACGCGCGATCGCGGAGATCAGGCGCAGCTGCCCGAAGCGTGGGTAGCCCGCGAAGATCTCGTCGCCCCCGTCGCCGGACAGGGCCACCGTGACGTGCCGCCGCATCTCGCGGCACAGGCGCATCACCGCCAGCGAGGAGGAGTCGGCGAAGGGGTCGCCGTGGTGGTCCACCACCTGGTCGAGCTCTTCCTCGGAGAGGGGCGCGTCGGAGAAGGCGAGCTCGTGGTGCTCGCTGCCAATGACCTCGGCCACGGCCCGGGCCGCGTCGCGCTCGTCGTAGGCGGGGTCGTGGTGCACGACGGCGAAGGTCTTCACCCGCCCCGCGCGGCGGGCCGCCAGGGCGGCCACCGTCGAGGAGTCGACGCCGCCGGAGAGCAGCACGCCCACGGGCACGTCCGAGACCAGGTGTTCCCGGACGCTCGTGGAGAGGATCTCCTCGAGCTGGTGGGAGAGCGACTCCTCGTCGCCCTCCAGCAGCGGGTACCGGGGCGCGGGCTCGGGCGCCCAGCGGACCGGCTCGGCGGGCCGGCCTGCAGCCAGACGCACGCGCATGGCCGGGCGCAGCTGGAGCAGGCCGCGACGCAGCGTGAACGGCGCCGGCGCCATCCCGAACGTCAGCAGGTGGGAAAGGCCCTCGGGATCGACTCCGGCGTCCACACCGGGCACCGCCAGGAGCGCCTGCACCTCCGAGGCGAAGGCCCAGCCGCCCCCCTCGAGCGGCGCGTAGTAGAGCGGCTTCTGGCCCATCCGGTCTCGGGCCAGGAGCACCGCCCCGGTGTGGGTGTCGAGCAGGGCCAGGGCAAACATCCCGTCCAGGCGTGCCAGGGCCGCCTCGCCCTCACGGGCCAGGAGCCGCAGCACGACTTCGGTATCCCCGTGCCCGGCGAAGATCTCGCCCTCCGCCTCCAGCTCTGCGCGCAGGGCCTGGAAGTTGTAGACCTCGCCGTTGTAGGCGATCACGTGTCGCCCATCCGGTGAGGTCATGGGCTGCGCGCCAGCCGAGGAGAGGTCGAGGACGGCGAGCCGGGTATGGGCGAGCCCGACGCCCTCCTTGGCCCACGTGTCCCGGGCGTCGGGCCCCCGGTGGTGGAGCGCGCCGGCCAGCCGCTCGAGCTCACGAGGCAGTCGGTCCCGGAGCGGGTGGCCCGGGGCCGGAGGACACAGGATGCCGGCGATACCACACACGGGCGATGCGGACCTGGCTCGGTTCCGGGGGCGGAGCCTAGCGTCTCAATCACGCTGGACGAGCTCTCGGTAGACGCCGTCGAGCTGGTCGATCACGGCCTCGAGCGAGAAGTGTGCCTCCACCCGGGCTCGCGCGCGCCCCCCCATGCTCTGTCGGAGCTGCGGAGACTCGGTCAGGCGCCGGATCGCACCCTCCAGGGCGAGCGGGTCCCGCGGAGGAACGAGAAGACCCTCCTCGCCGTCCTTCACCAGGTCGGGTATGGCGCCTACCGGTGTCGCCACCACCGGCAGGCCCGCCGCCATGGCCTCGAGCACCACGGCCGGGAAGCCCTCGCGCCAGGTGGGCAGCACGAAGACGTCGGCGCGGCGGTAGAGCTCGAGAACCTGCTCCCGGGGTCGCGGGGCAAGGATCCGCAGGTGGTCCCGCTGGGCCTCGAGCTCGCCGCGGATGCTCTCCAGGAAGTCCTGCTGCGGGGCGCCCACCAAGGTGAAGCGCGCCCCCGGCAGGCCACGCGCTGCGGCCAGGAGCTCGCGCACGCCCTTGGCCTGCAGGATCCAACCCACGAAGAGCACCTCCACGGGACCTTCGTGCCCGGTGCGGTCGGGCGGCTCGCCCAGGTCCTCGAGGCGAACGAAGTTGGGCACGTATCGGACGCGGTCGGGACCCACCGTGCTCTCCAGGAAGCGCTGGTTGGCGCCGGTGAGCGCGATGCAGCGGTCGGTCCGCCGCAGGGTGGCCTCGATCCACCGCCTCGGCACGGGACGCGCGCCCTCCACGAACTCTGCAAAGTCGCCGCCGCGCGGATGCAGCACGGTGCGCGTACCCAGCAGGCTCGCCAGCCACACCGCTGTGCCGTCCCGCAGGAAGGCCCAGTAGTAGGGGGTGTTCACGTGTACGACGTCGGGCCGGAAGCGCAACAGTTGCCAGAGCAGTCCTCCCAGGATGCGGAGCGCGTCGAGGACCCGGTCCACGCGCAGGCGGCTCTCGCCGTGCACCGCTGTCTTCTGCGAAGGGGAGGTATCCACGACCCGCACCTCCCAGCGCTCGCAGAGTTCACTTCCCAGCACGCCCAGGGTCCAGGTTGGGATGCCCCCGGTGGGCGGGGGGAGCGGGCTCATCAGCAGCAATCGGGGACGACGGTCGCTCACCAGGCCCCCGCGGCCACGCGGTGCAACCCCCGGCCGCCCGCCCGGAGCATGCGGTAGAGGTCCAGGTACCGCGTGGCCACGATGGGCATGGCGTAGCTCGCCTCGATGCGGGATCGCGCACACTCGCCCAGGGCTGCGCGCTGCCCAGGCGCGAGGTCGTGGAGGGTCTCCAGGGCTCGAGCCAGCGAGGCGGCATCGGTGCGCTCGAGCAGGAAGCCGGTGCGGTCGTGCTCCACCAGTTTGGGCACCTCGCCCACGGCGGAGGCGATCACCGGCGTCCGCGAGGCCATGGCCTCGAGAACCACGTTCGGAAAGCCCTCGAACGCCGACGGGAGCAGCACGCCGTCCAGGCGCCGTATGAAAGCCGCGATGCGCCGGACCGACGGGACCGTCCGCACGCGTCCGGCGAGGCCCCGGCGCTCGATTCCGCCCCGGACCTCTTCCGCGTACCCCGGCTCGCCGGTTTCGTCGCCCACGAACCAGACCCGCCAGCTTCGGGTCCGCTCCGCACCCAGGCGCTCGAGGGCGTCCAGCACCAGGGCGTGGTTCTTCTCCCGACGCAGCCCGCCAACCAAGGCAAGGTGGAAGCAGTCCGGCTCGAGCTCGAGGGGGGAGGGGCCGGCGGCCTCGGCGTCCCAGGTGGCGAGGTCGATGCCATTGGGTAGGTAGTGGATGCGCTCCCGAGCTACACCGAGCCGCTCCTCGATCTCACGGACCATGTTCTCCGCGTTGACCGTCACGGCATCCGCGCGACGGTACACGAACCGGCGGGCCCAATCGTGGGGCCACGGGGATCCGTCGATGGCGCTGCGTTCCGCGGCGATGAAGGCGGGTCGCTCGTGCTCACGGAGCCCCCGCACGCCCAGAAAGTACCAGAGGCACGGCCACGGGAGAAAGGCGTGCACCACGTCTGCGGCATGCCGCCGGATCCAGCGGCGAACGCGGCGCGGGAACAGCGGATCGGCCCGGAGGCGTTTCGGCACCAGGGAGACGGGGATGCCCTCCGCGCGCAGTCGGTCCCCGTGAAAGTCCAGGTCCCGGTACACCAGGAAGCTGACTCGCACGCCGGCCTGGCGCTTCAGGTGAAGCGCGAGCTCCACGGACTGACGCTGCGCTCCTCCGCTGCCCAGATTGTCGATCGCGTAGATCAGGTGCATGCACCTGCTCGGCCGGTTGCCGCATGGTAGCTCAAAGCCTCAGGGTGCACCCGACTCCCAAGACTTGCTCGGGCCTTGCACGGCACGGCACCCGGGCGCCAACATCCACCTCGAGACCGGTAGCGGGAGGACGCGTGGGTTGGATCGCGATCGATTTCTCGAACCGTCGCGATGACCACTGAGGCAGTGAGTGCCGTGGACCCGGGCGCATGGTGGCGAAGGTTCGAGCGGGCGGTTCTCGCAAACCGCTCAGAGTTCGCTCGCAACGTCGCGAAGCTCTCCTCCGCTACGGTCCTCCAGAGCGTCATCGTCTTCGCCGCGGTCCCCGTGGTGACGCGCCTCTACGACGCCGCGGACCTCGGCGATCTTCAGCTGCTGCTCTCGATCGTCGCGATGTTCGCGGGTGTGAGCGCCCTCAAGTACGAGGTCGCCATCGTCCTGGAGGGCGACCGGACGGGGTCGGATCGAATGGCCGTCCTCTCCCTCGGGGTCGTGGCCGGTCTCACCGTACTCGTGGGGCTGCTCGTGTGTTCCCAGGGCGACCGCTTCCTGGGCTTCTTCCATGCCGAGCGACTGGTCCCCTATGCCGGCCTGATCGTGGCCGGCCTCCTCGTGGACGGCGTGTTGCGGGTGAGCCAGCAGCTGCTCGTCGCCCGCAAGCAGTTCGGAGGGCTCGCGCGCTACAGCGTCCTGCAGGTGGCCTTCACCCAGGGCGGCTACGTGGGCACGGGGCTGGTGCATCCGAGCTTCCTCGGCCTCTTCGCCTCCCAGCTGGCCGGCCGCGTGCTCGCCCTGACCCTCGCCCTGCGTCGCGTTCGCGTTCGTCTCGCCAGCGCCCGTGTGAGGCCCCTGCTCGGCCTCGCCAGGCACTATCGGAAGTTCCCGCTGGTGAACACGCCGGGCGTCTTCGTGAACAGCTTGGGCGCCGAGCTCCCCGTGTTCATGCTGGCGCGCTTCTTCGATGCCGGCGTTGTCGGGTACTACATGATCACGATGCGGCTGCTGACCCAGCCGAGCACCCTCCTCGGGCAGGCGGTGGCACGCGTGTACCTCCAGTCCGCCGCGGAGACCCGACGGCGGAGCGGTCGCGCCCTCCTGCACCTCTACAGGAAGACCGCGGCACGCCTTGCGCTCGCAGGCCTCCCCTTCGCGGTCGTGGTGGCGGTGGCCGCGCCGCCCGTTGCGGCCTTCGTCCTGGGGGAAAGCTGGCGGGAGGTGGGTCTCTACATGCAGCTGCTCGTCCTGTGGAAGTACGGAGACTTCGTAGCGACGCCCATGATGACGACGTTCTCGATCGTGCACCGCCAGGAGATCGGGGTCGCGCTGATGGTGATCTCCACGCTGGCGCGGTTCTCGGCGATGTACGCCTTCTCGGAATCGACGTACCTGATGCTGGCAGCGCTCTCGGCGACGGGGAGCCTGTTCGCCCTGATCTACCTCCTGGGCATCGAGGTGGTGCTGCGCCGGGAGGCCAAGGCGCCTCCGGCTGACGCCGACTCCGGAGCCACGGCTTCACGGGGCGCGTAGGCGCGCGGTCCCCACTCCGGCCTCCCCGTGCAGGGCGTGGGCGTGATACCCATTCTGGAATACCTTTTCGGGTCACGCGACATCGGCGCCCCTCATTTTCGCAGGCCTGCCTGCCGATAGCCTTCTTTTGAGAGCTTCGCGGAGCCCGACGAGTTCGAGACCGGAATGTTCGACGCGACCCGCCGCATCCTGCTGCTCTTCGTGGGCTTCACGATTCCCATGCAGTCGATGGGGACCTTCAGGGTCGGAGGCTACCCGCTCGGCCCGAACAAGATCGCCACGGGCCTGCTCCTGATCCTCGCCGTGGTCGCCTGGGGGGTTACGGGACGCGGCGTGCCGTGGAACCGGAAGCACGCCTGGGTCATCGTCTTCGCGGTGAGCGTCGTGGCGGCGGGCTTGAGCGCGCTGCTCACCGAAGGGCTCCCGGCATCCCGGGTTGCCATCCTCTGGAGCAGCTACGCAGCGGTGCTCATCTTCTCCTTCCTGCTCCCGTACGCGGTGAGGGCCCCCCGCGACCTGAGCCTCCTGCTCGGGGGACTCGTCCTCGGGGCCGTGACGACCATCGTCGGCGGTCTCGGGGGAGCGGAGGACCTGGCCGCAGGACGCTTCGCCGGCACCGAGGTGAACCCCAACAATCTGGCAGCCGGCCTGGTCGTGGCGCTGCCGGTGATGTTCGCGTTCCTCTTTTCGAGCCCATCTATGCTCCGCAAGGTGTTCTTCCTGCTGGCGTCGGTCCTCGCCCTCGGTGGCATCGTGTTGAGCGTCTCCCGCGCCGCGATGTTGAGTCTGGTCGGCATGTGGGGACTGTGGGCTCTGTACTTCCGGCGCCTGGATACGCTGCGCTATTTCGTGCCGACCGTGATCCTGGCGATCGGCGTGCTGGTGCTCGCGCCTCAGTCCTTCTACGAGCGCATGGGCACGATCGCGCCCCAGGAGGCCCAGCAGGAGTCTTCTGCGCAGAAGCGCCTCCTCATGGACTACTGGGCCGCGCGGGCGATGCTCGAGAATCCCATCCTGGGAGTCGGACTCTACAAGACCGGGGAGTTCGCCAACCGACGCGACCCGCGGATCGGGCGCGGCCACGCCGTGCACCACGCCTATCTCCAGGTGGGGGCCGAGTTCGGCCTCCTGGGCCTCGTGCCCATGATCATGTTCACGGTCTTGACCTGGTTGGACTACTCGCTGGTGCGCCGGACCGCTCGGGCACCCGACCTTCGCCGAGACCCGGCGCTGCGGCTCTTCGCGTGGTGGGCGACCTTCCTGCAGATCGCCTTCTTCGGGGTCGTCATTTTTGCGCAATTCCATCCCACCACGAGGGACAAGTCGTTCTGGCTCCTCATCGGCCTCTCCTCGGCACTCGTGGCGATGACGCGCGATCGCGTCCGCGAGCTGCGGGGCGCAGCGGCGAGTCCCGCCGTCGAGACTGGTCACGGCACGCCGGGGACAGGCTGGGAGCCGCAGCCCGCCCGCCAAGGGCCGCTTTGAGGGCGAGCCTCCCGCTCCAGGAAGGTCGCTAGCGTGTGCGGCTTCTGCGGGGTGATCGGTCCCTCCCGCATCGCCCTCGCGGACGCGGTGGCCGAGATGGCGCGGACCCTCGAGCACCGCGGCCCGGACGACTTCGGCACGTGGGATGCGGAGTTTCGCGCTGCGGGCGGGGACCTTCACCGTATCGCGCTCGGGCACACCCGTCTCTCGATCCTGGACCTCTCGCCCCTCGGTCACCAGCCCATGCTCTCCGAAGACGGCGCCGTCGCCTTGGTGTACAACGGTGAGATCTACAACTACCGGGCGCTCCGCGAGGAGCTCCGTCGGCGGGGCCTGCCCTTTCGCTCCGGGACGGACTCCGAGGTGCTCCTCCAGGCGTGGCGGACCTGGGGCCTGGATGCCCTTCCACGGCTCGTGGGGATGTTCGCCTTCGCGGTTTGGGACGGGTCACAGCGCCAGCTCCTCCTGGCCCGCGATCGCATCGGAATCAAGCCCCTCTACTGGCGCCTCGCAGAGGGTGTCCTGAGCTTCGGTTCCGAGCTGCGGGCGCTCCGGCGTCACCCGGGCTTCCGCGCCGAGATCGACCGCGGTGCCCTGGGGCGATACCTGCGGCGTGGCTACACCTCCGGCACGGAGACGATCTACCGCCACGTGCACCGGCTTCCGCCCGGCGGCTGGCTGCTCTGGGAGGACGGACGCCTCCGGGAGGGTCGCTACTGGAGCCTGGAGGAAAGCGCCAGGGAAGCGCGGGTCAGCTCGTTTCCGGAGGCCGTGGACCGCCTGGAGGCCCTGCTCGGTGACGCGGTGGAGAGCCGCCTCGTCTCCGACGTACCGCTGGGGGCCTTCCTCTCGGGCGGGGTCGACTCGAGTGCGGTCGTGGCCCTCATGCGCGAGCGCGCGCGGGGTCCCGTGCGGACCTTCTCCATCGGCTTCCGCGAGCGCGCCTTCGACGAGGCTCCCTTCGCCCGCGGCGTGGCCAAGCACTTCGGCACCGAGCACACCGAGCTCTACGTCGAGCGGGAGCACGCAGTCGAGGCCGCGCGGTCGGTGGCCGACGTCTGGGACGAGCCGTTCGCAGACTCCTCGGCGATTCCCACGCTCCTGCTGTCGCGCCTCACCCGTGAGCACGTGACCGTGGCGCTCTCCGGCGATGGTGGGGACGAGCTGTTCGGGGGCTACGATCGCTACGCCAAGCTGGTGCGTCTGGAGGGCCTGCTGCGGCTTCCTGGCCCCGTGCGCCGCGCCCTGGTGGCCGCGCGTCCGCTCATCCCGAGCCGGTCGCTCCGCAACGGGCTTCGGCATGTCCGAGGTGGATCCGCGCTCGAGGCTGCGGAAAGCCTCGTCAGCCACTTCGCTCCGGAGATCCTGCGGGCGGCCTGCGGCGAGCGGGGGGCGCGACCCGTGACCCGGTTCGGGGAGGCCTTCCAGGCCGCGCGAGCCGACCAGGACCTCCTCCGGCGCTTCATGGTGGCTGACGCGGCCACCTACCTCCCGGACGACATCCTCACGAAGGTGGACCGCGCCAGCATGTCCGTGGGGCTCGAGGCGCGCGTGCCCCTCCTCGACCACCGCGGGGTGGAGTTCGCGCTCGGGCTTCCCCGTTCGATCCTCTGGGAGTCCGGCCGCACCAAGGCCCCGCTGCGCGAGCTCCTGTACCGCCGGGTTCCCCGCCGCCTGATCGAGCGGCCCAAGCAGGGGTTCGGCATCCCCCTCCACACGCTCCTGGCCGAAGAGCTCCGCAGCTGGACGGCCCACTACCTCGCGCCGCAGCGGCTGGCGGAGGAAGGCCTGTTCGATCCCGGCGGAGTGCAGCAACTCGTGGCCGCCGCCCGGGGCGCCGACCGGATGGCTACCACGCGACTCTGGTGCCTGCTCTGCTTCGAACGCTGGTTCGCCCGTACCCATCGCGCCGAGCGGGACGTTTGAGGCTCAGGCGGCCTTGCGGCTCTTCTCGTGTCCCGGGCGGCGCAGCAGGCCCAGGCGCGCCAGGACCCGGCGCCCGAGCAAGGCACCCACACGGGCCAGGTAGCCCAGAAAGGGAAACGGATCCCGCGGGTCCCAGTGGGCAAGCACGCGCCGGTCGCCGTCGCGGAACACGCTTCGAAAGATTGGCCAGTAGCGGGGGCGGTCGAGGAGGTTGCTGACCTCCGCCATCAGCTTGATGAAGTGGATGTCCCGGGACTGGTCCTGCTCGAACCGGGGGACCGGTCGGCCCAGAGCATGGAGGTACTGTGTGTAGTGCAGCGGCACGCCGGAGAGGTGGCCCACGTGGATCCAGCCCATCGAGCGCAGGTTGACCTCCATGAGCTTGTACAGGCCATCTCGAGCGTCGTACTTGAACTCGGGCTCCACGATGCCGTGCAGATCCATCCCCTCCACCAGCTTCCGACCCAGGTCCCGCAGGATGGGCGGTCCCTGGTTCGAGGCGCTCGCCGCCACGCCGTACTCGTGCGGGTACTGGGACAGCTTCTTCCCGATCCAGTCGTTGAGGATCTCCCCCTGGCGGGTACGGAAGGCCACGTAGGCGTATACGTTCGATCCGTCTCCCGGCACGAACTCGGAAGCGAGGAATCCGAGGCCCGAGGCGAGATGCGCGGCCACCTCGCCGCGGTGGCCGTCGAGATCTTGCGGCGATTCGACCAGCTTGGGGTGTAGCAGGGCCGTGGTCTTCTCCTGGGGCTTCACGAGCATCGGGAAGGGGCCGTCCCGCAGCCCGTCGTAGTCCTCGACGGTCCGCAGATAGCGGGTCTCGGGATAGGGGACCCCCAGGCGCCGACAGGCGTCGTACTGCGCCGTCTTGTCGAGGAGGCGGGGGACGGTGTCGGGATTCATCGGCACGAAGCACGAGTCCTTCACCTCGTCGTAGATTGCGCGCAGGAACTCGAGGTGGGCGTCCAACGTCGGAAACAGCACCAGGCGGTCGTAGCGCGCCGAGAGTCGTCGGAGGGCCTGGAGGTGGCCCTCGGGCGTGTTCTCCACCTCCACGAACTCCTGGATGCGACGGCTCCGGGCGACCAGCCGATGCTGGGTGTCGAGCACGACGATGTCATCGCACACGCCGTGGGCGCGCAGCTCCTGGACGATCCCCTGCGGTGCCGTCTCCGATCCCAGGATCACGAGGGCGATCTTCGCGGTCATCGGGGCCCCGCGGCGGCCGGAGTCTCGGAGGGCCCGGCGACCTCCAGAGCTCCGATCGTGTGGCCCTCCCGGCCGGCGCCCAGGTTCGGGCTCTCCGGGCGCAGCCGGAAGTCGCCGGTCTCCGGGTCCACGTACCGGGGATCGGCGAAGATGGAATGGCGGTCCTGCCCGCTGGCGCCACGCCAGTCCTCGAGCGAGTAGAAGCGCAGGTCGCGTGGCACGGGCTCGCGGATCTTCCATCGCCCAGGGGAGGGCGCGACGCCCGGGAGGTCCTCCGCCCGGATGCCTTGCACGCGGATCAGGAACTTGGACGCGCCTTGCTGGAAGACCCGCTCCCTTGGTTCGAGCTCCTCGCGGTCCTCCCGGACCGCCCCGAGCTCCTTCCGGTGAGGCTTGCGAAAGAACAGGCCGAGGTTGTTCCAGTCGCTCCGGAAGCTCCCCAGGGCTCCCGGATCCTCCGGGACCAGGACGTAGACATGCTGATCCTCGAAGGCGAAGCTGTTGTGGAGGATCGATGTGCCCGCGACGGACCGAAGCAGACGGACCGCCCCTCCCATGTTCCGGGCGGTGGTGTTGGCCACGATCTGCGCGTCGGGGCTGTCCTGGAGCAGCATGCCTTCGCGAGTCTTGTAGATGACGTTGCGCTCGACGCGGAGCCCGGGCGATTTCCGGGCATGGATGCCGCCTCCCTCCACCCAGCCGAACCAGAAGTCGTTCCAGATCCGGTTGTTTCGGATGACGACGCCAGGCGACTCGAACAGGTTGATCGCCGCGCGTCGGAACCAGCGAAGCTCGAGGCCCTCGACGATGACGTGCGGGGCCCGCACCAGCTGGAGCAGGTGGTCCACGGAGCGCCTGCCGTCGAGGAACGCCCCTTCCGGCGGGTTCGC
>JBFGJV010000026.1:0-21908 GCA_041577015.1 Myxococcota bacterium
AGCCCTGCTATGGCTCGGTCGCGCGCCTTGGCAACGGCGCGTCTCGGCGCCCGGGCCTTCCCGCGCCCGTCTCGGGTCGGGCTCCTAGCCGCGCGACGCCGGCGGGCGGGAGGAAGCCGGCTAGACGACGCCGCGCTCGCGCAGCGCGGCGATCTCCCCGGGAACCAGGCCCAGCTCGCTCAGCACCGCCTCCGTGTGTGCGCCCAAGGCGGGCGCGGCCTCCCGCACGCGGATGGGGGTGCGCGAGAGCTTGGCCGCCGGACCCGTGATCGGCGCTCGCGACCCGTCCGACTGACGCACCTCCTGGAGCATGGCGCGCTCGCGCACGTGGGCGGTGCGGGCTGCCTCCGCGTAGGTTCGCACCGGCGCGGTGGGAAGCTCCGCCGCGCGCAGGGTCTCCACCGCCTCGGCGACGCTACGCTCCGCCATCCAGGCCGCCAGCAGCGCGTCCACCTCCGCGCGCCGCTCCAGCCGCGCCGCGGTGGTGGCGTAGCCGGGGTCGTCGGCGAGCTCGGGACGTCCGATCACGGCGGCCAGCCTGCGCCAGTGCGAATCCAGCAGGGCACCCGCCAGGGCGTCGCCGTCGCGGCAGCGGTAGACGCGCGCGGGTGCGGCGATGCGGAACTCGTTGCCCAGGCGGGGCAGGGGGACGTCCAGGGCGCCCAGGGTCAGATAGCCCGTGGACTGGAACAGCATGGCGTCGAGCAGCGCCACGTCCACGTGCTGACCCTCTCCGGTGCGCTCCCGGTGGCGGAGCGCCGCCAGGGCCGCGAGTGCGGCATGCAGTCCGCCCAGGTCGTCCGCCAGGAAGGTGGGGGACTTGACGGGCGGTCCGTCGGGGCTTCCGTTCAGGGAGAGGAAGCCACTCTCGGCCTGAGCGAGGGGGTCGTAGCCCAGCCGATCCGATTCCGGTCCCCACTGCCCGAAGCCGCTGATCGAGACGTAGACCACCTCTGGCCGCACGGCGCGGACGTCGTCGTAGCCGAGCCCCCAGCGCGTCATGGTGCCGGGGCGGAAGTTCTCGAGCACCAGATCGCTGCGAGCCGCCAGGCGCAGGAAGAGTTCGCGTCCCTCCGGACGGCGCAGGTCGAGCGTCAAGCTGCGCTTGTTGCGGTTCACCGTGGCGTGCATGAACGAGACAGGGGGATTCGTGCCGGGCAGGAAGGGCGGGGCGTAGCGCGCCATCTCGCCCCCCGGCAGCTCCACCTTGACGACGTCGGCGCCGAAGTCGGCGAGCAGGCAACCGCACAGGGGCCCGGCCCAGGTGGTGGTGGCCTCCAGCACGCGCACCCCCGCCAGCGGTCCCAGCCCGTCGCGTCGCGCGTCGCGGAAGAAGGCGGACTTCTCCACGGGCGCGTCGCTAGACGGGGATCACGGCCCCGCGCACCGTCGCGGCCGCGTCGCTGGCCAGCCAGCGCACGACCTCGGCGATGTGCCCGGGCGGTGTCCACGTGGAGGGGTCGGCGTCGGGCATGGCGCGGCGATTGGCCGGCGTGTCGATGGTGTCCGGGGCCACGGCGTTCACGCGCACACCGCGGTCGGCGACCTCCTTCTGGAGCGCCTCGGTCAGCACGACGAGGCCGGCCTTGGAGGCGGCGTAGGCCGCGATCCCCGCCGGCCGCCTGCGCGCGGCCTGGGAGCTCACGTAGATCACGACGCCGTCGCGGCGCTCGAGCATGCCCGGGAGCAGCGCGCGCGTGGCCGAGACCGCGGTGCGGAGGTTCAGGCGCAGCATGCGGTCCCAGACCTCCAGCTCGGTCTCGTGCACCGGGCTGCCTCCGGCAAAGCCTCCGGCGGCGGCCACCAGCACCCGGGCGGTCCGAGCCTGGCGCGCCAGCTCCGCCGCGCCGTGCGCCTCGGCCACGTCCGCCTCGAACAAGCTCAGACGCCCGTCCGCGACGGCGGACGCGAAGCGCCCGGCCACCGCGTCCCGCTCGGGCTTGGCAATCCAGGGCACGAAGATGCGGTCGCCCGCCTCGAGGAAGGCGGCCGCGATCTCCCGGCCCAGGGCGCCCGTCCCTCCCGTCACCACCACCTCCCGCGCTTCGCTCATGGGCGCGCGTCCTCCCCGAGGCGCGCCAGCGCCCGCTCGGCGGCCTCGCGCAGGGCGGGATCGTTGGCCCCGTCGCGGGCGGCGCGCAAGCGCGCGCGTACGGCCTCGGCGCGCGCATCGCCGCGTGCCAGCTCGCCCAGGGCCGCGGCGGCGATGCAGCGCACGGCGCCGTCGGCGTCGGCTTCGAGCGCCTCCAGCAGGCGCGCGGTCACCTCGGGCGGCGGATCCACCAGCGCAGCCAGGGCCGTGCTGGCGGCCCGACGCACGATGGGCTCGGGATCGCGCGAGGCCCCGAGCAGCACGCGCGCCGCCTCGGGGCGCTCGGGCGCGAGCTCGCGCAGGCAGAAGGCCGCCATGCGGCGCACTCCCACGGGCTCCCGACCCCGGACCAGACCGAGCAGAAGCGGCAGCACCTCCCCGTGCAGACGTCCCGTCTCCACCAGCAGGCGCGCCGCGGCCCAGCGCACCGCGCCGTCCTCCGCGTCGAGTCCCTCCACCAGGGCCGGCAGCAGCGCCGGCTGGGGCGGCTCGAGCTCGGCCAGGGCGAGGGCCGCCTGCACGCGTCCCCGCGGCGGCCCCTCGCGCAAGGCCTCCCGCAGTCGTGTCAGCACGCCCGGCTCGAGACGGGCGAGCCCGACCAGCGCCTCCGCGGCGGCCCGCGCCACGCCCGCATCCCGATCGGCGAGACGTGCGACCAGCGCCTCGGCATCCCCGTCCTGCGGGCGTTCCTGCATCGCGTCGCTCACGCCAGGCGCCAGCGGGCTCGGAGAGGCTCGTCGCCGGAGGTCCGCTCGGCGCGGCCCTCGCGCTCGAGCTTGCGCAGGTGCGCTGCCACCGAGTGGGCTGCGGCCCCGTGCAGCACCTCCGGCACGTCCACGTAGACGCGCCTCACGATCTCGGGAACGTCCGCAGGCCCCTTGCCGAGCGCATCCAGGATCTGTCGCTCGCGCTCGTGTCGGTGCGCCAGGTACTCCTCGAGCTTCGCGCGGCCGTCGGCCACCACCGGGCCGTGAGCGGGATAGATGCGGGTCGGGCGCTCTGCGAGCAGCCGGGCCAGCGAGCGCAGATAGTCGCCCAGGTCCCCGTGGTCGTCGGGAATCACGGTCGTTCCCACGCCGAGCACGTTGTCGCCCGAGAAGATCGCACGCTCCTCCTCGAGCACGAAGCACAGGTGGTCCGGTGCGTGGCCGGGGGCGTGGACGGCACGCAGCGTGGCCCCCTCGGTGCGCACGCTCTCCCCCTCGGCGAGTGGCTCGATGCCCACGGGCCAGCGCTCGTCCTCGCCCGGCCAGGGCAGCTTCGAGACGCGAAGCGGCCCGAAGCGTTCCAGCACGTCGGCCACGCCGCCGATGTGGTCGGGATGCCCGTGGGTCAGCACCACCTCCTGGAGCCCCTCGCAGCCGGCGCGCTCGAGCGCCCGCTCCAGGACGGGAAGGTACGCCGGGCGGCCCTGGCCCGTGTCCAGCAGGACGCGGCGACGTCCGGTTCCGATCAGGTAGGTGTTGGTGCCCGGCCCGGTGAAGAGGCTCGGGTTCATGCCCAGCGCCACCACGACGCGCTCCGACCAGACGTCCACCTCGGGGAGGGTGAGTCCGATCATCGTGTTCGGCGCGTTCCCCACGCTCACGCCCCGGCCACGGTCATGCGCGCGACGCGCAGGGTGGGAGCCGCCACGGGTCCCAGCCACACCAGGTCGTTGCCCACCCGGTCCACGCTCTCGAGCATCTCGCCCAGGTGCCCGGCGATGGTGATCTCCTCCACGGGAAAGGCCACGCGTCCGTTCTCGATCCAGAGCCCCGCGGCGCCCCGCGAGTAGCTGCCGGTGACCGGGTCGAAGCCCATCCCGATCAGCTCCGTCACCAGGAGCCCACGCTCGGTCTCGGCCACGATCGCCTCCGGAGTGTGCTCGCCGGGCTCGATCCAGAGGTTCGTCGGGCCCGGAGCCGGCGCCCCGCCGGCGCTGCGCACGGCGTTGCCCGTGGTGGCGAGGCCCAGCTTGCGCGCCGCATAGCTGTCGAGCAGCCAGCTCGCGAGGCGACCCGCCTCGAGCACGACCGTGCGTCGCGTGGGGAGGCCCTCGCCGTCGAAGGGACGGCTGCCCAGCGCGCCGGGAAGGCGGCCGTCGTCCACCACGGTCAGGCGCTCACTCGCCACGCGCTCGCCCAGCCGTTCGGCCAGGAACGACGTGCCGCGGTAGACGGCGTTCCCGCTCACGCAGGTCGCCAGGTGCCCCAGCAGACTGCGCGCCGTGCGCGGCTCGAAGATCACGGGCACCTCGGTGGTGGGCACGCGGCGGGCGCCGAGACGCCGCAGGGCGAGCCCCGCTGCGTGCCGGCCCACGGCGGCGGCGTCCTCGAGGCCGGCCAGGCGGCGGCCGGCGGTGAGCCACCAGTCCCGCTGCATGGCGCCGTCGCGGGCGGCCACGGGCTCGGACGCGAGCGCGTGGGAGGCGGATTCGTACCCGCCCAGGAAGCCGGCGGTGTTGCCATAGGTGACGCGCCCGAAGCTGGTCTCCACCTGGGAGCCTTCGGAGTTCACGATGCGGTCGTCCGCCTCGCGGGCCGCCGCCTCGGCGCGCCGCGCGTCCTCGATGCGGGCCTCCACGGTGACGTGACGGTCGTCGGGATCGAGGAGCCCCAGGTCCGGGAGGTCGGCGGCGAAGCCGTCCTCGGGGAGGCCGGCCGCCTCGTCCTCGGCCGTGGCGCGAGCCAGCGCCACCGTCTCGGCGGCCATGCGGTCCACCGCCTCCGGAGCCAGGTCGCTGGTGGACGTGATGGCCTGACGCATCCCGCGGGCGCCGCGCACGAAGGCACGGATGCCGAGCGCCCGCTCCCGGGCCTGCTTCACGAAGTCGATCACCTCGCCGCGTACCCGCGCCTCGATGGCGTCGCCCTCCACCAGCAGCGCGTCCGCCGCATGGGCTCCGGCGCGGGTCGCCTGGTCCAGCGCGCGGCGCACGCCCTCTTCGCCGCCGAGCACGCTCATCCCTCGGTCCCGCCCACGGTGAGGCCGTCCACGCGGATCGTGGGCAGGCCCACGCCCACCGGCACGAGCTGGCCGTCCTTCCCGCACGTGCCCACGCCTTCGTCCAGGCGCAGGTCGTTTCCGATCCGCGTCACCCGCGTCAGCACGTCCGGGCCGTTACCGATCAGGGTCGCCTGGCGGAGTGGCGCGCCGAGCCGCCCGTCCTCGATGCGATAGGCCTCGCTGGCGGTGAAGACGAACTTGCCGCTGGTGATGTCCACCTGCCCGCCGCCGAAGGAGACCGCGTAGATGCCCTTGCGCACGGAACGGATGATCTCCTCCGGGTCGTCCTGCCCGGCCAGCATGAAGGTGTTGGTCATGCGTGGCATGGGAAGATGGGCGTAGCTCTCCCGGCGGCCGTTGCCCGTGGGCGTCGCGCCCATCAGGCGCGCGTTCAGGCGATCCTGCAGGTAGCCCACCAGGACGCCGTTCTCGATGAGCACGGTGCGCTGCGAGGGCGTGCCCTCGTCGTCCACGTTGAGCGATCCGCGCCGGCCCGGGAGGGTCCCGTCGTCCACGACGGTGACGCCCTCGGCGGCCACGCGCTGTCCCAGCCGGTCGGCGAAGGCCGACGTCTTCTTGCGGTTGAAGTCGCCCTCGAGACCGTGCCCGATGGCCTCGTGCAGCAGGATGCCCGGCCATCCCGGGCCCAGCACCACGTCCAGGGTGCCGGCGGGGCACGGCTCGGCCTCGAGGTTGAGCGTGGCGATGCGCACCGTCTCGGCCACCAGCGGCTTCCAGGCCTCGGCGTCCAGGAGCCGGGCAAGCTCGTAGCGCCCGCCCATGCCCTGGTAGCCGACCTCCCGCCGGCGCCCGCTCGGGTCGGCCGCGATCACCTGCACGTTGAGGCGCACCAGCGGGCGAACGTCGCCGGTGAGCGTGCCGTCGCTGGCCGCGACGAGGATCTGCCGGTGCTCGGCCACGACGCTCGCCATCACCTGGGTGACGCGCGGGTCGAGCGCGCGAGCGTGGGCGTCGATGCGCCCCAGCAGCTCCACCTTGTCCTCGACCGGCACGTCTGTGGGAACCCGTTGCACCGGATAGAGGTCGTGGCCCGAGCCGACGCCGGCGCGGACCGCCACCGGGCCCCGGCTCCCGCGCGTCGCCGAGATCGCGCGCGCAGTGGCCGCCGCCAGGCGTACGCTCTCCACCGAGATCTCGTCGGAGTGGGCGTAGCCTTGTCGCTCGCCGTCCTGCACGCGGACGCCCACGCCCTGGTCCACGTGGCGGTCGCCGCGTTTGACCATGCCTTCCTCCAGGATCACCTGGTCCTGCGTGCTGTGCTCGAAGTAGAGATCCGCGGCATCCACGTTGCGCTCCAGGGCCGAGTCCAGCACCCCGCCCAGGGCGCGCTCGTCGAGGCCGAAGCGCTCGCGGAAGAACGCGACGGAAGAATCGGGGCCGGGGCGCTCGCTCACGTGGCGGTCTCCTCTTCCAGGGCTCGGATGCGCGCGGGAAGTTCCAACAGGGTAGCAAGCGATCGTACGTCCACGGTGGCGAGGCCGGCCGCGCGCCCGGCGGCGAGATCCTGCTCGGGCTCGTCGCCGACCAGCACCGCTTCGGTGGGCTCCACGCGCAGGCGCCGGCAGGCCCCGAGGAGGAAGCGCGGATCCGGCTTGGCGCAGCCCGCCTCGCCCGGGAGCCAGACCAGATCGAGGCAGCCGGAGAGGCCGTGGCCGCGCAGGATCCCGTGCAGCCGCCCATCGAAGTTGGACGCCACGGCGAGTCGGCGCCCGTGGGCGCGCAGGGTCTCGAGCGCCTCGCGGGCGTTCGCGGCGGGCACCCAGGCCCCGGCCCGGGCGAAGTGCGCGAAGATCGCGGCGAAGAAGGCCTCGAAGTCACGGAAGCGGACGCTCTGGTCCGCGGCGCGGAAGGTCTCGCGCACCCGATCCTGCCACCAGGCCCGCTCGAGCCCGGGCACGCGCGCGGGGGGCTCGCCCGGGAAGACCATCGGCGGCGCGCTGCGCAAGACGCGCCGGAAGGCATCGTCCAGGCGCTCGGCGGGGACGACCACGCCGTGCTGGCGAGCCAGGCGCGCGTAGCTGGCGCCCACCGGCTCACGCAGGTGGAGCAGGGTTCCCACCGCGTCCAGCAGGACGGCGCGGAGCACTACTTGCGCGCGGAGGCGATGAAGGTGGCCGGCAGCTCGCGGCCGCGCGAGGCGGGAGGGAACACCTCGACGCTCGGATCCGCCAGGCCCGCGCCGCGAAACCACTCCGCGAGCTCCGCGGGTTCGAAGCCCAGCCACAGCACGCCGAGCTCCTCGCGCATCCACTCGCTCTCGTGACGTACGAAGTCCACCACCACCACAGGCCCGCCCGACCGCACCACCCGGCGCATCTCCACGAGCGCCTCGGCGGGAGCGGGCAGGTAGTGGAGCACCATGTGCGCGAAGACGGCGTCCGCCTCGTCGTCGGCCAGCGGGAGCGACTGGGCATCTCCGGGGCGAAGCTCGACGGCGCGGCCCAGACCCTCGGCCTCGATCTTCTCGCGGGCCGCGTCCAGCATGCGGGGCGAGTTGTCCACGGCCACGACGCGCAAGCCGAGCCGCGCCAGCTCCAGCGCGAGCACGCCCGTCCCCGTGCCCACGTCCGCCACCCGCAGCCCGGGCGGGACCAGCCGCGCGATGGCGCGCGCGCGCAGCGTTTCGTCGTGAAAGATCTTGCGCAGGGCGTCCCACTCCGGCCCCACCGACTCGAAGAAGGCACGGCTCCCCTCCGTGCGCGCCTCCCGCACGTGCGCCAGCGCGGCCGCGTCGCGCTGGGCGGTGGGATCCCGCGCGAGCTCCCGCTTGACCAGCGCCCACGCCTCGCGCCAGGCCGTTTCCGCGGGCGGCACGAACCGGTACAGCACGAAGGTCCCCTCCCGCCGATCGCGTACCAGCCCGGCCTCGCGCAGAATGCCCAGGTGTCGCGAGACCCGGCTCTGGGCCATGCCGAGGACTTCCATCAGCTCGTGCACGGCCAGCTCCTCCCACTCGAGCAGCGCCAGCAGCCGCACTCGCGTGGGATCGGAGAGGGTCTTGAACAGCTTCTGGAGCGACTCGGTTCCCACATCCACTCCGTCAACGCACCTGGGGTGCCGCGAGGGTCCCCGTGAGGCGGAAGGCTCGGGTGCCGTCGGGGTCGAGCGCCACGCCCTGGGCCCGGAAGGCGTCGCGCATGGCCGGGTCGGTCACCTCGAGGCGTCCGGTCATGCGGAGCGGTGCGCGCTCCAGGATGGCCGCGGCGCCAAGCTCTCCTTGGAGGGAGAGGTTCACGACGGGGCCCAGCAGCTCCAGCTCCAGGATCTCGGCGAGCGCCCCCTCGCCGAAGCGCAGCTCCCCCGCCAGCGTCGTGTAGGGGACGGCGAGCGGAAGCTCCGGGAGGCCCACCAGGCCTTCGAGGGCCTCGAAGGACGCCGATCCCGCCAGCGCTCCGGGCCCGTCCCGGGCCAGGTCCAAGCGTGCGTCGAGGGTCCCGTCGAGATCGGCGCCCGGACGCCACGACGCCACCGGAAGTCGGTCCAGGTCGAGATCGCGCACGCGGCCGCGGAAGCCCGGCTCCTCGCCCAGCGTGATCGTGCCGTTCACGCGCCCCCACGTCCCCTCGAGGCCCAGGGCCAGCGCCGGCTCCCCGCGCAGCCAGGAGAGCGACCAGGCGGGGCGCAGGTGGAGACGCTCCGCCTCGAGGCGGGCGCCTTCGGGCCAGCGGGCCGTGACGCCGCGCGCCACCAGACGCGGCCCGGCGAGTCCGAAGCCCGGTCCGAGCTCGGCGACGGCGACCCTGGCCCCCGAGGCGGCCGACAGCCCGCCGGCGACCCGACTCCGCAACGTGTCGTAGGGAAAGCCCAGGAACAGGAAGAAGCCCACCCCGGCCAGTCCCAGCAGCGTCCCGAGCACCACGCGCAGCGCGGTGCCGCCGTCGCGCCGGGCCAGCGTCTGGCCGTGGGGTGCCACGGTCAGACCGGCTCGAAGGACGAGACCGTGAAGGTGACGTTGAGGAGCTCCGGCTTGTCGGGTCGCGTGTGGATGCGAAGGCTCTTGATGGAGAGCAGCTCCTGGGAGGCTTCGATCTGGTGCAGGTAGCTCACCGTCTGGGCGAGGGTCACTCCCTTGAGCACGACCTGCACCTTGGTCTCCCGATAGCGGTCGCCCGCCGGGGCGGTCTGGGGCTCCATCGACTCGACCTTGACGGCGGACTGTCGGGCCAGGGTCTCGAGTGTGGTGAAGAGGTTCGCGCCGCGGTTGCGTCCGATGCGGCCCTCCACCTGCGCCAGGCGGCCGCGCACCTCGTCGAGATCCCTGCGCAGGCGCCGCGCCGCCTCCAGGTCGTCTTTCGCTGCCTCCACGCGCGCCTCCCGCCCCGCCACGCTCGATGCAATGGGGCGCACGACGCCGAACCACGCCAGCAGCAGCGCGAACAGGCCCCCCGCCAGCGCCACCAACAGTCGCTCGCGCGGCGCGAGGCCTTCGAAGAGCGCGCGAAGTCGGCTCAGCAGGTCGTTCATGAGCCGTTTCGCCGGCTGCCCAGGCTGATGGTGACGCTGAACGTATTGCCCCCTCGCCCGGGATCCGCCTGGATCTCGCTCACCCGGATCTCGGACAGGCTCTCTTCGCTGGCCAGCGCCGTGCGCAGCCGATCCACCGCCTCGAAGCTCGGGGTGTGGCCGCGGATGCGCATCACCTGACCCTCGATGGAGAGCTCCTCGAACACGACGGGAAGATTGGCCGGCACGCGGGCGGACACCGTCGTCAGCAGATCGAGTGCCGAGAGATTGCCGCCGTAGACGCCCAGGAAGTCCGCGCGCTGCTCGGCCTCCTGCAGGGCGCTGCGCAGGGCGCGGGGCACGTCCTCCGGAACCGGCGTGCGCGGGAAGGCCTCCGCCCAGAGCCGTGTCACCGTGCTCTCCAGGCGCTCGGCTCGACGCGACTCGAGCGTGATGGCCGTGGCCACGAAGACCACGACGAGCACGATCGCCGCGCCGGCCAGGCGTGCCGTCCAGCGCATCTCGCGCCCCAGGCGGCGCAGGTCCACGCGCGGGGCGTACTCCTCCTGCAGGAAGTTCATGCTCGTGCGCGCCCGCATCGTGCCACGCACGGCGAGCGCGAGGGCGGGCGCGTAGCGCAAGGGATCGCCTGCGGCGAGGAACGCCTTGCCGAGCGGCGTGGGGGGCACGACCAGACGCGAAGCGCGGACGCCGACGCGGGCGGAGAGATACTCGTCCAGTCGGTGCAGACGTGCGGTGCCGCCGAGCAGGGTGATCTGCTGGAGCGAGGTGCGGGCGGGACCCCCCATCAACGGCTCGAGCGCGCCGAGCGTGCGCACCAGCTCACGCACCAGCCGGTCGAGGACCGCGCTGGCCGCGGCGCTCTGGGTCTCCAGGCCCGAGGCGAACAGGTGTCCTTCGCACTTCAGCTGCTCCGCGTCGGGCTCCGCGAGGCCGCGCTCCCGCGCGATCGCCTGGGTGATGGCGCGTCCCGCGATCGGGATGGTGCGGGCGGCCCGTGGCTTTCCGTCCGCGAGCAGGCACAACGTCGTCTTGCGGTGCCCCACGTCCAGCAGCAGGCGCGAGCCGCCGAGGTCCAGCACCTCGGACAGGTTGGCCAGCACGAGCCCCTCGGCGTCCACGATGCGCGGGGCGACTCCCGCCTGGCGCAGGACGCCCAGTCGGCTGGCCACCTCGGCGCGCGGGATCACCGTCGCAGCCGCCTCCGCATGCTCGCGATCGCCGCCCACGAGCTGCCAGTCCACGAACACGTCCTCGAGCGGGAAGGGGATCTCCCCCTCCACCTCGAACGGCACGGCCTGGCCGATGCGCTTGCGGTCCGTGAAGGGCAGACGCAGGTGACGGTGGGTCAGCCGATCGCCGGGCACCGCCGTCACGACGCGGTCCGTCGGCAGGCGATGGGCGCGGAAGAAGTTGCGAAGCGCGTCGGGGCTCGGAGCGCCCCCGGGCACGGCGGGCATCGCCTTGAGCCGCTCCACCTCGAGTCCGCGCAGCGTCTGCCGCAGCTCCACCGCCTTCACGGTGTGGCTGCCCAGGTCGAGTCCCACCACCTTGCCGAGCACCGTATCCATGCGAGGTCTCAGCGCATGCGCCAGGCCAGGCGCACGGGGGCGCTCGGCTGGCTGCGGTCCAGGATCACTTCGAGGCGGCGCTGCACGTCGCCCACGCGCGCCTCCGCCACGACGCGGAACACGTCGCTGCGGTACGCGATGGGCGGATACACCTCGTCCCCCGGACGGATCCCGTGGGTGGCCTGGTGGATCGGCACGCAGCGCTCGTCGTCGGTCGCCTCCGGACAGATCACCCCCTCCTCCCGGGACAGCAGAAGCTCGCGCACTTCGTCCTCGCCGGCGAGCCGCAGCTCGGCAGCAGTCCCGTGGAAGAGCAGGGCCAGCACCCACGGGGGAGCGGTGTTGGGGTTGATGCCGGCGCCTCCGACCAGGGGGAAGACGCCCACATAGGGCCGCAGGGCCTCCACCAGCGGACGGTCGAAGCCCTCCACGAGCCGAACCTCGTCCACGGAGAGCAGTGGCCGGTTCGGGGGTGCGTAGGGCGGATCGCGCCGCTGGTAGGGCTCCGCCTCGTCGCCGCCCGTCACCCGCACCTCGTCCTCGTCGATCCAGTCGATCAGATTGCGCGCCAGCTCTGCGGGCTCGTAGACCTTGTCCTCGGGTCGCCCGGGCATCTCCTCGATCACCTTGTCGAGGAGGGCGACCAGAAACGCCTCGTTTCGCGCCTGGGCGGCGGCACCGCCGCTGAGCACGGCGTTCAGGTTGAGCCGGCTCCCGGCGTCCTCGATGTGAAGGCGCAGCGAGGCGCCGGACCCTGCGGCGAGATCCACGCCCCCGACGCGGGCCCAGACGTCCCGCCGGCTCTCGGATGGCAACGAGCCCTCGAGCTCCTGACGGCGGTCCTCGGCCAGCAGGGCCTCGGCGAGCCGCACGCCGCCGCGGGCCAGGGCCTCCGCCCGGGCGCCGGCCTCGCGGTTGTGGACGATCCCGGCGTCCACGGTGGCTCGACGCAGGAAGGTTGCCGTGGAGCTGGTGAGCAGCAGCGCGAAGAACAGCACCACCAGCAGCACGAGTCCGCCTTCGCGCCGGCGGCGCTTCATCGGCACGGCTCCTCCGGAAAGCCCACCTGCCAGACGCAGCGGTTCTTGATGGATTCCAGCACCTCGGGCTGGAGCGCCTGGAAGATCTCCGGGAACTTGGCAGCGCACTGGCCCACGGTGATGCAGTCGCGTTCCTCCTCCGGTACCTCCTCGCTCTCCTCGTCGCCCTCCTCGTCCTGCTCCCGCTCCTCACCGGTCCCGCCCTCCAGCAGCGCCTCCAGGTCGAGGGGTCGGGAGGGGATCAGCACCTGACGCTGCCAGGAGCGCGGCTCCTCGCCGAACTCCTCGCCCTCCGGGTCCGCGAACGCCAGCGTGATCTCCGCGGCCAGCGGAAGCTCGCTCGACTCCACCAGGAGCGTCGAGTCCCAGCTCTCCACCCAGGCGCCGTCCTCGCCCAGGAGCCGCACCCCGAAGCCCGCGAGATCCTCGGCCACCAGATTCACGCCGGGCGCGTCCGGTGTGGGGAAGCTGCGGTCGAGGCTCTCGGGCAGATGCGGCGTGCTCCAGCGCCACAGGCTGCGCGTCCCGAAGCCGTCGTCGCTCACGATCCAGGCCACCATCTCGAGATCCGACTCCGGGAGCTCCTCGGTGCGGGGCCAGCGCCCGCGGCTCACGAGCTTGAGATGGCTGGCGCCCATGCCGTCGCCGCGCTCGGCCAGGAACAGCCAGGGATGGGCCAGCGGGTCCGCCTCCGGCGGCTTGCGCACCAGGACCGCCGCGGAGAGGTCGCGGGCCACGCGATCCAGCGCCGCCGTGGCGCGGCGCCCCTCCCGGGTGCGCTCGGCCGCGGCGTTGCTGGCCCGCGAGAGGTCCAGGTAGAAGTCGATCGCGGTCAGGAACACGATCCCGAGCAGAAGCACCACGGCCAGCATCTCGATCAGCGTGAAGGCCCCCGAGCGGCGCGCGCGCGTGTCCCGCCTCACGCTCATGGCTGGTCCTCGTCGCGTCCGCGCGTCAAGGCGTCCGCGGCCTCGTCCACCAGCGTGTCGCTGCCGTCGGTGGCGGCGTCCAGCGCCTGGAGCTCCGTGCTCACCGCCTCCGCGTCGAACCCGAAGGTGGTGCGCGTGAGCGTGCGCTCGTCGTTTCCCTCCAGCCAGGCGATGTGCACGTCGATGCGGCGCAGGGGCGAGGGTGCCCCGGGGCCGGACCCGGCTAGCAGCCCCGGCTCGCTCGAGACGGTCTCCGTCTCTCCGGGGAGAGGGGGCAGCGTGAGCTCGAGGGGCGCGACCTCCACGGTGAGCTGGAACGCGTCGCGCTCCTCCTGGCTTCGCCCCAGGGGCGGGGGCAAGCCTGCCTCGAGCCCAGTCTCCAGCTCGGTCATCACGCGGTCCGCCAGCAGCGACGCTTCGAGCCGGCGCGCGGCCTCGCCCTCCGCGCGCAGCCCCTGGATCGCCACCCCTGCGATCACGGTGTAGAAGAGTCCCAGGATGGCAACGGCCGCCAGCACCTCGAGGAGCGTCAGGCCGGCCGTCACCGGCGCGCGCTCAGGCCTCCGCACGCCGCAACACGACCGCGTCGGCGAGCGGTCGCACCTCCAGCTCGAAGTGGGCGATGCCGTCCTCGTCGCCGACCCAGACGCGCGCCGGGTCCGCCGTCCCGCTGGGGTCGAAGAGGATCTCCACCGCGCCTCGCTGCACGGCTCCGTCCGGAAGCTCCACCTCGAGCAACGCCGCGCCACCCTGGAGCCGTGTGGCACGCCCGGCTCCACCCGGGATGGGCTCGAAGTCGCCGGCCACGGCGGGCGGTGCCGACAGCGGGAGCGGAGCGTCGGGATCCGGCGCCGCGGGCTCCTCCTCCGAGGCCGGAGGGCGCCACTCCACCCGATGCATGCCGCGGTCGAGATCGAGCACGAGCCGGTGGTCGCGTCCGGTCATCACCGCCCGCTGCCGCGCCAGCTCGCAGGACGCCGCCAGTGCCTCTGCCGCGTCGCGGACCGCACGATCCCGCTGCAGCCCCAGGGGTGGCCCGAGCAACGCAGCCACCAGCCCGAAGATCAGCACCACCGCGAGCAGCTCGATGAGCGTGAAGCCCCTCGCCCTCACCCGAAGTCTTCTTCCGACCAGTTGCCGATGTCCGCGTCCTCGTCCTCGCCGCCTTGTGTTCCGTCGGCGCCGTACGACCAGAGGTCGTAGGAGCGGGCATTCCGCACGCCCGGGCTCTGGTACTGATACTCGTTGCCCCACGGATCCACCGGGACGCGCCCGCCCTGGAGGTAGCCTTCGGGGCGCCAGCTGCGCGGCTGAGGATCGAGGTTCGGTTCGCGGACCAGGGCCTCGAGGCCCTGCTCGGTCGTGGGGTAGCGGCCGTTGTCCATGCGGTAGAAGTCGAGGGCGGCCTCGATCTGCTTCATCTGGGCCTTTCCCGTCGTCACGCGGGCGCGGTCGATCTGGGAGAAGATCACGGTGCCCACGATCGTGCCCAGCAGACCGATGATCAACACCACCGCCATGATCTCGATCAACGTGAAGCCTCTCCGCCGTCGAACCCGGTGGGCAGATGGGCGGCGCACAGGAAGCGCTCGCATGACTCGTTCTCCTCTCATTGCAGGGAGCTCGTGATCTGGAGCAGGGGAACCAGGGTGGCCGCGATGATCGCAACCACGATGCCCACCATCACGAGGATCAGCAGCGGCTCGAGCAGCGCCGTGAGTCTCGTCACGGTGGTCTCCACCTGCTCCTCGTAGGTGTCGGCGACCTTGTGGAGCATGCCCTCCAGGTCGCCGCTCCGCTCGCCCACCTCCACCATGTGGACCACGATGGGAGGGAACTGGCCGCTGGCCCGCAGCGGACGCGCCAGCGAAGAGCCCTCGGTCAGGCTCTCCTTCGCGGCGTCCACCGCACGAGCGATCATGGAGTTGTTGGCGACGTGCTTGCCGATGTCCAGCGCGCGGACGATCGGCATCCCGCCGCTCAGCAAGGTGGAGAGCGTTCGCGTGAAGCGGGAGATGGCCAACAGGCGCACAGTCCGCCCGACGATGGGGAGGTTCAGCTTGAAGCGGTCCCACGCCGCCCGACCGCGCTCGGTGCGGATGATCGCCCCGAACAAGAAGACGCACGCCAGACCCAGCAGGCCGATGGCCCACCACCAGTCTCGGGCCACGTTCGACAAGCCGATGATGGCCCGGGTGTAGATGGGAAGCGGCTGGTTCAGGCTGGCGAGCAGCTCGGTGATCTGGGGCAGGACGACGGTCACCAGGACGAAGACGACGCCGAGCGCCACCAGCATCATCATGCTCGGATAGATCATGATCGAAGTCACCTTGTTGCGCAGACGCACCTGGCTCTCGAGGTAGTCGGCGAGGCGCACCAGCACCTGCTCCAGGGCCCCGCTCGCCTCCCCGGCGCGCACCATGCCCACGTAGAGGTCCGAGAAGGGTCCCGCCTGGGCCAGCGCGTCGGCGAGTGAGGCCCCCTCGTTCACGCGGTCGCGCACGCCACTCAGCACGCTCTTGAGACGCGTGCTCTCCGCCTGCTCGGCGAGGGCGCTGAGCGACTCGACCAGCGGAATGCCGGCGCCCACCAGGGTGGAGAGCTGTCGTGTGGCCAGGGCCAGCTCGAGGGGCGGGACGCGCCGCAGGCGGTCCAGGCCGAGCGAAGGCATGGCCCGGGCGCGAGGCGCCGAGCGGGCGCCCTCCAGCAGCTCGGTCAGGTAGATGCCGTCGCGACGCAGCCGGGTCCGTGCCGCGCGGGCACTTTCCGCGTCCACGAAGCCGCGGGTCTTCCTTCCCTCGCTGTTGACTCCCTTGTAGGCGTAGACAGGCATGGTGGCTGCGTGCGCGTTCTCGCGGCGCGGGCCGTTCGACTTCGCGCGGCCTTGCCTCGCGAGGGCGGCGCTGCCGCCCGCGCTAGGCCTGGGCCATCACCCCTTCCTCCTCAGTGACCCGGAGGACCTCGGCGATCGACGTGATGCCGCGCAGCACCCTGCGAGCGCCGTCGGCCCGCAGCGTCGTCATACCTCGCTGGACCGCCACCCGCTTGATGGTCTTGGCGTCCACGTGCTGGCTCACCATGCCGCGGATCTCGTCGTCCACCAGCATCAGCTCGAAGATGCCCAGGCGCCCGCGATAGCCGGTCTGGTGACAGCTCGTGCAGCCCGCGGCCCGATAGACCCGGAGCGGGCCGTTCCTGGCCGACAGGCCGATCTCGGCCAGCTGCTCCGGCGTGGGCTCATAGCGCTCCTTGCACTCCGAGCACAGCACGCGGACGAGGCGCTGCGCCAGCACCGCCACCAGCGAGGAGCCGACCAGGAACGGCTCCACGCCCATGTCCACCAGGCGCGTGATCGCGCCCGGCGCGTCGTTGGTGTGCAGGGTGGAGAAGACGAGGTGGCCGGTGAGGGAGGCCTGGATCGCGATCTCCGCGGTCTCCAGGTCGCGGATCTCGCCCACCAGGATCACGTTCGGGTCCTGACGCAGCACGGAGCGCAGCCCGTTGGCGAAGGTGAGGCCGATCTTGGGCTGCACCTCGATCTGCCCGACGCCGGGCAGCTGGATCTCCACCGGATCCTCGATGGTGATGATGTTCTTGTCCGACGTGTTGATGCGCGAGAGCGCGCCGTAGAGGGTGGTCGTCTTGCCGCTTCCGGTGGGGCCCGTGACCAGCACGATGCCGTTGGCTCGGGTGATGAGCTGCTCGATCACCGCGAGCTGCTCCTCGTCGAAGCCCAGGCGCTCGAGATCGAGCATCTCCGTGGTGCGGGGCAGAAGCCGCATCACCACGCGCTCGCCGTGGGCGACGGGCACGGTGGAGAGACGCACGTCGTAGTCGCGACCGGCGATCTTGAGGCGGATGCGGCCGTCCTGGGGCAGCCGCTTCTCCGCGATGTTGAGTCCACCCATGATCTTGACGCGCGAGACGATGCTCGCGTGCAGGGAACGAGGCAGAGGCTTGGTCGGCTCGTAGAGCACGTCGTCGATGCGCAGGCGCACGCGGATGCCGCTCTCGAAGGGTTCCAGGTGCACGTCGCTGGCCCGCTCCTTCACCGCCTGCTGCAGGAGCGAGTTGACCAGCCGGATGATCGGCGCCTCGTCGGCGGCATCCAGGAGGTCCTGGGGCTCCGAGCTGATCTCGCTGGCCAGGGCGTCGAGGTCCTCGGCGGCGTCCTCCGCCAGCTCCTCCGCCGAGCTCGGCCCGCGGTCGTAGACCTGGTTGATGGTGGAGAGGATCGCGCGCCGGCTGGCCAGCTCCGGCTCCACGTCGTCGCCCTCGAAGAGCAGCCGCAGATCGTCGAGGGGCTCGGTGGCGAAGGGATCGGCCACCGCGACGCGGATCGTCCCGCTCGTCTCCCGCCGCAGCGGCAGCACGCCGTGGGTCTTGGCGAACCCGATCGGGACCCTCGCCACCAGGGCCTCGTCCACCTCCTCGGGCCGGATCGTGGCGCGGACCAGCAGCCCCATCTCCTTGCCGAGGGCATCCAGGATCTCCTCCTCGGAGCCCGGCGCCTGCTCGACCAGGAGGTCCACCAGGGAGCGGCCGGTCTCCAGCGCCCGGCGGCTGGCCTCCTCAAGGCGCTCGGGGGCGAGACGTGTGGCCCGGCTCAGGATCTCGGCGGGAGAGCCCGGCTCGAGCATCGGTGCGCTCACGGCGTCCCCGTCCCCGAGTCCACCAGCACCCGCGGCGAGAGCTCGAAGGCGTCGCGGATCGAGGCCGCGGCGCTCTCGGCCGCCTCCACGTCGTCGTAGGGGCCGACGCGGAGCTCGAAGAGCACCGCGCCGCCGTCCGCCTCGCCCGAGACCAGCGTGCCGTCGTAGCCGGCGTCGAGGAGCCGGGTCAGCAGGTCGCGCGCGGCCTGGGAGTCGCGGAAGACGGCGGCCAGGACGCCGTAGCGGGGCGCTTCGGCGCCCGGGTCGAGCTGCTCCAGCCGCTCCCGCTCCTCGCGGTTCATCTGCTCGATCTCGCGCATGCGCTCGAGCGGATAGCGGCGCTCGTGCTCCTCCACGACGATGCGGATCGCGTTGGGCTCGTTCGTCGGCGTGCCGAGCAGCCCCCAGTGCCTGCGATCGTCGCCGAGGACGCGCTCGATGCGCTGCTTCTCCTGCTCCGGGTCGGTGAAGCTCGAGGTGGTGCGGATCCGGAACTCCTCGCGCTTGCGGATCGACTCCTCCTCCAGGTCGGCTGGAGTGCGTACGATGTGAGGCGTCAGGAAGACCAGGAGATTCTGCTTGGTGAGGTCCCGTGACGTGGTCTTGAAGGCCCAGCCCAGGATGGGGATGTCGCCCAGCCAGGGCACCTTGGTGCTGTTGTCCTCGTACTGCTCGCTGATCAGGCCGCCGATCACCACGGTCTCCTCGTCGGCCACGACCACGTTGTTCTCGATGCGGCGGTTGAGCAGCGCGACGCCGACCTCCTCCGCTTCGCCGACCCCAACCTGGAGCCCCTCGTTCAAGGCCGTGAGCTCCTGGAAGATCTTGAGGCGCAGGCTGTCGCCCTCGGTGATCTGGGGGGTGACCCGCAGCGTGATGCCGATGTCCTGACGCTCCACGTTGACGGACGACGACAGCGTGGGCGCCCCTTCGGCGGCCTCCACACGGCTCGTGATGATGGGGATGTTGTTGCCGACCAGGATCTCGGCCTCCTCGTTGTCCGAGGTGAGGATGTGGGGCGCCGAGAGGATGTTGGTGCGGTTGTCCGTGGCGGCGGCCGTGATGAGGCCCTGGATGAGGGTGCCGTCGCTGATGGCATTTCCGTCGGCATCGCGCTGGATCGTGTCCCGCAGGAAGTTGCCGAGGAAGCCGCCGGAAAGGGCGCTCTGGGGCGAGAGGAAGGAGCCGGCGTCGCCGAAGGATTGGGTCGCGCTCGCCAGCGTGATGTCCGTGTTGCCTCGCACCAGGCGCACGATTCCGTTGAAGCCAAGCTCCTCGTTGTCCGTGATGTCCACCTCCATGATCAGCGCCTCCACCAGCACCTGCGGGCGCGGGATGTCGAGCTGCTGGATCACGGAGATGAGGGAGGCATAGCCCTCGGGGCTGGCCTGGATCACCAGGGAGTTGGTGGCCGGGTCCGCGGTGACCGTGGCGCCGCCCGCCAGCTCCGTCACGGCCGCGCGCAGCGCCTGGGGCGGGGCGCCTGCGGGGGCGCCGGTGGTGGCGGGCGCTCCGGAGACCAGCGCGTTGATGGTCTGGGCCAGCTCCTCGGCGTCGGCGTGCTTCAGGTAGTAGACCTGGATGCGGCCCCCGCCCTCCACCACCACGTCGATGGTGCGGACGAAGTCGCGGATGTCCTGGAGCTGGCTGCGCGAGGCCAGCACGATCAGCGAGTTGGTGCGCTCGTCGGTGATGATGCGTGGCGCGCCGCGTCCGCCGGCGACGGCTGCTGCTGCGGCCGCCGCCGCCGCCGCCGCGCGCCGGGCGCGTGCGGTTCGCGAGGGCACCGTGCCCGGGGCCGTCATTTCGGCGCCGAAGACCTCGGAGAGCTGAGACGCCAGCGCTGCGGCATCGGCGTGCTTCAAGCGGATGACGGCGAGCTCCTCCTTGTAGGTCTCGATGTCGATCGACTCGAGGATCGCGAGCAGGCGCCGGATGTTGGTGGCCGCGTCGGTCAGGATCACGGTGTTGGTGGGCGGATAGGCCACCATCGAGGCGTCGTTCGAGACCAGCGGCTTCAGCGTGGCCGTGATGTCCTCGGCGTCGATGTAGCGGAGCGGGATCAGGCGCGTCACGTAGCGGTCGCTCACCGGCGTCGGGCGCCGTCCGGTCGAGGTCTCGACGCTCGACTGTTTGGCGTCGCGCACCGGGATGATCTTGATCGCGCCGCCGGGGCCCCGGACCGTCGTGAAGCCCTTCACCTGGAGCACCGACTCGAAGACCGCGTAGGCCTGGTCCACGGTCACCTGCGTCGGCGACACGATCGTGACCCGACCCCGCACGCGATCGTCGTAGATGAAGTTCCTGCCGGTCAGGCGCGCGATGGTGTCGATCACCACGGAGAGCTCGACGTCGTCGAAGTCGAGCTGCACCAGCTCCTGGTCGTTCGAGGGGGCCTTGGCGCGCGCGGCGCCGGGTCGCGGCGGCCCTGTGGGCGTCTGGCCGAAGGCCGGCGCCGCGAAGCCGATTCCGGCCAGCAGCGCCGCCGCCACGCCCCAGCGGTGCAGTCTTCCGATCACCTCGCGTCTCCTCTCCGCTCGGGCGGCCGCCACTCCGGCTACTCCCCGCCGACTTCGTAGTTCAGGGTCTGCTCCTGGCCGTCGGCCCGCGTCACGATCACGCTGAAGCTATCGGCGTCGGTGAGCTCGCGCAGCAGGTTCGCGCTGTCCTGGGGGCTCGTCACCGCGATTCCGTTCAGCTCCGTGATGGTGTCGCCGTCCTGGAGGCCGATCTGCTCGAACAGGCTCCCCGGCTTGATCGCGTTCAGCTGCACGCCGACCATCTGCCCGCCTTCGTACTTCGGCAGGATGCGCGCCTGGGAAAAGAGCTGGGCGGGATTTCGGGCCGCCTCCTGGACGTCGCTGCGCCGCACCGCGAAGCGGTCCTCGGCGAGCTGCCGCACCCGGGAGTCGTTGCGGGCCCGGCGGCGGGGCCGGCGCTGCGCCTGGCGGAGCGGCCGCGGTCCGGTCTGTCGCTGCTGCGCGCTCTCGCCGTCCTCCTCGGCGAGCGCCAGCTCCTCGCGGCGTCCGCCGTTCTCGAGCACGATGCGACGGCGCTCGATCCGCAGCACGCGCGCGCGATCGAGCAGGCGATCGTCCACGCGGACCACGAGGTTCCTGCGACTCTGGGTGTCCTCCACGGCGGCCCAGGCCAGGGCCGGATTCTCGGAGGCCACGGTGCCGCGCAGCTCGAGGGGCAGCTTGGTCGCCTCCAACAGCTCCTCCTCGGGCACGGGCGTCGTCTCCACCGAAGCCAGCGTGGAGACGTTGAAGAGATTGCGTTCGAGGATCACCTGCCGGTCCTGCCAGGAGCGCTCCGGTGCCCTCGGGGCCGGCGCCGCGATGGCTCCGGCCTTCGTGTCCGCCCCGAGCCACTCCGCCGCCAGCTCGTTCAACAGGCTGGCGACGAGAAAGCAGCACAGGGCGAAAAGCACCCCGTTTGCGATCCAGATAGCGACCCGGCTCATCCCGCCGACTCTTTTCGGAAGCTCCCCGCGCCCGCCGAAGCCGAACGAGTATAACCGCGACGCCTCCGGACGGCTCGCGCGGTTCCCTCGGGATTTCGGGGTCTTACTCCCACGCTTCGCTCCCTTGCCGCATCGGATCGCGATAGGATGGTTTCCGTGATCCCGCTCGCTGGATTCCCCGCAGGGGAACCGGTTCGGCGGGAGGCCGAAGAGGGCAGCATCGTGTCGCCGCCTCTCCTCACTCAGTCGTCTGGACGCAGGATTCGGATCACCACGCTGCTCGCCGTGGTGGTCGTCCTCGCCTGGTCCTTCGGCGGCGACTTCTTGCCCCCGCAGGGGCCAGTCCTCCTCCACGTGGACGCGCCCGTAGACGGGGCCGTGATCGGACCCGATGGCCTCGAGGTGCTGGTGCGCTTCGCTACGCGCGATCGCGCTGCTGCGGAGACCTTCCGGGCGCTCCTGAACGGCGCCGAGGTCACCGAAGACCTGACCACCGCCCAGAACGGCGCCTGGGGGCGCTTGCACGGCCTGCTGGACGGCGAGAACGTGCTGCGGCTCGAGATCTTCGGCCGCTCGTGGACCGGCAGCGACCGGCTCGTCGAGCACGTGCGCGAGGTGCGCGTCCGCATGCGTCGGCCCCTCGGTCTGAACCGCGGCTGAACCTCCTCCCCAGCGGGATTCCAGG
>JBFGJV010000027.1:0-21938 GCA_041577015.1 Myxococcota bacterium
CCGGCCAGGCACGTCTCCAGGTCCTCGCGGGCGCCGGCGAGGTCGCCCCGCTCGAAGCGCGCCTCCCCACGCAAGGCCCGCGCCTCGGGATGCGATTCGTCGAGCTCGAGCACGATGGACGCGAAGCGCTGCACGGCCTCGAAGCTGCCCCGGGTGCGCGCGCTGTGGGCGCCGGCCAGGGCCGTCTCGATGCGTTCGCTGACGGAGAACGTGTCCCGGGCCACGCCGAGCTCGCCGGCGCGCGCCGCCGCACGCTCGGACTCCTCGTAGCGCCCCAGGCGCGCCGCCACGTGAGCCAGCTGCGCGTGGGCCCGCGGCGAGGTGGGATCCTCGGCGATCGCCCGCACCAGAAGGCCGGCCGCGCGCTCGGGATCCGTGCTCCCGAGGCCGCGGGCCGCGGTGACGAAGGCCGCTGCCGCATCCGCGCCACGGTCCAGCTCCCCGCGCCGGGCCCAGGCCTCCGCCGCGCCCGGAACGTCGTCGCGGTCCTCCCGGGCTCGGGCCAGCCGTTCCCAGGCTTCCGGGCCCGCGTCCTCGCACCCGACGGCGCGCTCGAGTCGCTCCAGGGCCTCGTCGGGGCGTTCCAGCTCCTGGAGCACCTCCGCCAGGTGCACGTGGTCCGAGGCGTGCGCCCCGGCCTCGGGATCGTCGCACCAGCTGGCGAAGACGCTGGCGTAGCGCTCCAGGCGACCCAGCCCGTGGAGCAGGCGTGCCCACTCGGCACGTGCGTGGCAGGGGAGGGCGCCGATCAGCGCGGCCGACGCGAAGGCGCGGCTCGCCTGCTCGGGATCTTCCAGTCGCTCGGCGTGCAGGGCCGCCGTGCGCAGCCAGACCTCCTGGCGTCGGGCGTCCTCCTGCTCGCCCAGGAGCTCGAGCTCGCGCGTGTAGGCGTCGAGGGCGCCACGCCAGTCCTCCATGGACTCGAGCAGACGTGCCAGCGCGCGCAGGGCCACGAGATCGCTGGCATCGGTGTCGAGGGCCGCAGCGAAGGCGCGGCTCGCGCGCGTGGTATCGCCCAGGCGCTCCCAGCAGATCTGGCCCAGGCGTCGCCGCAGCACGGAGCGCTCGTCGTCTGCCAGCCCCTCCGCGTGTTCGATCTCCTGCTCGAGCGTGCGCGCCACCTCCGCCCAGTCGCCTACCCGTTCGGAGACGCGGCGCAGGCCGCGCCAGGCGTCCGGACACCCGGGCTGTGCAGTCAGCACCTCGCGATAGGCGTCCGCCGCCGCCGCCGGCGCCCAGAGCCGCTCCTCCCGCAGGCGCGCCAGCTCCAGCCATCCCTCGGCGCTGGGCTCCACGGTGAGACGTTCCGCCAGGCGCCGTGCCAGCTCGACGTCGCTGCCCTGGCTGCGCAGCAGCTCGATCAGCCTGCGCTCCGCCTCGTCGCGTTGCGCCCAGCCCTCGCTCTCGTCGTGCTCGCCGCACTCGTCGTCCAGCAGGGCGCGCAGCTGACCCAGGGCCGCCTCCGGGCGGCCGAGCTCCCGCTCGTAGAGACGCGCCAGCTCGAGCCGCAGGGCGAAGCGTCGCTCCCGGAACACGGCCTCTCCGGCCGGGAGCGCCGCGAGCTCCTCCTCGGCCACGCGTGCCTGGTCGTCGGCGCGTCCCGCGGCGGCGTACGCTTCGCCCAGGCGCCGCAGCAGGTCGATGCGCGCGGTCGCCGGAAGATTGTCCGCGGCCAGGGCGCGCCGCAGTGCATCCACGGCCGCCTCCGGGTCGTCGAGGAGGTCGCTGTGGATGGCGGCGATGCGCCCCAGCACTCGGCCCCTGGCCTCGCCGTCCGCCTCGCCGAGCTGCTCCGCCAGCAGCGCGGCGAGCTCGCGGCCCCGGCCGGTCTGCTCGTACAGGCGCTCGAGCTCCGTGCGCAGCTCGGGATGCGCAGGGTCCATGCGCCGGGCGTCCTCCAGGGCGGCGACGGCCCGCTCGGGTGCGTTCAGGCGCCCCTCCAGCACCTCCGCCCGCTCGCGTTCCAGGTCGCGGCGCCGGTCCCCTTCCGGGAGACGCGCGGCGGCCTCCGCCAGGGCCCGCTCCAACGCCTCGGCGCGTCCGGCCCGGCGGTGGATGTCGGCCAGCCGGAACAGCGGCTCCGGGTCGTCCGGCCGCAGCGCCCGAAGCTGCTCGTACCACGGGACGGCGGCGTCCGGCGAGACGTGCTGCTCCGCCACGCGAGCGCCGTGCTCGACCAGCTCGCTGCGCATCTCCACGGGCGAGGCGTCCGACTCGCGGCGTAGCTCCTGGAGCGCCTCGGGCCAGCGCTCCAGCGTCTCCAGCGTGCGGCGCAGCGACCGACGCACCTCCGCCTGACCCGAGCCGAGCTCCACGGCGCGGCGGAAGGACGCGACCGCCTCTTCGAGCTCGCCCAGGCCGTCCGCCAGGATCGTGCCTCGCCTCGCCCACAGCGTCCCGTGCAGCAGGCGCGTGTCGCTGCGGGCCAGGGCCGCGTCCGCCAGCTCCAGCGCTTCCTCGGGACGATCCAGCGCGTCGGCGAGCGAGAGAGCGCGCTCGAGCGAGCGGGTGTCGCCCGGCCGCAGCTCCAGCACCCGGCGCAGCTGGGCGAAGGCCTCCGCCGCGTGCCCCAGCGAGTCCTCCTGGAGGGAGGCCAGCTCGAGCCGCAGCGGGACCTCGTCCTCCCCCGCCGCGTGGCGCAGCTCGTACTCGAGCAGACGCACCAGGGGCTCCGCTTCGCCCAGCTGCCGGTACAGCTCGCGCAGGGAGGCGCGGGCGTGACGATCGTCCGGGCGCTCCACCAGGACGCCGCGATAGGCCTCGGCGGCGCCGGCCTCGTCACCGCAGGCGCGCAGGCCTCCGCCCAGGCGCAGCATCCAGTCCGCCCGCTCCGCCGGGCGATCGGCGGACTCCGCGGCCCGCCGACACAGCGCGGCGAGCTCCTCGTTCCGGTCCACGCGCTGGTAGAGGTCCGCGAGGGGCTCGGTCACCGGGGAGACCGCGCCGGCCTCCTCGAGGGCTGCCTCCAGCAGCTCCACCGCCCCCGGGCGGTCGTCGAGATGCTCGGCGCGCAGCGCCGCCAGACGCAGCCGCAGCGCGGTGCGGCGCTCGGCGCGGTGATCGAGATCGTGGGACGCCTCGCCCTCCAGACCCGCCAGACGCGCCTCGAGGATGCGCGCCATCTCCTCGAAGCGCGCGTCGCGCTCCAGACGCACCAGGGCGAACTCTCCCGCCTCCGCATGCGCCGGATCCAGCTCGAGCACGCGCAGGTAGTGCTGCTCCGCCCGTTCCGGGTCGTCCAGGGATCCCGCGCACAGACGCCCCGCACGCGCTCGCAGCGCCAGCTCCCGCTCCGCGTCGGGATTCGTGGCGAGCTCTCCTTCGAGCGCACGCAGCAGCTCCGGCATGCGGTGCAGCTCCTCGTTGAGCTGGGCGAGGCCCCGCCAGACGTCGTCGCGCTCGGGGGCGAGCTTGGCCGCGGCTTCCAGGTGGTAGAGCGCGCGGGCCCGGTCGCCCACGCGCTGTCGCGCGATCCGGCCCACGCGCAGGTGCAGGGCCGCCCGCTCTTCCTGCGGCACGTGCATGAGCCGGGCCTCGAGCCGCTCGCAGAGCGCCGCGTGCTCGCCGGTGCGCTCGAGCAGCGTCTCGAGCCGGTGCGCCGCGTCCTGCACCGCGGCGGACGTCCGCGGGCCCTCGACGATCACCTCGTAGACGCTGCGCGCCTCCTCGGGGCGGCCCAGCCGCTCGTCCAGGAGAACGGCTCGCTCCAGGGCGAGGCGAGCGCGCTGCTCGGGATCCTCCTCCTCCTCCGCCCGCGCTTCCAGCCAGTCCGCCAGACCCTCATGGTCGTTGCAGGCCCGCGCGGCGCGCTCCAGTCCCTGCAGAATCTCGCGCGATCCCGGTTCCCGGCGATGGAGCTCCCGAAACAGCGCCGAGGCCTCCTCGTAGCGTCCCAGGGGATCCAGCAGCAGCTGCGCCCGGCGCAGGTCGAGGGCCTGCAGCTCCGCATCGTCCGGAGCGAGCCGCGCGCGCCGCGCGTCGAGCCGCGCGAGCAGCTCGTCGTGCCGGCCCACGCGATCGAGCAGCTCCTCCAGGCGACGTGCGACATCGGGGGTCTCCTGGCCCTCGTCCAGCACGCGCTCCAGAGCGCCCACTGCGCCCGCCGCATCGTCCAGGCGCGTGGCCAGCAGGTCCGCCAGCGCGATCAGGCATGCCGCCCGGGGCTCGGGGGGCAGGAGATCCACCAGCCGCCGCTGCACGGATGCCAGCTCCTGGGGGTCCCCCTCGGCCAGGGCGTCGCGCAGCGCCTCGAGGGTGGCCACGTCGTCGGGCTCCATCTCGAGAACCGCCCGCCACGCCGCGATCGCTCGCTCTTCGCGCCCCTCGGCCGCATGCAGGAAGCCGAGCCGGCGGCGGGTCGTGGCGCGCTCGGCTCCCTCGACCAGACCCTCCAGTCGCTCGAGGGTGCGCACGAGCTCCTCGGTGCGCCCGAGGCTCTCCTGCAAGCGCGCCAGCGCGCGGACGGCAGCCGGGTCGTCGGGGGCCGAGGCGACCCAACGCTCCACCGCCGGGAGGGCACGCTCCGGCTCCTCGCGGGCTTCGCACAGGCGCAGGATCTCCGTGGCCAGGGCGGCGCTCCGCTCGGGGTCCCCGGTGACCGAGGCCTCGCGCTGGTAGGTCCGCAACAGGCCGTCCTCGTCGCCGCTCGCCGCCGCGACGCGCGCCAGGCCCGCGAGCGCCCGCTCGAGGCCCGGCTCGAGCTCGAGGGCGCGCTCGAAGGCGCGCACCGTGCCCGCGCCGTCGCGGCCATCCTCGTGCAGCAGCTCGCCGAGCGCGCAGAGCAGGCCGGGTCGCTCGGCGGCCGGCGCGCTGTCCGACGCCTCCTCGAGCAGCGCGCGTCGCCCGTCCTGGTCGCCCAGCTTCCCGAGCACGCGGTCCAGGGCCGCGGCCAGCCTGGGACGCGCCGGGTGGGCGCGACGTGCGCGCTCGTAGGCATCCCGAGCGGCCGCAAGGTCGTCGAGCCGCTCCTCGTGTAGCGCCCCGAGCTGGACCAGGAGCTCCGCCTGCCGCTGGGGATCCCCTTCCAGCGCGGCGGCTCGTCGCTCCAGGACTTCGGCCAGCTCGGCGTCGCGACCCGCGGCGGCCAGGGACTGGGCCAGGGACTCCAGCAGGCGCTCGTCCTCGGGAGCCTGGTCCAGGGCGCGGCGATAGTGGTCGGCGGCGCTCGCCGGATCGCCTTGCTCGAGGTTGAGCTGCGCCACCTCGTCGATCAGCTCGGGCTGGGCGTCGTCGTCGGTGAGCTCCAGGGCGCGCTCCAGGTGTCGCGCCCGCGCCTCCGCGTGGCCGCCGCGTCGCTCCAGCTCGGCCCTGGCCAGGTGCAGCGACGGGTCCTCCGGGAAGAGCTCGAGCGCCCGGGAGAACCAGCGGCGCGCCTCCGCAAGGTCCTCCAGCCGGTCCAGGTGGAGGCGACCGGCATCGAGGGCGATGGCGGCGCGCTTGATGGCGCCGGAGGCCAGGTCGAAGCGTCGCTCCTGGAGCGAGGCCAGCTCGTCCCAGCGCTCCTCCGCCGTGGCCCGCTCTGCCAGCGCATCCACGGCCTCCCGGTGACTCGGGTCTTCCTCGAAGGCGCTGCGGTAGAGATGCCCGGCCGCCTCCCGCTCCCCGAGCTCGTCCAGCAGCCGGGCCCGGGCCACCAGGGCCGGGGCGCGGTCCGGCCCGCGCAGCAGCTCGAGCGCGCTCTGCCAGCTCTCGGCGGCCTCACGGCTGCGCCCCAGCCGCTCGAGCGCCCGAGCCAGCCCCACCAGGGCGTCCTCCTGGTCGGGCACCACCTCGAGCGCGCCCCGATAGTGCTCCAGGGCCTGCTCCGGGTCCCCCACCCTGGCGAGCCACAACGTGCCGAGCTCGACCAGGAACTCGGCGCGCTGGTAGGGGCGCATGTGGGTGCGGCTCTCCACGTCGGCGAGCTGGAGGGCGATCTCCCACTGTCCGCGCGCGGCGTGCAGGCGGCGCAGCTGGCGGACCGGGCCACGCGAGGCCGGGTCGAGCTCCGCAGCGCGGCGGTAGCACTCGATGGCCCGGTCGGGGTTCTGGCAGCGCTCCTCCAGGACCTGGCCCAGGCGAAAGCCGACGCGGGCGGCAGCGGCGGGATCGGCCTGGAGCGCCTCGAGCCGGGCCTCGTACAGGCCCGTGAGCTCGGACCAGGCTCCCTGGAGGAAGTAGTGCTCCTCCAGCGTCTCGAAGGCCACGCGGTCGGCCGGATCGCCGGCGAATCGCGCCCTCTGCCGCTCCACCTGCCCCGCCACGCAGATGCTCCCCGGCCGCGTCGGTCCCGGCCCCAGACCCGGGCTTCATCGACCCGGCGAGGGCCTGGCTTGAACGCCGCCGGTTGCGGCGGAGCCGCGCTTTGATAGCGTCCTTCCCCAGGAAAACCGGCTGGTTCCGCCGCCCCCGCCCCGACCGGCCGCGACCTCGAGGCAACCGGTCATGGCGTCCACGAGCCCCCCTCCCCAAGGGTCCGTCCCCTCCGCATCCGGCCCCGGTCCGGGCGTGCCTCCGGCCGAGCGCCGCCGCCGGCGCCGGGAGCTGGTGATCAGCGCCGGCGTGGTGGCGGCCATCGCGGGCCTGGTCGCCCTCCAGCAGCGCGCGGGCGGCTTCACCCAGGCGCTCCGGGTGGGCGAGAGCGCGCTGTTCCTGTTCCTGAACGCGCTCACCGTCTTCCTGATCTTCCTGCTCGTCTACCTGATCGCGCGCAACCTCGTGAAGCTCGTCTTCGAGCGGCAGCGCGGGATCCTGGGCTCCCATCTCAATCTCAAGTTCGTGATCGCGCTGTTCCTCGTGGCGAGCGTCCCCACGGCGGTGCTGTTCCTGGTGTCCTCGACCATCGTCAAGGCGTCCATCGACACCTGGTTCGACCTGCAGGTGGACCGGGCCCTCGACCAGAGTCGTCAGGTCGCCGACTCCTACTACGACGCGTCGGCCCAGAACGCCCTCTACTACGGCCGGCGCATCGCCACGCAGATCACGGATGCGCGCCTGCTGCGCGAGGACAACCTGGAGGCGCTGACCCGCTTCGTCGAGGCGAAGCAGCGCGACTACAACCTGGGCGTGGTGGAGGTCTTCAGCGCCACCGGCGAGGAGCTGGTGACGGCCATCAACCCGGAGATCCCCGCCGCGAACTTCTCGCGTCCGGAGAGCGACTTGGTGCGGTCCGCCATGGACGGCATGGGCGCGACCCGGGTGGAGGAGGCGGGTAGCGGCAGCGTCGTGCGCGGCGCCGTGCCCATCGAGTCGTCGTTCCGGCCCGGCGAGCCGGTGGGCGTCGTCGTCGTCAACTACTGGATGCCCTACTCGCTGACGCGCAAGGTGGCGGAGATCCGCACCGCGCTGGACGAGTACCGGCGCCTGCAGCCCAATGCCGGCCACATCCGACGGGTCTACCAGCTGGAGCTGCTGCTCTTCTTCCTGGTCGTGCTGCTGTTCGCGATTTGGTGGGGCTTCCGCATGGCCCGCGGCGTCACCGGGCCGATCCAGGCGCTCGCCGAGGGCACCGCCGAGGTGGCGCGCGGCAACCTGGACGTGGAGGTGCAGACCACCTCCGACGACGAGGTGGGCTTCCTGGTGCGTTCCTTCAACCGCATGACGCACGACCTGCGCGAGGCGCGCGGCGGCCTCGAGCTCACCAACGCAGAGCTGGAGCAGCGACGTGCCTACATGGAGATCGTGCTGCGCAACATCGGCGCCGGGGTGATCTCTCTGGACGCGGACGGCCGCATCCACACCGTGAACCCCTCCGCCCAGCGCCTGCTGGGCATCCCGCCCGGCACCGCCCTCACCGGCCGGCGTCCGGAGGAGGTGCTGACGCGACCGGAGCAGGTGGAGGTGGTGCGGGAGCTGGGCGAGAAGCTGCGCGCCGGCGTGCGCGAGAGCATCCGTCGGCAGGTCCAGCTCCCGGTGGGCGACGAGGTGCTCACACTGCTCATCACGGTCACGCTGCTCAAGGACGAGGAGGACCGCGTGATCGGCACCGTGGTGGTGTTCGACGACTATTCGCAGCTGGTCAAGGTGCAGCGCATGGCCGCCTGGCAGGAGGTGGCGCGCCGCATCGCCCACGAGATCAAGAACCCGCTCACGCCGATCCACCTCTCGGCCCAGCGCATGCGCCGACGCTTCCGCTCCCGGCTCACCGACGCGCCCCAGGATCTCAAGACCTTCGACGAGTGCGTGGACGCCATCACCAGCCAGGTGGACAGTCTGAAGCTGCTCGTGAACGAGTTCTCGAGCTTCGCGCGCCTGCCCGCGGCGAACCCTCGTCCCGACGACCTGAATCGCATCGTCGACGAGTGCGTGGCCAGCTACGCCGGCACCGAGGGCGTGGTGCTCAAGACCGACCTCGACCCGCGCCTGCCGCAGGTGGAGCTCGACCGGGAGCAGATCAAGCGCCTGCTCACCAACCTGGTGGACAACGCCATCGCCGCCGTGCGGGCCCGGGCCGTGGAGGAGCCGGACGCCGAGCCGGGCCACGTGGGCGTACGCACCGTGTACGACGCCTCGCTCCAGATCGTGCGCCTGGAGGTGGCGGACGACGGTATCGGCATCCGCGCCCAGGATCGCCGCCGGCTCTTCGAGCCCTACTTCTCCACCAAGGAGCACGGCACCGGTTTGGGTCTCGCCATCGTGTCGCGCATCGTGGCGGATCACGGCGGCTACGTGCGGGCGCGGGACGCGCACCCGCGCGGCGCGGAGTTCATCGTGGAGCTTCCGGTGCGGGGGAGCACGGCTTGAGGCGCGTCCTGGTCGTGGACGACGAGGAGAGCATCCGGCGCTCGCTCGGTGGTCTGCTCGCGGACGAGGGCTTCGAGGTGGTGTCGGCCGCCGACGGCGAGGCGGCGCTCTCCGTGCTGCGCGACGACGACGAGGTGGACCTGGTGCTGCTGGACATCGCCATGCCCGGGCGCGACGGCATGGCGATCCTCGAGGAGCTGCGCACGGACCGGCCCGAGCTGCCCGTCGTGATGATGACCGGCCACGGCACCATCGAGACCGCGGTGCGGGCCACCAAGCTCGGCGCCTACGACTTCGTGGAGAAGCCGCTCTCGGCCGAGAAGCTGCTGCTGACCATCCAGCACGCCGTGGAGCAGGCCCGCCTCGAGCGGGAGAACCGCAGGCTGCGCAGCGAGACCCTGCGGGCCCACGAGATCCTGGGCGAGTCGGAGGTCACGCGGAAGCTCAAGGAGCAGATCCGTCAGGCCGCGCCCACCAACGGCTGGGTCCTCATCACCGGCGAGAACGGCACCGGCAAGGAGCTGGTCGCCCGGCAGGTCCACCTGCAGAGCCGACGCGCGCGCGCGCCCTTCGTGGAGGTCAACTGCGCCGCCATCCCGGAGGAGCTGATCGAGTCGGAGCTCTTCGGCCACGAGAAGGGATCCTTCACCGGCGCGATCGCCCGCAAGCGCGGCAAGTTCGAGCTGGCGGACGAAGGCACGATCTTCCTGGACGAGATCGCCGACATGAGCCTCAAGACCCAGGCCAAGATCCTGCGCATCCTCCAGGAGCACAAGTTCGAGCGCGTCGGGGGCACCGAGACCGTCGAGGTGGACGTGCGCGTGATCGCCGCCACGAACAAGGACCTGGAGAAGGAGATCGCGGACGGCAGCTTTCGCGAGGACCTCTACTACCGGCTGGCGGTGATCCCCTTCCACGTGGCGCCCCTGCGCGAGCGCCGCGAGGACATCCCGTTGCTGGTCGGGGCCTTCGTGCGGGAGTTCTGCGCCGAGTCGGGGGTGGCGGGGAAGGAGATCACACCGCGCGCCATGGAGCAGCTCCAGGCCTATGCCTGGCCGGGCAACGTCCGCGAGCTGCGCAACGTGACCGAGCGGATGGTGCTCATGACGCCGGGCGGTCGCATCGGGCTCGACGACCTGCCGGATGCCATTCGCGACGGCTCCGCGAGCTTCGAGGTGCCGTCCACCGGTTCCCTGGAGCAGGCCCGGCGCGCCTTCGAACGCGACTACCTGCTCGGCCGGCTGCGCGAGCACGACTGGAACATCTCGCGCACGGCGGAGGCCGTGGGGCTCGCCCGGGAGAGCCTGTCGCGCAAGATCCGCGTGCTCAAGATCGAGATCCCGCGTGGTTAGGCCCGCGCTGGTGCCGGCCCGAAGCCGCGACGCCGCGGCGATCGCGCGGCTCTCCGCCGCCTGCCTGCCGGCGCCCTGGTCGGTGGCGGCCTGGGAGGGCGAGCTGCGGCGCCCCGATGCGCGCGTGTGGCTGGCGCGAGGCCCCGCGGGCGCGCCGGCGGGCTTCGTGGCCGCCCGCTTCGCGCCGGACGCGGCACAGCTGCTGGCCCTCGCGGTGGTGCCCGAGCTGCGGCGCCGCGGGCTCGGTCGCGCGCTCCTCGAGCGCGTGGTGCGCGCCGCGGGGCGGGCGGGCCTGACTCGCATCGAGGTGGAGACGCCGGCCGGAGACGTCCGGGCCCGCCGCTTCTACCGGAGCCAGGGCTTCGTCGCCGTCGGGCGACGGCCCCGCTACTACGCGCACGCCGAGGACGCGCTGCTGCTGACGCGCGCGCTCGCGACGCTCCGGGACGCGGCCGCGTGACGCGCCCGCTCCGGCTGGACGCGCCCGTCGTGGAGAATCGCGACGAGGGCGGACCCCATCGACGACTGCGGCTCCGGGTCGCGGACTGGCCGGGCTTCGAGCCCGGACAGTTCGTGATGCTCTCGCCCGGCGCGCGTTCGGAGGCGGAACGCTCGGATCCGCTGTTGCCGCGCCCCATGGCCGTCTACCGCGCCGAGCCGTGCGACGGCGGCGCGCTCGTGGAGATCCTCTACAAGGTCACCGGACGCGGCACCACGCTCCTGGCGGAGGCGCGCGCGGGCGAGCGCGTGCGCATGGTCGGGCCGCTCGGGCGCCCGTTTCCCGCGCCGCCCCCCGAAAGGCCGGTGCTGCTCGTGGGCGGCGGCACGGGCATCGCGTCGCTCTTCGAGCTGGCGGCGCGCGCGGCGGACGCCGCTCCGGTGCGGGTGCTGCTCGGCGCACGCACGGCGGCGGACCTGATGGGCCGCGGCGACTTCGAGGCCCTCGACCTGGAGGTGGGGCTGGCCACGGAGGACGGAAGTGCGGGCCGACGCGGGCTGGTGACGGAGCTGCTCGAGGAGGCGCTGGACCGCCAGGGCGCGGCCTCGGTCTACGCCTGCGGTCCCACCGGCATGATGCGGCGCGCCGCCGAGCTGGCGGCGGCGCAGGGCGGCTCCTGCTGCCACGTCTCGCTCGAGAACACCATGGCGTGCGGCTTCGGGGTCTGCCTCGGCTGTGCGGTGCCCCGGCGCCCGGGGGGCTTCGCCCTGGTGTGCTGCGACGGTCCGGTCTTCGCCGCGGAGGCGGTGGCATGGGCGGGGCTTCCGTGAGCGCTCCGGGGCGCGTGGACACGCGCGTCGAGATGGGCGGCGTGACGCTGCGCAACCCCGTGCTGACCGCCTCCGGCACCTTCGGCTACGGCGCGGAGTTCGCGCCCTTCTTCGACCTGCGACGCATCGGCGGGCTCGTCGCCAAGAGCCTGACGCTCGAGCCGCGCTCCGGAAACCCGCCCGCGCGGATCGCGGAGACGCCCTCCGGCATGCTCAACGCCATCGGGCTGGAGAACGTGGGCGTGGACGCCTTCGTGGCCGAGAAGCTGCCCGCCTTGCCCGAGGGCGTGCCCGTGATCGCGAGCGTCTTCGAGACCGAAGTGGACCGCTACGCGGAGGTCTGCAAGCGCTTGACGGGCGTGCCCCGGGTCTCGGGCCTGGAGCTCAACGCCTCCTGTCCCCACGTGAAGAGCGGCGGCATCGAGTTCGGCCAGAACGCCCGCCTGCTGGCCACGCTGGTGCGGGCGGCCCGGCGCGCCAGCTCGCTTCCGCTGTGGGTCAAGCTCTCGCCGAACGTGACGGACGTCGCCGAGATGGCGCGGGTCTGCGAGGGCGAGGGGGCGGATGCCGTCTCGCTCATCAACACGCTCCAGGCCCTGGACGTGGATCTGGCCACCCGGCGCCCGGTGCTGCACAACGTCCTCGGGGGCCTGTCCGGGCCGGCCATCCGGCCCGTGGCGCTGCGCATGGTCTGGCAGGCGGCCCGCGCGGTGGCGATCCCGATCTGCGGGATCGGGGGCATCGTGACCGGCGAGGACGCCGTCAAGTTCCTGCTCTGCGGGGCGAGGGCGGTGCAGGTGGGGACGGCGAACTACCTGAATCCGCTGGCGGCACTCGAGGTGGCGCAGGGCATCGAGCGCTGGGCAGGGGAGCACGGCTTCCCACGCCTGGCGGATCTGGTGGGTCGCCTGGAGGCCTCCCGGGAGGGCTCCTCCTAGGGCCCCTGCGCCCTCTGGCGCGGTTTGCGATCCTTCAACGATTCAGGTAGGTTACGACCGCCTGGCGCGGTGTCGCTGCGGTGGGCGCGGGTCGGCTGGAAGTGGACGCGGTGTCCACTTTTTTTGTTTCGGGTGAAAGCCTCCCGAGCGGGTCTCCCTTGTACCACGACATTCCTTCCGAGCTCCGAAGCCTGATCGAGCCGGTCCTCCACGACCACGGCCTCGAGCTCGTGGACGCCTGGCTCTCGCGCGGCCGCGGCCCGGCGCAGCTGCGCGTGGTGGTGGACACGCCCGTGGGCGACGGCGCGGTTCCGGTGGAGGGCTGCGCTGCGGTGTCCCGGGAGCTGGCCACGCACCTGGAGGCCTCCGGCCTCGTTCCCGAGGACTACCAGCTGGAGGTCACGTCGCCCGGCCTCGACCGGGTGCTGGCTCGCGAGAAGGACTTCGAGGCGGCCTGCGGCGCCGAGGTGCGCATCGAGACGCGCCAGCCCCGCGACGGTCGCCGGCGCTTTCGCGGCCGCCTGCAGGCCTTCGAGGCCGGGATGCTGCGGCTGAACGTCGATGGCGCGGAGTTCGAGATCCCCTTCCACGAGGTGGCCCGCGCGTCCCGCGTCTACGAGTTCACGTCCGCCGATTTCCGACGCGGCGGCGGGCGCGGCGCGGCTGGTGCACGGCGCGCGACCGGAATGGAGCGAGCATGATCGGGCTCAAGCGCGAGATCGACCAGATCGCCAAGGACAAGGGCATCGACCGCAAGGAGATCGTCGGCGCCCTGGAAGAGGCCATGCGCCAGGCGGCCCGCAAGAAGTACGGCGCCGAGCGCGAGATCGAGGCGCGCTTCAACGAAGAGACCGGCGAGATCGAGCTGTTCGAGTTCCGCACCGTCGTGGAGCAGCCGAGCGACGAGCAGACGGAGGTGGCCCTCACCCGGGCGCGCGAGCTGGACCCGGACGTGGAGCTCGGCGACGAGATCGGCGTCAAGCTCGACGCGGCGGGCTTCGGTCGCATCCTGGCCCAGACCGCCAAGCAGGTCATCATCCAGCGCATCCGGGACGCCGAGCGCGACCTCGTGTACGACGAGTACAAGGACCGCAAGGGCGAGGTGCTGAACGGCATCGTGCGCCGCTTCGAGAAGGGCTCGATCGTGGTGGATCTCGGTCGCGCCGAGGCCGTGCTGCCGCCGAAGGAGCAGACGCCGCGCGAGAGCTATCGGCCCGGCGACCGCATCCGCGCCTACGTGCTGGACGTGAACAAGGCCACCAAGGGGCCCCAGATCGTGCTCTCGCGCGCCTGCACCGAGATGATCCACAAGCTCTTCGAGCAGGAGGTGCCGGAGATCTACGAGGGCATCGTCACGCTCGAGTCCGTGGCGCGGGAGCCGGGCGTGCGCTCGAAGATCGCGGTGGCGTCGCGTGACGGCGACGTGGACCCGGTGGGTGCGTGCGTGGGCATGAAGGGCAGCCGCGTGCAGGCGGTCGTACAGGAGATGCGCGGGGAGCGGATCGACATCGTGCCCTGGAGCCCGGATCCGGCGCGCTACGTGTGCAGCGCGCTCTCGCCGGCCCAGGTGTCGAAGGTGATCATCGACGAGGGCGAGAAGTCCATGGACGTGATCGTGCCCGACGATCAGCTGTCGCTGGCGATCGGGCGCAAGGGCCAGAACGTCCGCCTGGCCGTGCAGCTCACCGGCTGGCGCATCGACATCAAGAGCGAGTCGAAGATGCGCGAGATCGCCCAGTGGCTGGCGGAGGCGGCCTCGGTGGTGGAGGGTTGCGGCGAGCCGGAGGCGGAGATCCTGCTGAACCAGGGCATCACGTCCCTCGAGGACCTTTCGGTCTGCCCGACGGAGCTGCTCTCGTCCCTGCCCGGCATCGACGAGGCGGGGGCGCAGTCCATCAAGGAGCGCGCCGTGGAGCTGGCGGAGCGCAAGCGCATCGAGGACGAGGCGCGCGCCGCCGAGGAGGCGCGGCTGGCGGCGGAGCAGGCGGCCGCGGAGCAGGCGGCGGCGGAGCAGGCCGCCGCGGCGCAGGAGGCGGGAGCGGCGCCCGAGACCTCGGCGGCAGCCCCCGAGGCGGGCGCGGAGGGCGAGCCCCCGGCGGCGGCGTCGGGTGAAGCGGAGGCGGCCGAGGCCGGGGAGACCGCGGCCGAGGAGACCCCAACGGCGCGCTGAGCGCGCGCGTCGCGGAGATTCATGGCCAAGATCAGGGCTTACAAGCTGGCGGAGGAGCTCGGGCTCGAACGCACCGAGTTCGTGGAGAAGGCGCAGGCGCTCGGCGTCGAGCTGAAGAGCCCGATGGCGTCCCTCGACGAGAAGGAGGCGGACCTGCTCCGCGAGAAGCTCGGCGGCGTGAAGCGCGGCCAGCAGATGGTGGAGCGCCGGGTGGAGCGCGCCGGCGGCGGGGCGGTGATCCGTCGCCGCAAGCGCGTGGCGCCGAAGAAGGAGGAGCCGGTGCCGGCGCCCGCGGTGGAGCCGGAGCCCTCCGCCGAGGAGCCGACGCTCGGGGAGCCCGTCGCCCCGCCCCTGGAGGGCGAGGTGCCGGCGCCCGCGGTCGCCGCGGAGCCCGAGCCGGCCGCCGTCGGGGGAGAGACCTCGACCGGGCCGGCTCCGACGCCCGCGCCGGCGCCGGGACGCGCGGCTCCGGGGCGCCGCGAGGAGGCCGCTCCCGCCACGCCCGCGGCCAAGCGCCAGCGCAAGCGCGTGCGCGAGGTGGTGAACCTTCGCGAGCAGGAGCAGATCGCGCGCCAGGTCACCGGGCGCACCCTGCGCCGTGCCGTCACCATGGACACGCGCACCGTGCCCTCGCCCCGGCGTCGCCGACGCGACACCCCGGCACCGCGGCCGGCGGCGGCGCCCAAGCCCAAGCCCACCCGGCGCGTGGCTCGGGTGGAGGGCGTGGTTTCCGTGGCCGAGCTGGCCCGGTTGCTGGGCGCCAAGGCGGCGGAGGTGCAGGCGAAGCTGATGGCGCTCGGCACCATGGCCTCGCTCAACCAGACCATCGAGGTGGAGACCGCGCGTAAGCTCGCCGAGTCCTACGGCTTCGAGCTGGAGGACGTGGGCTTTCGGGAGGAGGCCTACCTGGAGGCCGAGCAGCCCGCCGCAGGCGACCTGCGTCCGCGTGCCCCGGTCGTCACCGTGATGGGGCACGTGGACCACGGCAAGACCTCGCTGCTCGACGCCATGCGCAAGACGGACGTGGTGGCCGGGGAGGCCGGGGGCATCACCCAGCACATCGGCGCCTACCAGGTCTCCGTGGGTGACAAGAAGGTCACCTTCATCGACACGCCCGGTCACGAGGCCTTCACCCTGATGCGCGCGCGGGGCGCACGCGCCACGGACATCGTGGTGCTCGTGGTGGCGGCGACCGAGGGCATCATGCCCCAGACCGTGGAGGCCATCGCTCACGCCAAGGCGGCCGAGGTTCCCATCCTCGTGGCCATCAACAAGTGCGATCTGCCGGCCGCGAATCCCGCCCAGGTGCGGCAGCGACTGATGGAGCACGGGCTCGTTCCCGAGGAGTTCGGCGGCGACATCATCTGCGTAGAGGTCTCGGCGCTGAAGGGCACCGGCCTGGACAAGCTGCTGGAGATGATCCTGCTCCAGGCCGAGGTCCAGGAGCTGCGGGCGGACCCCGAGCGCCGGGCGCGGGGCATCGTGCTCGAGGCGCGTCTGGACCGGGGACGGGGACCCGTCGCCACGGTCCTGGTCCAGGACGGCACGCTGCATCAGGGCGATGCCCTGGTCATGGGGCCGATCCAGGGGCGCGTGCGCGCCATGGAGAACGAGCGCGGTGAGCGGGTGAAGGAGGCCCCGCCCGCGACCCCGGTGCAGGTGATCGGTCTCGGCGACGTGCCGGAGGCCGGCCAGGCCGTCCACGCGGTGGAGAGCGAGCGCGTGGCGCGCGAGATCGCCGAGCACCGCACGGCGCAGGAGCGCGGACGGGAGGTCCAGCCGCGCCCGGCCCAGAGCCTCGAGGCCCTCTTCGCCCAGGTCGAGGGCGAGGGTCCCAAGGAGCTGCTCGTGGTGCTGAAGGGCGACGTGCACGGCTCCGTGGAGGCGGTCCGGGATGCGCTCCAGAAGCTCTCCACCGACGACGTCCAGGTGAAGGTGATCCACGCCGGCGTGGGCGCGATCTCCGAGAGCGACGTGATGCTCGCCAAGGCGAGCGAAGCGGTGGTCGTGGGGTTCAACGTGCGCCCGGACTCGGCGGCCCGCCGTGCCGCCGAGGGCCAGGGCGTGGACCTGCGCTCCTATTCGATCATCTACGAGCTCACCGACGAAGTACGCAAGGCCATGGCCGGCCTGCTTCCTCCGAAGCTCGAGGAGAGCGTCCTCGGTCAGGCGGAGGTGCGTCGCATCTTCCAGGTGCCGCGCGTGGGTACCGTCGCCGGCTGCTACGTGATCGAGGGCCTGATCCGCCGCAGTGCCCGCGCGCGTCTGCTGCGTGACGGCGTGCAGGTCTGGGACGGCCGCCTGGCCTCGCTGAAGCGCTTCAAGGACGACGTGCGGGAGGTCCAGACCGGCTTCGAGTGCGGCATGGGCCTCGAGGGCTACAACGACATCAAGGTCTCCGACGTCATCGAGGTCTACGAGGTCAAGGAGGCGCCGGCGACGCTCGAATGACCGTCGGGGTGGCCGTCGTCCAGCTCCAGGTGCACGGCTCCCAGTCCCTGAAGCAGAAGCGGGGCGTCGTGCGCTCCATCAGCCAGCGCGTGCGCAACCGCTTCAATCTCTCCGTGGCGGAGGTGGGCGGACAGGACACCTGGCAACGCTGCGTGCTCGGCCTGACCACGGCGGGAGCCGACGAGACGGCGGTGCGGCGCGTGCTCGACCGGGCGCTCGACTTCATCGAGAATCTCCACCTGGCCGAGATCACCGGCTCGGACGTGGACCTGCTGGCGCTTCCCCTGGAGGAGGGCGGCTGGGAACCGGACGATGCGGAGGAGTGAGCCATGTCGCGGCGTCTGGAGCGGGTGGCGGATCTGCTGCGCGCAGAGATCGCGCGCGTGCTCCGCGAGGAACTCGGCGACCCGCGCGTGGCGCTGGTGACGGTGACCCGCGTGGACGTCTCGCCCGACCTGCGCAACGCCACGGTGCTCTGGAGCCGCATCGAGCAGCCGGGCGCGGCGCCCCTTGCGGACGTGGAGGCTGCCCTCGGGCACGCGGCGTCGTTCGTGCGTCACCGGCTTGCGCGGGAGGTGCATCTCAAGCGCATGCCGGCGCTTCGCTTCCGTCACGACTCATCCCTGGAGCTGGGCGATCGCACGCTCGAGCTCCTGCGCGACGTCTCCGATGGCCCGCCGCGGTAGGTCGCGCGCCCACGAGCGTCCGGGAGCGAGCGGCTTCCTGGTGGTGGACAAGCCGGTGGGCTGGACCTCCCACGACGTGGTGGACGCCGCGCGCCGCTGGCTCGAGACGCGGCGCGTCGGACACCTGGGGACGCTGGATCCCCAGGCCACCGGAGTGCTGCCGCTCGCCGTGCGCGAGGCCACCAAGCTGATCCCCTACGTGAGCGGCGATCCCAAGGTCTATCGCGGCACCATCCATCTCGGTGTGGAGACCGACACCCAGGACGGCGACGGGCGCGTGGTCGCCCGTCACGCGGGCCCGCTGCCCGACGCCGAGGCGGTCGCGGAGCTGCTCGCCTCGTTCCGGGGCGAGCACGAGCAGCTCCCGCCCATGTACAGCGCCGTGAAGAAGGGCGGGGTGCCGCTCTATCGCCTGGCTCGCCGCGGGGAGCAGGTGGAGCGTTCGCCGCGCAAGGTGCGCATCGACCGCTTCGATCTGATCGGATACGTGCCGCCCCAGGCGCACATCGAGGTGCAGTGCTCCCCCGGGACCTATGTGCGCACCCTCGCCGCGGACGTGGGGGTCCGCCTGGGCTGCGGTGCCTTCCTGGAGGCGCTCTGCCGCCTGCGCAGCGGCCCCTTCGAGCTGGCCCAGGCCGAGCCCCCGGACGTGCTCGAGGCGGCGGCGGCGCGCGGCGAGCTGGAGGGTCGGCTGCTGCGTCCGGTGGCGGTGTTGCGGCTCCCCACCAGGCGGCTCGGCGCCGAGGACGCACGCCGCATCCTGCACGGCGCCGTGCTCCCGAGCGGAGGTGCCGTCCGGCCCGTGGGCGAGCGCGTGGCCGCGCTGGATCCCACGGGGGCGATGATTGCCATCCTGGAGGTGGGCCCGGACCGGCGTCTGCGGCCGCTGCGCGTGCTGCGTCGCCTTGCTGCAACCCGCTGATTCTGGTACTGAACCAGTCACTCGGGCCAAGAGCTGGCGCGAGTGGTCGAGCGCCGGAAGCCCCACGATGGGGGGACGGGCCGACGGGAGTCTCGAGAGTCAGTGATCGCTTCCGACCGCAAGCAGGGCGTGATCGAGCAGTACCGCACCCACGACACGGACACGGGCTCGCCCGAGGTCCAGGTGGCCCTGCTGACGGAGCGCATCAACGAGCTCTCCGAGCACTTCAAGACCCACGCCAAGGATCATCACTCGCGGCGCGGTCTGCTCAAGATCGTGAGTCGTCGTCGTCGTCTGCTGGACTACCTGCGGAGATACGATCCGGCGCGCTACCAGACCCTGATCGAACGTCTCGGCCTGCGGCGGTAGGGCGGAGGCAGTCAGCCACCCTGGGGTAGGGTGGCCAGCTCATCACGAAGCGGGCGATGCGGATCGTGCCCGCGGGGTGTGGGAGTCGGCGATCCGCGAAGCCACGGCACCGTCTTCGCGCATCTCCGATCCCGCATTCCGCCGCGTCTCGATCCCCCCGCGCGCCGCCATCGGCTCCGGCCCTCCCGCGAGGCGCCGGAGGGGAGATCACATGCCTTCCTATTGGTTCGAACCCGTGACCCTGACCGTCGAGGTCGGCGGTCGTCCCATCTCGATCGAAACTGGCCGCATGGCCAAGCAGGCGGCGGGCGCCGCGCTGGTCACCTGCGGCGAGACGGTGGTGCTGGTGACCGCCGCCACCGCCGCACCGCGTCCGGGGATCGACTTCTTCCCGCTCGTGGTGGACTTCGTGGAGAAGACCTCCGCTGCCGGCAAGATCCCGGGTGGCTTCTTCAAGCGCGAGGGGCGGCTCTCGGATCGCGAGATCCTGGTCTCGCGCTTCATCGATCGGTCGATCCGGCCGCTGTTCGCGGATGGCTATCGCGACGAGACCCAGATCATCGCCACGGTGCTCTCGGCGGACGGCGAGAACCAGCCCGACGTCGCCGCGTTCCTGGGCGCCTCGGCCGCGCTCCACGTCTCCGACGTGCCCTTCCTGGGGCCGATCGCCGCGGTGCGCGTGGCGCGCATCGACGGGAGCCTGGTGGCGAATCCGCTGCGTCCGCAGCTGGACGAGAGCGATCTCGAGCTCATCGTCGCGGGCAGCCGCTCGGCGCTGGTCATGGTGGAGGGCGGTGCCAAGGAGGCCAGCGAGGCCGACGTCCTGGGTGCCCTGCGCTTCGCCCACGACCAGATCGGTCCCCAGCTCGAGGTCCAGGAGGAGCTGCGCCGCCGGGTGGGCCGCCCCAAGCGCGCCCTGCCCGAGCCCGAGGACACCAGCGGCCTGGAGAAGCGCGTGCGCGAGCTGGCCGAGTCGCGCCTGCGCGAGGCGGTACGCATCCCCGCCAAGGCGGAGCGCTACGAGGCCATCGGGAAGGTGGAGAGCGAGGCGCTCGAGACCCTGACCGAGGAGTACCGGAACGCGCCGCTCCGGATCGAGAGCCTCGCGGCCCTGGAGGAGCGCCGCGAGGGGCTCGCCAAGCTCTCGAAGCGGGCGCGCGGGCTGCTGCACGACCTGCGCTCGGAGCTGATGCGCGGGCGCATCCTGGACGAGGGAGCGCGCATCGACGGGCGGTCCGCCACCGACGTGCGCCGCATCGCGTGCGAGCTGCGCGTCGTGCCGCGTGCCCACGGCGTGGCGCTCTTCACGCGCGGCGAGACCCAGGCGCTGGTCTACGCGACGCTCGGAAGCAAGGGCGACCAGCAGACCATCGACGCCCTGACCGAGCGCTACGAGAAGCCCTTCCTGCTCCACTACAACTTCCCGCCCTTCTCCGTGGGCGAGGCGCGCATGCTGCGCGGGCCGGGACGGCGCGAGGTGGGCCACGGCCACCTGGCGGAGCGGGCGATCAAGGGGGTGCTGCCGGCCTACGACGACTTCCCGTACACGATCCGGGTGGTCTCCGAGACGCTGGAGTCGAACGGCTCCTCGTCCATGGCCACCGTGTGTGGCTCCGCGCTCGCCCTGATGGATGCGGGCGTGCAGATCAAGGCGCCGGTGGCCGGCATCGCCATGGGGCTGATCGAGGAGGGCGACCGCGTCGCCATCCTGTCGGACATCCTGGGCGACGAGGACCACCTGGGCGACATGGACTTCAAGGTGGCGGGGACGCGTCAGGGCATCACCGCGCTGCAGATGGACATCAAGATCCGCAGCGTGGACTGGAGCGTCATGGAGCGCGCGCTCGCGCAGGCGCGCGAGGGGCGCCTGCACATCCTCGACCGCATGGAGGAGGAGACGCGCGCCGAGCTGGGCGGACGGTTCGCGGCGCGGGAGGAGCTGTCGCGCTACGCCCCGCGGCTCGGCGTGATCTGGATCAAGCCCGACCGCATCCGCGACCTGATCGGCCCCGGCGGCAAGGTGATCCGCGCCATCCAGGACACGACCGGCACCAAGGTGGACGTGGACGACTCGGGCGAGGTGCGCATCTTCGCTCCGGATCCCCAGAACCTGGCCCGCGCCCAGGCCATGATCGAGGAGCTCACCCAGGAGCCCGAGGTGGGCCGCATCTACCTGACGAAGGTCAAGCGCATCACCGACTTCGGAGCGTTCGCCGAGATCTTCCCGGGGACGGACGGACTGATCCACGTCAGCCATCTCGCGGAAGGTCGGGTCGAGAAGGTGACGGACGTGGTGGCCGAGGGAGACGAGGTGCTCGCCAAGTGCATCGACATCGACCCCTCGGGCCGCGTGCGCCTCTCGCGCAAGGAGGCGATCGCGGAGCTGGCGAAGCAGGAGTAGGGCGCATGACGGGCGCGGAGCCATGAGCGCGGGAGCGCGGCCTGCCCGGGCGCTCGAGGTGCGCATCGCCCGTCTGCCCGGCTCCGCGGACCTGCCGCTCCCGAGCTACGCCACGCCCGGCGCCGCCGGGCTCGACCTTCCGGCGGCCCTGGACGGCGAGGTGGTGCTCGAGCCGGGCGCCCGCGCCGTGATTCCCACCGGCTTCCGCATCGCGGTCCCGGCGGGCTACGAGGCCCAGGTGCGTCCCCGCAGCGGCCTCGCGCTGCGTCACGGCCTGCTGCTGCCCAACGCACCGGGGACGATCGACTCCGACTATCGTGGCGAGGTGCGCGTGATCGTGCTCAACGCAGGCCGCGAGCCGGTGACGTTGCGGCGCGGGGATCGCGTGGCCCAGCTCGTGGTGGCGCCGGTCACGCGCGTGGCCTGGCAGGAGGTGGTCCAGCTGGACGAGACCGAGCGCGGCCGGGGCGGCTTCGGCCACACCGGGCGCCGGCCGCGCGCCGCGCCCGCGGACGGCGCCCCGTGAGCGACGAGCCGACGCGCGTGGCCGCCGGGGGAGCCCCGGGCGTGGAGCCCGTGCACCCGCGGCCGCCCACGCCGCTGCCTCCCCCGGCCCCGCCGCGCCGGGGCAACGAGCTGGCCCTGCGCCTGCTCTCCGC
>JBFGJV010000028.1:0-21537 GCA_041577015.1 Myxococcota bacterium
GCTGATCGCCAGCCGGCGGGCCGGGCTCGCGGGCGTGGGCCTGGCGGCCCTGGTCATCGTCGGCATCTTCGTCGGGTTCGGCGACGAGCGCGAGCGGCTTCTGGACGCCGAGTTCGTGTGGGGCGCGGCGCTCACGGCGCTGCTGTTCTGGATCCTGGCGCGGGCCACGGTGCTGACCGTGCACAGCCACCGAAGCCTCTCCGCCCAGCAGCTGGCGGGGAGCGACGTCCTCGACCTGCGGCGTCTGCGCCTCTTCGGGCGCATGGCGCTCCGAAACGTGCTGGTCTGGATGATCGGCCTGGCCCTGGGGCTCCCGTTCGTGTTCGACCCGACTGCCCTCGCCACCATGCTGCCCGGGCTCGCGATCATCCTCGGGCTGGCCGGCGTCTCGCTGGTGCTGCCGGTGCGCTCCGTACACCGGGCGATCCGTGACGCCAAGCGGGCCGAGCTGGGCCGTGTGGAGGAGGAGCTGCGACGCGAGCGCGACGCCGTGATGCGCGGCGACGCCAGGCAGTCCGGCCGCCTCACCGACCTGCTGGGCTACCTCCACTACGTGGAGGACCTCTCCGCCTGGCCCTTCGACGCCTCGATGCTGCGCCGCTTCGGCCTCTACCTGCTGATCCCGCTGGCGTCCTGGGTATGCGGCGCGTTGGTGGAACGGGCGATCGACACCCTGCTCGACTAGCTACTGCTTGGCCTTGAGCTCGGCGTCGTGCTCGTCCAGGAAGGCGCGGATCTCGTCCGCCATGTCGAGCACCCGCCTCCACTGCTCCTTGTAGAGCGTCACCGGGAAGCGTCCGAGCCCATACAGCGAGGCCGCCCCCTTCTGGCTCACCTTGAGATGCAGTCCACGCTCCGGCTTGCTCTTGAGCGCCTCGTTCTCGCGGCGCAGCCGCTCGATCTCGTGGTGAAGCTCCTCGTCGGACATATTGGCTTTCCTCCTGGGACCCTAGTTGCATAGGCGCCGTGCACGACTCGCGCAAGCGCACACCCGGCGAGCGGTAGATGCCGGGACGAAACGGGCCGGCCGACGGTCGTCGGCCGGCCCTGGGGGGTCGGACTGTGGAGGAACCTAGATACCGTCCCAACCGAACAGGTCTTCGTCCGGGTCGGGCTGCACCGGCTCGGGCTCGTCGACGACGGGCTCGGGCTCGATCTGGGGCAGTCCGTAAACGCACACGTCGTGGGCGTGAATCTCGGAGCCGCCGCTCAGCTTCAACTCTCTGGCCGTGGCGGCGCCGTAGAAGTCACCGGCGCCGCTCACCTCGACCTTTCCGTGAGGCACGTACGCAGCGCCGTGGAAGTTGCTCCCGCCGGAGAGCTTGACTTCGCCCTTGGCGGCCACGACGACCAGCAGGCTCGCCGCATGGCCGGACTGATTGGCCAGGCTACCGCCGCTCAGATCGGCCTTCCCGTGCGGCATGAAGACCCGCACGTCCCCCTCGAGACGAAGGGTGGAGCCCCCACTCAGCACGAGCTTGGTGAGGTAGTAGTCCCCTGCAGGAAGCACCAGTGAGTCTCCTCCGCTCACCACCAGCTCGGTGCCGTCCAGGGCTTCTTCGCCCTGGTCCGTCACGAGATGGGGATGGTTGGCAACCCGCGATTCGTAGGCGGCCACGAGAGCGGCCACCTCGTCGAGCACGACCTGCGGAGCATCCTCGACGACGGCACCGGTCACGACCGAGTCGCCCGAGAGCTTGACCTCACCTCCCGATACGGCATCACCGTCGATCCGGGAATCCCCGGACAAGGTGACGAGCGAGTTGCTTCCCACGTGGACGGACGAGTCCGGGCGATTCGAGTGGATACGGCTTCCGCCGCTCAACACCACCTTCGACGAGCCGAACAACGGGGAGTTGGCGCTGCAGAACAGATCCGTTTCTGCCAGCGTGACGCTGGGCATCCCGAGAGCGAACGCCAAGGCCGCTGCTCCCACGATCTGGATTCGCCTCGAGCTGCGAGAGGGCATGAACGAATTCTCCTTCCTTCGTTCCGAATGTCGGAGCTCGCTCACAAAGCAAGACCCGTGCCCGTGGCTGCGACGCCCCAACCTCTTGAAAAATCTGGCTTTCAGCTCGGGGCGCCCGGGGCGATCGCGCGCTGCGCCGTCATCGCCGGCTGCTCGAACCGGCAACGCTTCGCCGCATAGGGTGGCTTACAAAGGGATCAGGCAGGCGGAAACCGCGTGACCGGCAACGGGTGAACACCAGGTTACCGGCACAACGGCCTCGAACCGCGCGAGCCGCCGGCCGGGCGCGATCCGATCAGACCATGAGCAAGGTGGCCGTCACCTCCTCGCCGGTGGCCCGGGAGATCGCCTCGGCGTAGAGGGCGACCTGGGCCTCGTACTCCGGGCGGCGTACGGCCAGCTCGCGGTCGGTCTTGAAGTCGATCACGGTCCAGACGGCGCCCTTGCTGCCCTTCTCGCGGAAGGCCAGGTCGACGACGCCCTCGGCGAGGCGGCCGTCCTCGAGCCGCAGCAGGACCGGCGTCTCGCGACGGAGGTCGCCGCGGCGGGCGGCCTCGGCGGCGCGGCGCATGGAGGGATGGGCGAGCGCCGCGTGGGCGGCGCGCCCGGCGGCCTCGATCTCGTCCTCGGCGGCGCCGAGGATGCGCCCCTGCACGCGGGCGACCGCGCGCACGGCGGCCTCGTCGGCCTCGAGATCCACCGCGGCCAAAACGGCGTGGACGAGCGTCCCGAAGCGCCGGCCCCCGGGCCGACCGGCCCGCTCGAGGGCGACCTCCTCGACCGCGACGCCCTTGCCCTCTCCGCGGCGCTCCGCCGCCAGATCGACCACGCGCGCCACGCGGACCGACTCGGCGCCGCCGCGGGCGAGGGTCTCGGCGCGCCGCTCCTGCCACGCCGCATGGGCGCGGCTCCCGGCCCGGGAGCGCGTCCCGCCCCGATCGGCCTCGAGCACCTTCTGCTGGCGGAGTCCCACCTCCTCCTCCACGTCGAGCTTCAACGCGGACGGGTCCCACCAGATGACGGCGTGCTCGCCGGCCTCGGGCCGGACCCGGCCCGGGCGCACCGAGGCCGTCGGGCCCTTGTCGCACGACTCGGGGCGCTCGAGGACCGAGTCCGCGCCCAGCGGAGGACAGCCCGGGGCGGCAGCGGACTTGCGCCGCGTCTCGAAGGGCGGGTAGAGCACGGGATCCAGCATCCCGAGCCAGCGCTGGTCGGGGCGGCCGTCCATGTCCCCGAGCGTCGGCACGATCAGGAGGTCCCGCGCCCGGGTGGCGGCCACGTAGGTGAGCCGGACCGACTCCTCGCGATCGTGGCGCAGCTCGAGCTCCTCGGCCTCGCGCAGATCGTGGGGGACGCAGCCGCACAGCGGCTCCGCCCAGACGCCGCGTGCCGCATCCACGTGACGGGTCGGATTGCGGCCCACCAGGCTGCAGGTGGGATCCGCGAGCACCACGACCGGGAACTCGAGCCCCTTGGCCTTGTGCACGGTCATGATGCGGACGCCCTCGGTGCCCTCCTCCACCACGGGAGCGTCCTGGGCCTCGCCGTGCTCGGCCTGCCGGTCCAGGTGATCCACGAAGGCACGGAACGACGGCGCGCCGCGCGCCTCGAAGCGACGCGCCACGTCGACGGTCCGCAGGCAGTTGGCGAGCGCCTGCTCCCCAGTGGGCCAGATCGCGATCCCGGCGTGAGCGCGCACCGCGGCGAGCAGCCGAACGATCGTCTCGGAGATGGGGCGGTGGTTGCGGCCCCGGTGAAGCGAGCCCAGCAGCTCGAGCGCCTCGGCCACGGCGCGCTCGGAAGCGTCCAGGCCCGGCTCGTGCGGACGCAGCGTGTGCAGGCGTCCGCCCACGCGGTGTCGGTACGCCAGCAGCGCGTCGTCCCCCAGCGCGAAGAGGGGCCCGCGCAGGGTGGCGTAGACCCGCAGCTCGTCGTCCGGCCACTCGATCGCCGCGAGGGCGTTCCGGATCGCCAAGACCTCCTCGCGGTCGTGGAAGGAGCGTCCTCCCACCAGCACGTGGGGGATGCGCCGCGCCTCGAGCGCGCGGACGTAGGGCCGCGTCACGTCGTTGCCGAAGCTCCGGAAGCGACGGAACAGCAGGCAGACGTGCCGGGCCTGGATGGCCTCCCCCTCGACCGTCCAGCCGCTCTCGTTCATCAGCCACGCCACGAACGCGCCCACTGCATCCGGGCACGATTCGTCGATCTTCCAGTTCACGATGCGGCCGTAGTCGCCGTAGGGTCGCGGCACCGGCAGCGCCACGAGCGCCGGTCGGTCCTTCACCGGCCCGCGGAAGGGCTCGAGCGGGACGTACTCGGCCTGGCTCCCCTCGTCGCTTCCGATCATCACCGGCGCGAACGCCGCATTCACCGCCTGCTGCAGCGCCGGGAGGGCGCGGAAGCTCGTGCTGAGCTGGAGCACGTCCGCCCCGCCGGCGGCGAGCTGCCGCTTCACCGCCTCGTAGGTCATGACGTCGGCGCGACGAAAGCGGTAGATCGACTGCTTCGGGTCGCCGACGATGAATAGCTTGCCCGGGACCGCGCGCACCTGGCGCCATGCGGTGACCTCGGGAGCGTCGGCCGCGAGTAGCACCAGCAGCTCCGCCTGCACCGGGTCCGTGTCCTGGAACTCGTCCACGAAGAAGTGGGTGAAGCGGCGCTGGAACTCGGCGCGCACGGCGGCGTGGGTGCGCACCAGGTCGCGGGCCCGGATCAGGAGATCCAGGAAGTCGAGCTTCCCGGCCCGGGCCTTGAGCGCCTCGTAGGACCGGACCGCCGGCCGCAGCTCCTCGCGCAGACAGCCGGCGAGGTCGGCATCGGACGCCTCGAGGAGCGCGTCGAGCCGCGCCTTCACCTCGTCGCGGCGGGCGAGCACCGCGTCGCGATCCAGCTCGCCGAAGCGGGTGCGCGGACTTCCCCTCCACTTCCAGCCCGCCTTCGCGCGCCCGGTGTCCCGGCGTGCCAGGCGCCAGAGCTGGCCCTCCAGGCCGTCGTGGTCGCGCGCGCCACGTACGCTCTCCACCAGCCGCGTCTCCGCCACGAAGCGGCCCAGGTTGCGCAGGTTCCGGGCCAGCCAGTCGTCGGCCCGGCTGGCCTGCTCGCCCAGCTCGGCCAGCTCGGCGAGCTCCCCCATGACGGCGTCGATCTCGCCGTCGCGATCGAAGCCCGGGTCGCGGCGCCAGGCCGCGTCGAAGTCCCGGTGCTCCACCAGGTTCCCCACCGCCCGGCGCAGCTGCTCCCTCGGACCCTCCTCGTCGCTGCGGCGCGGGCGGCGGCGCAGGATCCGGCGCACGCCCTCGGGCGGGTCGGCGAGGACGCCCTGGAACCAGGCGTCGAAGGCGCGGTCCAGCAGCCGCGCGGACTCCTCCTCGTCCGCCATCTCGAAGAGCGGATCCACGCCGGCTTCGATGGGCCGCTCGTGCAGGAGGTCGGCGCAGAAGGCGTGGATCGTCATGATGCGCGCCAGCTCCAGCTGCTCGAGGGCCCGGTCCAGATGGCCACGCTCGTCGGAGCGGGCGTCCGCAGCCGCCCTTGCCTGCTCGATCTCGGTGCGCAGCCGCAGCTTCATCTCCCCCGCGGCCTTCTCGGTGAAGGTTACCGCCACGATGCGATCCAGCGTCCCGCGCCCCGAGCGCAGCAGGGCGACCAGGCGGCCCACCAGCGCCGTGGTCTTCCCCGTCCCGGCGGCCGCCTCGACGAAGAGCGTCGCGTCGAGATCGTTCACGATGCGGGCGCGGGCCTCGGCGTCCTTCACGACAGCTTCCTCAGCCTCTGGAGTGCCTGCACCTGCGGGTGGTCCCGCGGCTTGCGCCGGGTGCGGAGCTCCTCGTAGGGACACAGACGGTCTGGTAGTCGCAGAAGCGGCAGGCGCCCTCGGAGGGCAGCGCGGGAAGGAATGGCTCCGTCAGTGCGTCGCCCACCGTCTTCGCCACGACGTCCGCGCGCCTCCGCGCCTCGTCGTCGAGCGGCACGATGCGCTCCTCGAAGCCGCCCGCCGAGGTGCAGTACGAGAGCCGGCCCGCCTCCACCGCGAGGTCCGCGAAGATCTTCTCGGCGGCGAGCGCATAGAGCACCGGCTGGAGCGTCTCGCCCCCGCCGATGACCTGCCCTGGCTCGAAGCGTGCCCTCCCGGTCTTGTGGTCGGTCACGCGCAACGCCCCATCCGCGCGCTTCTCCACCAGATCGATCGAGCCCCGCAGCGCGAGCCCGCAGTCGAGCCTCACGGGCTCCGCCACCGAGTGGGGATCGCGCTCGCGCGTCGGCGGCAGCCCGAAGGCCAGCTCGAAGCGCCAGGGCACGAAGCCCGAGTCGTCTTCGGCCATGCGGCGCAGCCACTCGCGGAGATCGGCGCGGATCGCATCGATTCCGTTCTGCCAGACGCGCTCGATGGCGGGCGCCAGCTCCTCGCGCGCGCGGGCGGCCACCGCGTCCAGCACGCGGTCGAGCGCCGCACGCGCCGCCGCGAGGCCCTCCGGCCGCACCGGCAGGCTCCCGTCCTCGGAGAGCTTGCGGAACAGCTCGAACTGCACCTCGTGCACGAGCGCCCCGCGCTGCAGCGGGTCGAGCTCGTCCACCGCCTCGGGCACCTCGCGCGGCGCGAGACGGTGCACCGTGTAGAGGAAGAAGCGGTAGGGGCAGGCCGCGAAGTTCTGGAGCGCCGTGGGCGAGAAGCTGCGCGCCTCGAGCGACTGCCCGCCCAGGGCCTCGAGGGCGCCCTTCGCGAGGTCGGCGTCGGGGACCAGCCCGTCCGCCACCGTCCAGCGCTTGAGCCAGCGCCGCGCGCGGAAGCGGAGCGCCCGCCCCAGGTGCGGGTTCGCGTCCAGGAGATAGTGCGCGGCGCCGACGCTCGTGGCTTCGTCCTGGATCTGGCTCAGCAGCGCGAGATCGTGCTCGGCCTCGTCGATCGCGAGCTCGGGCGTGCGGGGCGCCGGCCAGCCGATGCGCGCCTCGGTCACCTGCTCGGCGCGCGCTCCGAGCTCGTCGAAGCCGGGGAGACGCCCCTCGGCCGCGCGCAGCGCCTCGAGGGCATAGAAGGAGGGCACGCGCGGGCGCGACTGCTGGAGGTCGAGGCGGGGATAGGAGAGCACCACGTGCCGCCGCGCCGCGCCCACGGCCAGGCGCAGCGCCAGACGCTCGGTGGCGACGCGCACCGCGTTGGTGGCGAGGCCCGCATCGAGGCGGGTGCGGTCCTCGTCCAGCAGGATGGGCTCCTCCTGCACCTTGCGCGGGAACAGCCGCTCGGCCAGGCCGGGCACGAAGACCACGTCGAAGGTGAGCCCCCGCGCAGCCTCCGCGGGCGCCACGAAGACCCGCCCGTAGCGGCTCTCGGGCGGCTTCACCTCCAGCTCGAGCAGACGCCGCCCCAGCACGAGCCGCACCTCCTCGAGATCCACCGGCCCGATTGCCGCCATCGGCGCCAGCTCGGCGAGCACGGCGAGCACGCGTTCGGGGTGGCGAAGCGCGCGCGTGGCGAGGGCGCCGAGCGCGTCGAGCCACGCGCCCCAGGCGGCACGTTCGGGGAGCCCTGCGAGCCCGTCGATCAGCGGAAGGGCGAAGTTGCGGAGGGTCGCCAGACGCTCGCGGTCCTCGGCGAGACGCACGGAACGGGCATCGTCGGGGTCGTCGAGCTCCTGGATGCGTAGCAAGAGATCCTGGTCGAGCCCCTCCAGCCGGCGTACCCAGCGCTCGCGCCCGCCGATCACGGCCGCGTCGTTCAGGAGCTGCTCCCACTTGCGCGGCGTGCGAAGCGTCCCGCCGGAGTCCTCGGAGGGCATGGCGGCCTCGGCCAGCGCCTCCGCCACCCGCTCCGGCAGCAGCTCCTCGTCGGGTGCGACCCAGCGCTCCGCAGGCGCCGGCGCCGCGGGCGGCGCCCCGGCCGGGTCCGCCTCGGGCACCTGCCCTAGCGAGAGATACTCCGCGAAGCGCCGTGCCGAGAGCCCCTCCGCCGCGCAGGCCAGGAGCGCCAGGAAGGACCGCCCGGCGGGATCGGGCCTGGTGGAGCCGCGCGCGAACCAGGCGGGCACCCCTGCGCGCGCGAGCGCCTCCTCCAGGTGGGGGCGGTACTCCTCGGGAGAGCGCAGCAGGATCGCCATGCGATCGAAGGGGAACCCGTTGGCCGCGAAGCCGTGCAGCCGCCGGCCGATCTCCACGCACTCGCGCCCCTCGCCGGGTGCGGAGAAGACCACTACCGCGTCGTCGAGCTCGCCCACGAGCGGAGCCGTCTCCTCGAACAAGTGGGTCTGCAGGCGCGCGAGAGCGCCCTCGGCAGCGGGCGCGGCCGTGACGTCCTCGACCTTGGCGTCGAGTGCACCGGCCAGATGCTCGGCGCTCGCTGCGTCCCCCGGCGGAACCGTGGCCACCACCTCGGGGGCCCGGAACGCAATGGCCGCCACGAGCTCCCGCTCGGACGTCGTCTCGATCGGAGCGTCGAGGAGGAGGGTCGGCAGGCCGAGGAGCGGGTGGCGGCTCTCGGGATCCCGCGCCGCCTCCGTCGCCAGACGGAATGCCACGGCCCGATCCGCGAGCCGTGCCCGCTCCAGCTCGGCCGCGTAGGCCTCGGCGATGGCAGCGAGCTCGGGAGCGATCTCCGCGAGCCGCTCGGGCCCCACCCGCGCCAGGCGCAGCTCCCCGAGCGTCCGCGCCACCGCCCGGGGGAGACCCGGGCCACCCACGGCCTCCGCGTAGCGCCCGAGCTTCCCGGCGGCGTGCAGCTCGTGCAGCACCCGCGCCACGGCGGCCTCGGCGGCGAGGCCTCCGATCAGGGCGAGGCCGCGCTCGGCCAGGGCCGGCATCGCCAGCTCCGCGGCGAGCCGCCCCAGGGTGGCCCGGTGCCAGCCGAAGGCCGCCGCGTCGTCGGCCTCGACCCCGCCGCGCAGCAGCTCCGCCGCCGCCTCGGGGCTGGCCGCCACCACCAGCACCGCCTCCCCGCCGCGCCGCCCGGCGAGCCAGTGCCGGGCCCGGTCGAGACGACCCGATCCGCCGAGGGCCTGCACGCTGCGGGATGCCACGCGCGACACCCTACCCCACGCGTGCGACGGGGACGGTCACAACCTTCCGTCCGCTCGGAGCGAGGCCCTGTGCGCCAGGTGGGCGTCCCCGGAGGCAGGCTCCAGAAGAGGCATCAACGCGCGGCTCCGAACGACCGACACGCCTGGCATGCACCCGTTCCGCGTCCTGTGCTTCGACGGCGGCGGGATCAAGGGCCTCTTCACGGCACGGCTGGTGCAGCGGCTCGCGGAGGCCCGTCCCGGACTCCTCGGAGCGACCCACCTCCTGGCGGGCACCTCGTCGGGCGGGCTCATCGCGCTGGGCCTCGCGGCGGGGAAGCCGCCGGAAGACCTCGTCGCGCTCTACCTGAACCAGGCCCAGCGCATCTTCGACGACTCCTTCTGGGACGATCTGCGTGATCTCGGCAACGCGGTCGGCGCCGACTACGACAGCCGCAAGTTCAAGCGGCTGCTCCACCGCGAATTCGGAAGGCGACGCCTCCAGGATCTGCACAAGCGGGTTCTCGTGCCCTGCTTCGCCCTCGACGCTCCGGCGACCCGGAAGCGCCCGCGCAGCTGGAAGCCCAAGTTCTTCCACAACTTCCCCGGGCGCGACAGTGACGGCTCGGCGCGCGTCGTGGACGTCGCCCTCGCCACGAGTGCCGCCCCGGCCTACTTCCCGAGCTACCGGGGCTACATCGACGGCGGCGTCGTCGCGAACAACCCGAGCCTGGCGGCGCTGGCCCAGGCGCTCGACCCGCGCGCCGCGGGCCGCCCCCTGGACGAGATCCAACTGCTCTCCCTCGGCGCCGGTCTCGAGCCCAAGTACATCGCCGGGAGCCGGGTCGACTGGGGCTGGGGGCAGTGGGCGCGTCCGCTCGTCTCGCTCATGATCAGCGGCGTCATGGGAGTCGCGGACTTCCAGTGCGAGCAGATCCTGGGCGAGCGCTATCACCGCGTCGACGCGGTCTTCGACCGACCCGTGAACCTCGACGACACGACCCCCGGCACCCTCGAATACCTGGTCGGGCAGGCGGGCGCGGTGGGTCTCGATGACACCCTCGCCTGGCTCGAGAAGATGGGCTGGTCGTGAGCTACTCCGCCACCGGTGTCAGCGGCTTCGCGTCCTCCGCTGGCACCAGCCGGGCGAAACGCTCTCGCACGGCTTCCGTGAGCTCGACGGCCGAGAGGCCGCGGAAGCTCTCGTAGGGAATCTCGTCCAGCACGCGGACGCGGATGGGGTGGCGGCCGCGCAGGACGAAGCCGCGCTTGGGGAGCGCGTGGGCGGTGCCCTCCAGGACGATGGGCAGGATCGGGCGCCGCGCGCGGAGCGCCAGCTCGAAGGCTCCCGGCTTGAAGGCGCGCATCCGGCCGCTCGGTGAACGCGTGCCCTCCGGGAACATCATGATCGAGCTGCCCGCCGCGAGCGTCTCCTCGGAGGCTCGCATCATGCGCACGACGCTCTCCCGGTCGCCCCGGCGCAGCTTGATGTAGCCGTTCAGCGACATGTTCCAGCCGATCAGCGGTACCCGGAAGTTCTCGATCTTCGACACCCACTTGAAGTGCGCGAAGAGCCGGAACAGCACCAGGATGTCCAGGAGCGAGAGATGATTCGCCACCATCACGTAGGCGACCCCGGAGCGGATCTTCTCGCGCCCCTCCACCGTCACCGGCCACGCGGGGTTCAACCAGGTGTAGAGTGAGGCCCAGTAGGACGTGAAGCGGTGCAGCACGACCTTGCGCCGATCGAAGGGAAGCGTCATGGCCCAGAGACCGAGGGCCACGGGAAAGAGCGCGAAGGAGCTGGTGGTGACGAAGGCCCAGAAGAGGCTGGAGTAGGCGCGACGCACGTGAGGCCGGAGCATCGCAACCTCGCGCAACGGCGGCAAGGCGCGGCCCCGTCTCGCCTGCGGGCGGCCCTGGCGGGCGCTCTGCTCTGCTCGTGCGCCACCAGCTTGACGGGCGTGCCGCGCGAGCTCGGGGCGCCGCCGCGGTGTCCGGACGCGACGCGCGGGGAGCCGCTCGAGATCCGCTATCTGGGCGTCGCGGGGGCGCTGCTGCGCCGGGGCTCGACGGCGATCCTCGCGGCCCCATTCTTCTCGAACCCACGACTGCTCCGGGTGATGTTCGGGCGCATCGATCCGGATGCGGAGCGCATCGATGCGGCCCTCGCACCGCTCGCGTCCGAGCTGGCCGACGTCCGGGCCGTGCTGGTGGGACACGCGCACTACGACCACCTGATGGACGTTCCCCACGTGGCGACCCGCTACACGCCGGAGGCTCGCATCCTCGGCAGCCACACGGCGGTCAACATCCTGCGCGGCTTCGACCTCCAGCCCCACCGCCTGGAGGCCCTGAACCCGATCGCAGCCAGCCATTGGCGTCCCGGCTCGTGGGTTCCCCTCGACGGCGCGCGCGTCATGGCGATTCGCTCCGAGCATGCGCCGCACTTCCTCGGCCGGAAGGCCTTCGGTGGCGCCGTGGACGAGGCGCTCGACCGGCCACCACGACGCGCGCGGGGCTACCCGGAGGGCCAGCCCTTCACCTTCCTGATCGACTTCCTCGACCCCGACGGCTCGGTCGCGGCGCGGGTCTTCTACCAGGACACGGCGAGCAACGCCCCGGTGGGCTTCCCGCCCACGCTGCCCGCCGAGGATGCGCACCCCGTGGACGTCGCCATTCTATGCGTGGCCTCGCTCTCGCAGGTGCGGGGCTATCCGGAGGGCATCGTGCGGGCCACGAATCCGCGACTCGTGGTGATGGCGCACTGGGAGGACTTCTTCGTGCCGCCGGACGTCCAGCGGCCCGTCCCCGCGACGGACGTGGGAGCGTTCGTCGAGCGACTCCGTCGCGTGCTGCCGGCGGACGCGCGTGCGGTGCTCCCGAACCGGTTCGAGGCCTTCACGGTGCCGATCTGCCGCTAGCCAGCACGCACGCGGCGTGGTGAGGACTCGGCTCACCACGGGATGCGCTGCCCGTCCCAGGCCAGGAAGCTCCCGCTCGAGTCGGGCCCGAGCGAATCGAGCACGTCGAGCAGCTGGGTGGCCGCGCGCTCCGGCGAGAACACCCGCCCCGGATCGAGCCCGCGGCCGAAGGGCGCCGAGAGGTCGGTGGCCACCGTGCCGGGGTGGAGCGCCACGCAGACCACGTTCGGGGCGCGCCGGGCCAGCTCGAGGGCGAGGGTCCGGGTGAACTGGTTCTGGGCCGCCTTGGAGGCGCGGTAGGCGTACCATCCGCCCAGCCGATTGTCTTCGATGCTCCCGATGCGCGCCGAGAGGTTCGCGAGCACGGCGGGCTCCTCGTGGGTGAGGAGGGGCACGAAGTGCTTCGCCACCAGCAGCGGGCCGAAGGCGTTCACCTCGAAGGCCTGGCGCAGCGCGGCGGCGTCCACCTGCTCCAGACGCTTCTCGGGCCGGAGATGGGGCCCGTGGAGCACGCCCGCCACGTTGAGCAGCAGGTGCAGGCGCGGGACACGCTCGCGCACCCGGGCCGCTGCGGCGGCGATGCTGGCCTCGTCGCGGACGTCGAGACGAACCAACAGCAGGCGCGCGCCGTGGGTGGCGCGGAGCTCGGCCAGGCCCGGGCTCTCCTCCGGGCGGCGCGAGGTCGCGACCACGTGGGCCACGTCCCCGCGCGCGAGGAGCGCCCGCGTGAACGCCAGACCCAGGCCGCGGCTCGATCCCTGCACGAGCGCGACGCGAGGGTGCGCAGACACGTAGAGGTTGTAGCAACCGGGAGCATCTCGACCGCGAGCGGGGTGCTAGTCTGGGCGCGCTGATGACGCCCTCCCCCGGCAAGCCCAAGGCCCACATCACGCCGGATGGCGTGAAGAAGCTCCAGGCGGAGCTCGACCACCTGTGGAACGTCGAGCGACCCAAGGTGACGCAGGAGGTGGCGGTGGCCGCGGCGCACGGCGACCGCTCCGAGAACGCCGAGTACATCTACGGCAAGAAACGGCTGCGGGAGATCGATCGCCGCCTGGCGTTCCTGCGCAGGCGCTTCGACCAGCTCGTCGTGGTGCAGCCCGGCGAGGTGGCCGACCCGGAGAAGGTCTTCTTCGGGGCCTGGGTCACGCTCGAGGACGAGGAGGGCACGGAGTCTCGCTATCGCCTGGTGGGTCCCGACGAGATCGATCCGGAGCAGGGCCTGATCAGCATCCACTCGCCACTGGGCCGCGCGCTCGTGGGGAAGGCGGAGGGCGACGAGGTGACGGTGAAGCGGCCCGCCGGGGTCGCGGTATACGAGGTGGTCCGGATCTCGTATGAGCCCTGACGGCAACGCCCGGCGCGGCGTCGAGCTCGCGCCCGAAGACCTGAGCCCCGAGGCGCTGCGCGGGCTCGTCGAGGAGTTCGTGACCCGCGACGGGACCGACTACGGCGCGATCGAGCGAAGCCTCGAGGAGAAGATCGCCCGGGTGACGGCGCAGCTCGCTACGGGCGAGGCGCGCGTCGTCTTCGACCCGGACACGGAGACCGCGAACATCGTGATGGAGCGCGATCTCCCCGGATCCTGAGCCGGGTCAGCGTCTGCCGGACTTCCGGGAGACGCGATTCTTGCCGCGCTCCTTGCTCTCGAAGAGGCAGTGGTCGGCCTCCTTCAGGAGCTGAAGTTTGTCGTGGGCGTCCGCCGGAAAGGCCGCCAGGCCGAACGAGGCGGTGACGCGCACCTCGCGCTGCTCCTCGCGCAGGAAGGGCGTCGCGGCGATGGACGCGCGCATGCGCTCGGCCTTGGCGAACGCCTCGTCGCGGCCCTGCCCGGGGAGGATCACGACGAACTCGTCTCCGCCGTAGCGGACGATGCGATCCTCGGCGTCGAGCTGGCGGTGCACGGTCTGCGCGACCTCGCGCAGCACCTTGCCGCCGAGCAGGTGGCCGTGCGTGTCCACGACCTGCTTGAAGCCGTCCATGTCGAAGAAGACCAGGGAGAGCGACGCGCCGCTGCCCATCGACTGGGCCAGCTGCTGGTCCAGGTAGCGGTGCAGGAAGCGGGTGTTGTGGAAGCCCGAGACGTCGTCGGTGAGGCTCTCGGCCTCCAGGCGCGCGTTGACCCGTCGCAGCTCGAGCTGCGTCATCACCTGGCGGGAGAGCGCACGGAGCGCGTCGGCCTGGGCCTCCGTCAGCATGCGCTGGCGATGGTCGATGACACAGAGCGTCCCGAGCGCCTGTCCCTCGGGCGTCACGAGCTGAGCCCCGGCGTAGAAGCGGATGTGGGGCGCCGCCGTCACGAGGGGGTTGTCGGCGAAGCGCTCGTCGTCGTGTGCGTCGGGCACGATGAGGAGCTCCGGCTGCAGGATGGCGTGCGCGCAGAACGCCATGTGACGCGGCGTCTCGGTCGCCTCGAGACCGTGGCGGGACTTGAACCACTGGCGGTCGCCGTCCACCAGGCTGACCAGCGCGATCGGCGTGCCGCAGATCTCGGAGGCGAGGTGGGTGATGTCGTCGTAACAGGGCTCCGGAGGCGTATCCAGGATCCGATAGCTGCGCAGGGCCTCGAGCCGCTCCGCTTCGTCCTTGGGCAGGGGAGCCTTCATCGGACCTCCGTCCCGGCTCGCGGAGGTTGCCCCGGCCGGGATCCCGGTTTCTGGCGGAGGGTTCGTGGTTGGAGCGAAAGGGACCGGGGGTTATTCAGGCGTCCCCAGGGGCGGGAGTCGATCTACCCCACCACCTCCCGCAGGCGGGCGATCTGGTCGAGCTCGGCGACGGTGGGCCACAGGAAGAACTCGTCGATGCCGATCGCCTCGAGGCCGGCGATCCGCTCGCGGACGGCGTCGTCGGTGCGGAGCATCATGGACTGCATGTGCTTCACGACCGGCTCGCCACCGAAGGCGTAGTAGGCGGCCATGTTGGCGTCGCCCCGGGCACCCGCGTCCCCGAGCACGTAGTAGGCGCTGCCCACCAGGCGCGGGCGACCTGGGCGGCCGGCCTCCTGCCACGCCGCAGCCACGGCCTCGCAGGCCTGCTTCACGTCGGGGGGCGGCGCGGGCATGGCGAGGTAGCCGTCGGCGAGCCGGCCGGCGCGGCGGAGCGCCGCGGGGGCACTGCCTCCCAGCAGGATCTCGGGTCCGCCCGCCCGCGCGGGCTTCGGGCCGACGGTGTCGACGCCCGGCCTCGGGCTCTCGCCGCGCCAGACGCGCCGCATCACCTCCAGCTGTCGATCGAGCGTCCTGCCGCGCGCGTGGTGGTCGGTGCCGGTGGCGCGGAAGTCGTCGTCGCGCCAGCCGACGCCGATCCCGAGCGTGAGACGTCCGCCCGAGACCGCGTCGAGCGTGGCAGCCTGCTTGGCGAGGAGCACCGCCTCGCGCACCGGCCCGACCATCACCGTGGTGGCGAGCCCGAGACGGCTCGTGGCCCCGGCGGCGGCCGCCAGCGCCACCAGCTCCTCGTGGCTGTCGAAGACGATGCGACCGATCGTGCCGACGGACGAGAAGCCCGCCTGCTCGGCGGCCTGCGCCCACTCGACGAGCCGGCGCCCGGGCGTGTTCGGGATCCCGGTGGGCAGTCCGATGGCGATCTTCATGACGCTCCTCCCGGGACTCGGAGGTTGGGCCGCCTCGGACGATCGCGCACCCGCCCCGTGGGGAGACTCCCGCTCGCGCGGTGTGCTGGGACGCCGGCTACCAGCGCACGGCCACCCAGGTCGCGATTCCAGGTGGAGGGCTCGCACGGCCGCCGGCACGGTCTCCCCGCGCGGCATCTGCCGACGCGGCCCCTTCGTGCTCCTTCGGCGAAGCGGACCAGGCGATCGTCCAGCTGGCCCAGGACGCTTCGAACGCGGCGTACTCGAGCTTGCCGTGACCGTCCAAGCAGCCGCCATGCGCTGGCGGCGCACGGGATCACGATTGGCGCTCAGGTGCTCCTCGCCGGTGCGCCCTTGCCGTGTTCGCACTGCCGCGCACCACGTTGGAAGGTCTGCATGGGCGCCATGCCGCTCGGATGCTTCATCGGAGGGCTGTGGGGATCCTGCTGGTGCCGGTGGGGGCCGTCCTGCTGCTGATCACCATTCTGCTGACGATCCCCTGAGCCCCAGCCGGCTTGCGGAGGCCACGAAAAGTCGGGACGCTCTCTCAGCGAGCCGACGCCGCCAGCCACGCGAGGGGGAACGTGGCCCATCCGAGTCAAGCCTACGTCGTCTCCACGCTACGACTCGTCGCCCTGGTCGCGAGCAGCGGGGCCGTGCTGGCGGGAGCGGCCATCTTCTGGGTGTACCCCGATCCGCGCTCGCGCCTGGCGCTGCTCGGGGCGGTGCTGGCGCTGATCGCGCTGACCTACGGCCTGGCGCGTGGCGGCTACGCGCGCCTGGCGGCGCTGCTCTTCGTCGCCACGGTCTGGTGCGGGGCGACCGCAGGGGGGTTGCTACCCGACAGCGGCGACGCCCACACGGCGAGCACGTTCCTGTTCGCCATCGTCGCGGCCGGCCTGCTGCTCGGCGAGCGGGCCGCGCTGATCACGGCGGGGCTGAGCCTCGTCTCCCTGGTGGGGCTCCACTTCGTGCGCAGCAGCGACATCCTGCCCAATCCCAACAGCATCTATGCCAAGCCGTCGGTCATCTGGCTTCACAGCGCGATGCTGCTGACCGTGACGGCCCTGGTCGCCGTCGCGGTGAACCGCATCCGCAGCGCCGCGGAGGAATCGCAGCGCAACGAGCAGCGCTTCCGGACCCTGGTGGACAACGCCCCACTCGGCGTGCTCACGCTCGACCCGGCAGGCCGGATCGTGACCGCGAATGCCGCCTACGCCGAGCTCGTGGGGGCGCCCGAGCCCGCCGTCCTCCTAGGGCTCCGAGTGCGAAGCACCCCGTCCTGGTCTCCCGAGCTCGGCGAGGCCATGCACCGGGTGCTGGGCTCGGGCGAGCAGGGTGTGATCGAGACCTCCTGGACCAGCCGCTGGGGCAAACCGGTGCGGGTCCGCCTGCACGGCGCACCGATCCGTGACGAGAAGGGACGCGTGCTCGGCATCCACGCCATTGCGGAGGACCTGAGCCGGCGCGAGCGGGCGGAGGAGCGGGCAATCCGTCTCGGGCGCATCCTGGAATCCGCGCGGAACGAGATCTACGTCTTCGAGGCCGATACGCTGCGCTTCCTCCAGGTCAACCGCGGCGCGCGCGAGAACCTCGGCTACTCGATGCGCGAGCTTCACGAGCTGACGCCCCTCGACATCAAGCCGGAGTTCACGAGCGAGCGCTTCGAGGCGCTCCTGGCGCCGCTTCGAAACGGATCGAAGAAGAAGCTCCAATTCGAGACGGTGCATCGCCGCAAGGACGGCTCTACCTACCCGGTGGAGGTCCATCTCCAGTTCTCGGCGGACTCGTCCTCCCGCGTCTTCGCGGCGATCATCGTCGACACCACCGAGCGCAGGGAGGCCGAGGCGGCGCAGCGAGAGCTCGCGCTCCAGCTCCGCCAGGCGCAGAAGATGGAGGCCGTCGGGCTCCTGGCGGGCGGCGTGGCGCACGATTTCAACAACCTGCTGACGGTGATCTCGGGCAACGCCGAGCTGCTCCGCGCCGGACTCGAGCAGCAGCCCGAGCTGCGCGCAGCCGCCGGCGAGATCCAGCAGGCGGCGCAACGCGCCAGCGAGCTCACGCGACAGCTGCTCCAGTTCGGCCGCAAGGAAACGCTCCGCCCCAAGGTCGTGGACCTGAACCAGCTGGTAGCGGGGCTCGAGTCGATGCTGAGGCGGCTGCTGGGTCCGGGGGTGCAGCTCGCCGTGGAGTCGGATGTCGGGGTGGGACGCGTCTGCGTGGATCCGGTCCAGCTGGAGCAGGTAATCGTCAATCTCGCCCTCAACGCTCGCGACGCCATGCCCGGCGGCGGGCGGCTGCGCCTTGCGCTGGGCAACGTGGAGCTGGAGACCACGGATGTCGTTTCACCAGACGGCGCGCGGCCCGGAAGCTTCGTGACCCTCTCGGTGAGCGACACCGGCATGGGCATGCCCGAGGAGGTTCAGGCCCGTGTCTTCGAGCCCTTCTTCACCACCAAGCCGCCGGGCGAAGGCTCGGGCCTCGGGCTCTCCACCAGCTACGGGATCGTTCGCCAGAGTGGCGGCACCATTCGCGTGCGCAGCGCGCCGGCGCGGGGCAGCACCTTCGAGGTGCTTCTACCCGAGGTCGAGGACGAGGCATGCTGCTCCGGTCCGGCGGAACGATCCACGGTGACCCAACGGGGACGCGACGCCACCGTCCTCCTGGTGGAGGACGAGCCGGCCGTCCTGCGACTGCTGGCGAAGGTGCTCGAGAGCCGTGGCCACCGCGTGCTGGCGGCGGGCGACGGCGAAGACGCCTTCGCGCGGGCGTCCTCGCACGCGGGTCCCATCGATCTGCTGATCTCCGACGTGGTCATGCCGGGGCCGAGCGCCGCGGAGCTCGACGCCCGCGTCCGGAGGCTCCACCCGGGCATCCGCACGATCCTGATCTCGGGCCACCCCGCGCGCGCGGACCAGCCGCGCGAGCTCCCCGAGCACGCGCTGTTCCTGAACAAGCCCTTTGCCCCGGAGGAGCTCGCCTCGGCGGTGGAGACGGTGCTTCGCTCTCAGGAGTCCGGCGCGGCCAGCCAGGCGAGCGCGGCCGGCTCGTCGCGGAACACCTCGTAGATCACGCCCACGCCTTCCGCGAAGACCTGGAACATGCGGGCGACGCCGTAATCCAGCTCCCGGTTCACGAGGATGGCCGCCCGGCTCCCTTCCCAGAGCTCGCGGCTGCGGCGCACCAGCTCGGCTGCCCCACGAAGGTCTGCGGGGGAGTCGCGGCCCTTCCGCAGGTTCCGAAGATCCCAGAGATAGCGCCTGGCGCCCTGCCAGTCCGTCTTCAGCGTGAGATCGGCGACCTCGTCCAGCGTGAAGGTCGGCTCGACGGTGAACCTCCAGAGCCCCTGGGTCGCGTCCCAGTCCAGCACGATCCCCACGTCAGGAATCCGCCAACCCGACCGCTCGCGAAGAGCGGACACGCGGGGTCCCCGGGGCCACGGATCGCGTGAGCTCGTGCACGAGGGTCGCCTTCAGGAGTCCCAGCTCCGCCTCCTGAAGTCGCCCGATTCCGCCCTCCAGGATGCGCAGCGAGGCGAGCCCCGAGAGCACCGCGATGGTGTAGTGCTGGAGCGTCAGGCTCCGCCGCCGGGGCAGGCCCGCGTCACCGAAGAGTCCGTCCCAGACGCGGTTCCAGCCCCGGAACATGCGGCGCTGCCAGATGCCTTCCGCCTCCCGCCCGTCGGGGGCGGACTGGAGCAGGATCTCGAACATCGAGCGGTAGTGGTCGCTCGCGAAGTGCTCCCAGGCGCGGTCCACGAAGGCGCAGACGCGCTTCTCCAAGGGCGCCTCCTCGCGGACGTCGGCCAGGCGCGCGGCGAAGCGCTCGAAGGAGTCCTCGAGAACGGCCATCAGGATGCCATCCTTGTCCCCGAAGTGGTGCTGCACCGCACCCCAGGTGACGCCCGCGCGGCGCACGATCTCGTTCGCCGTGGTGCGCGGAAAGCCCACCTCGGCGATGCTCTCGACCACGGCGGCGAGGATGCGCGCGCGCGTCTCTGCCGTGCGCTCGGCCTGGGAGCGCCGCTTCACGAGCACTCCTCCTCGACGCCGTAGATCCTGCCCATGTGCTTGGCGACGAAGGCGGCGGAGGGGAGCTCCACACCCGCCTCGCTCGCCAGCTCCAGAGCCCATGCGAGATCCTTCTCGGCCGTCTTCAGGTGACCGCGCAGCACGCGCTGCACCGCCTCGTTGCGGCGCGCCTGCGCGGGAAGCTTGTGGGTGACGAGGAAGCGCGCCATCAGCTCGGTGAGCTGGCCGTTGGCGCGACCGGCCTCCTCGAAGATCTCGCCGGGGAGCCCGCTCGCGCGCGCCAACGTGAAGGCCTCGTAGGCGGCCGCCCACTGGAGATAGGTCATGACGTTCAGCGCCAGCTTGAGGCGCGCGCCGTTCCCGAGCGCGCCCGCGTGGATGATCTTCTCGGAGGCCGCGTCGAGGAAGGAACGCGCCCGGGCCAGCGTGGCGTCGTCGCCGCCCACCAGGTAGGTGACGCGACCCTCGGCGGCACGCTCGGCGCCGCCGGTCACGCAGGCGTCGAGCAGCCCGACCTCGCACGCGGCAGCCGGCTCGGCGAGGGCCAGGACGGTTCCGGGCAGGATGGTGCTGTGGAGGGCGATCACCGTCCCGGGCGCGGCGCCCGCCAGCAGGCCGTCCTCGCCCAGCACGACGGCGCGTACGTCGTCGTCGTCGGGCACGCAGACGCCCACCACGTTCGCCGCTGCCGCCACCTCCCGCGGCGACGCGGCCGCCCGGGCGCCCACCGCGACCAGCTCCCCAACCGGCGCCTCGAGGCGATCGAAGACGGTGGTCTCGAAGCCGGCGGCGACGAGGCGCCCGGCCAGGGGCCTGCCCAGGTTGCCGAGTCCGACGAAGCCGGCCCGCATGGGTTCCTCCCGACGGCCCGACGCTATCACGGCTTACATTGCGCGCGCTAGGTAAACGGGAGTAGCATGGCGGCCCCGGATCGGAGCGCCGTGGTCCACTACGACCCCTACGCCTACGAGGCGCACGAGGATCCCTACCCGATCTACGCGCGCCTGCGCGCGGAGGCGCCCGCCTACCACAATGCGGGGCTCGGCTTCTGGGCGCTCTCGCGCCACGCGGACGTGGCCGCCGCCATCAAGGACTTCGAGCGCTTCTCCAGCACCCACGGCGTGACCCTCGACCCCTCGGCCTCGAACCCGAATGCCCACGTGGTGATGTCGTTCCTGGCCATGGACCCGCCGCGCCACACCAAGATGCGGGCGCTGGTCTCGCGGGGCTTCACGCCGCGTCGCGTGGCGGAGCTCGAGCCTCGCATCCGCGCCATGGCCGTCGCCCACCTGGAGCGCATGGCCCGGGGCTCGCGCTCGGAGTTCGTCGGCGACCTCGCCGGCAAGCTCCCCATGGACGTGATCAGCGAGATGCTGGGCGTCCCGGAGGCAGACCGCGACACCTTGCGCGCCTGGGCGGACCTGCTCGTGCACCGCAAGGAGGGCGTCCTCGACGTCCCGCCCGAGGGCATGGAGGCCTTCGGCAGGATCTGGCGCTACTTCCACGAGCTGATCGCGGAGCGGCAGCGGGAGCCGCGCGACGATCTCGTGTCGGCGCTGCTGGCCGCCGAGATCGACGGCGACCGGCTGCATCCCAACGAGATCGTCTCCTTCTGCAACCTGATGATCGTGGCCGGCAACGAGACCACCACCAAGCTGCTGGCGAACGCCCTCTACTGGCTGTGGCGCAACCCGGGGCAGCGCAAGCTCGTGGCCGAGGATCCGGGTCGGATCCCGCAGTGGGTGGAGGAGACGCTTCGCTACGACAACTCGACCCAGGTGATCGGACGGGTGACGACACGCGACGTCGAGCTGCACGGCCGGACGATCCCGAAGGGCGAACGCGTGCTGCTCCTGATCGGCTCCGCCAACCGGGACGAGCGCGTGTTCGAGGACCCGGACGCCTACGACCTGGAGCGCAACACGACCCCCATGCTCTCCTTCGGCCAGGGCACGCACTTCTGCCTGGGGGCGTCCCTGGCGCGGCTCGAGGCGCGGGTCGTGCTGGAGGAGTTCTGGCGGCGCTTCCCCGGCTA
>JBFGJV010000029.1:0-21519 GCA_041577015.1 Myxococcota bacterium
GAAGAGCTCAAAGCCGCGGAGGCGGCCCGCCTGGCTCGAGCCTGCAACGAGATGCCGCCTCGCACCGTGCGCGCGAACCGTCTGCGCACCTCCCGGGAGGCTTTGCTCGCGGAGCTGCGCCAGCGCTTTGCGGAGGCCGCCCCCTGCCGCTTCGCCCCCGACGGCCTCGTCCTGGGTCGAGCGGGCGACCCCGCCCGGGATCCCGCCTTCCTGGACGGGCGCATGACGATCCAGGACGAGGGCTCCCAGCTGGTGGTGGAGCTGCTGGACGCGCGTCCCAGCGAGCAGGTGCTGGACGCGTGCGCCGCCCCCGGCACCAAGGCCACGGCCCTGGCGGAGCGGGTTGGTCCCCAGGGCCAGGTGACGGCCCTGGACCGCCACGAGCGCCGGCTCGGCCTGGTGGCCCGCGACGCCCGGCGGCTGGGGCTCACGAACCTGCGCACGCAGCTGGCGGACGCCAGCCGGCCGTTGGCCGAGCGCGTCCCGGCCGGCGCCTTCGACCGCGTGCTGGTGGACGCCCCCTGCTCGGGCCTCGGGACGCTGCGGCGCAATCCGGACCTGCGCTGGCGGCTGCGCCCGGAGGACCCGCCGCGCCTGGCGGAGCTGCAGCGGGCCCTGCTCGGCAACGTGGCGTTCGCGTTGAGGCCGGGCGGATCGCTCGTCTACAGTACCTGCACGCTCACGCACGAGGAGAACCAGGACGTGGTGGAGGGGTTCCTGGCCGAGTGGCCGGAGTTCGAACGGGCGGCGCCGGCGACGCTTCCCGCCGGCATCCGCCCGCTGTGCGACGAGCGGGGCGCGCTGCGCTGCCTGCCGCACCGCCACGACACCGACGGCTTCTTCGCCGTCCGGCTCGAGCGGCGCTCGTGAGCCGCCGCGCGCCGCGCATCGCCCCCTCGATCCTCTCCGCGGACTTCGCCCGTCTCGGCGAGGAGGTGCGCGACGTGGAGCGGGCAGGCGCCGACTGGATCCACGTGGACGTGATGGACGGGCACTTCGTCCCGAACCTGACCATCGGCCCCGTGGTCGTCGAGGCGGTGCGGCGCTCGACCTCGCTGCCGCTGGACGTGCACCTGATGATCGAGTCCCCGGAGCGCTACGTAGAGGCCTTCGCCAAGGCGGGGGCCGCGACGATCGGCGTCCAGGTGGAGGCGTGCCCCCATCTGCACCGGGTGGTGGGCCAGATCCACGAGGCGGGCGCCCGAGCCTCGGTGGTGCTCAACCCGGCCACGCGAGCGGAGGCCGTGGAGCCGATCCTCGGCGACGTGGATCAGGTGCTGGTGATGACCGTGAACCCGGGCTTCGGAGGGCAGCGCTTCATCGAGAGCATGCTGCCCAAGATCGAGCGGCTGCGCGGCTGGATCGACGCGCGGGGGCTCGACGTGGACCTCGAGGTGGACGGGGGCGTGGCCTCGGGGACGGTGGGCCGGGCCGCGCGCGCCGGCGCCGACGTGTTCGTGGCCGGCACGGCGGTGTTCGGGGCCCCGGACTACGCGGTTGCGATCCGAGCGCTGCGCGAAGAGGCGGCGCGCTCGTAGGCGCTCGTGCGCGGCCCAGCTCGAGGGCGCGCCCCAGCACCTCGCGCGGATCCTCGTCCCAGACGTAGAACCGCCCGCACTCGGCGACGTAGCCGGTCCCCCTGCGGCGCAGCGAGATGCCCTCGCGAGGTCGAGCCTCCACGACGGCGGGGTGACAGGCCCGGATGACGTTGGCGTGAACGCCCGGCGAGGATCGCGGAACGGCTTCAGGCAGGGGAGCGCGCCAGCTTGTCGGCGTGCTTCACGTTGCGGCCCTCCGCCACCAGGATCACGTCCTCGGCGATGTTGGTGGCGTGGTCGGCCACCCGCTCCAGGTTCTTGGCGATCAGGATCAGGTCCACCTCCTGGGCGGAGATGTCCGGATGGGCCGCGATCTCGCGCAGGGCGTCCTGGATCATGCGGTCCTCGTCCAGGTCTACCTCCTCGTCCCGGCCGAGCAGCTTGCGGGCGCGCTCGGCGTCCCGGGCCACGAAGACGTCCAGGGCCTCCCGGAGCATGGTCTGGCTCTCCTCCGCCAGCGTCTCGAGCGTGGCGGGGGTCGGGACGGGCTCCCGCGCGGCCAGCCGCTCCGCGCTCTTGGCGATGTTCCGGGCGATGTCCCCCACCCGCTCGAGATCCACCGCGATGCTCTTCACGGCGAGGACGCGGCGCAGATCGTCGGCCACCGGCGCCTGGAGCGCGATGGCGCGCAGCACCGCCTCGTCCACCTCCAGGTCCAGGCGGTCGATCTCGAGATCGTCCTTCTGGACCTGGCGCGCCAGCTCGGCGTTGCGCTCCGTGACGGCGCGCAGCGACTTGGCCAGGATCGCCTCGCAGGCACCCCCCATGCGCAGGATGAGCTCGTTGACCTCGCGGAGCAGGGGATCCAGAAGACGGGTCACCGACGAACCTCCAGGGACTCGCTCCAGGATACCGGACCGGAGGCACGAGGGCCGCGACCGTCCCCCAGGAGAGGAGAGAAAGGGGGACGGCCGCGGCCCGATCGGGACGAGCGAGGCCGCCCCGACCCGTGCCCGCTAGAACTTGAACACCAGGTCCGTCTGCAGCCGGTAGCGCTCGGCGTCCTCGACGCTCTCGTCGAAGGCCGGGCTGCCGTCCTCGATCTCGTCGCTCATGAAGAACGTCAGATTGAGGTCCGTGTTCTTGAAGAGGTTACGCGAGCCGTAGATGGCCCAGCCCTCGCGATTCGTGAACCCGTCGAAGAGGTCGCTGTCGATGAACTGCGATGGGAAGGCGTTGGCTTCGACCTCCCAATAGCCGACGCCCAGCTTGGCCAGCTTGTTCTTGTCGCCCACTTCGATGCCGACGCCCCAGGCGGTGTCCTCCTCGTCCGTGCCGGGGGGTCCGAGGGTGTCCTCGGCGTCGAGATTCTGGGACCAGTTGCCGTAGATCGTGACCGGGAACATCTCGCTGCCGGCCCACTTCAGATAGGCGCCCACCTCCGTGACGTCGAAGTTCTCGTCGGTGTCCGTGAGGCCACCGAGAAGGTTCCCGCCGCTTGACGTGGAGCCGCCCGTGCCGTCGATGCCACGCTGGAGGAAGTCGCCCAGCACCGAGCGGAACGTGTAGTAGGTCCCGCGCGCCCCCAGGGCCAGATCGTCGCTCACCGCCACCTCGCCACCGAGCTGGACCCCGAACAGGTGCGGATCCTTGTTGCCGCTCTCCTCGTCGATCACGAAGTAGCCGCTGTGCAGGAACCAGCTCAGGTTGTCCCTGGCGTCTCCGGCCAGCTTCAGGCCTACGCCCTCCGGATTGACGTCGCCATCCCAGAGCATGAAGTCCTTGCCCACCTTCCAGGTGAAGGGGTTGCCCTGCTTGCCGACGAGCAGGTGCGCCTTGCTGCCCTCGGGCATCCATTGCCCTGGAGCCTCGAGCTCCACGTAGGCCCGGTCGATGAAGATCGAGTCCGGGTCGAAGTCCACGCCGCTGCCGAAGGTCTGGTTGGTGCTGCGCAGGTCGTCCTGGCCCGAGGCGAGACGCAGGTGCACGTCCGCCCAGTCGTTCACGTCGAACTTCATGCCGAGTCGGATCCGGTAGCGGCCGCGATAGCGGTTGTCGGACTCGTTCCCGAGCTCGTCCCGGTCGTACCAGAAGCTCTCGTGGCGGGCGCGAAAATCGCCCTTGAAGCTGAACCGGTCCAGCCACGAGCGCTGCGACTGCGAGGCCGCGTAGCCGCTCATCAGGCGGTCGTACTCGGCGTCGTCCACCAGGCCGCGGTTCTTCAGGATCCCGAGGATCTCCTGCACGGTCTCCGCCTCGCCGGCCCCCGCGCTCCCCGGAAGCGCCAGGGACCCGATCAGGAGTCCCAGGACACCGAGCCTCGCCATGCTTCCCCTCATGGACGTCCCTCCTCGTCGCCCTCGCGAGGGAGCACACCCCCGGAGCGCGCGGCGGACCCTAAGAAGAAGGCGTGGCGCAGTCGTGGAGGAGACGTGACGGGAAGGTGAAGATCGGCGACGCGAATGGACTAGGCCGTCTTCCCTCGGGGCGATTCGAGAGGCTCGGTCGGTAGCGTGACGGTGAACGTGGTCCCGCGACCGAGCTGGCTGCGCACGCCGATCTCTCCCCCCAGCGCCTGGACCAGATGCTTCACGATGGCGAGGCCCAGGCCCGTGCCCCCCAGGGCGCGGGAGCGGCCGGGATCCACGCGGTAGAAGCGCTCGAAGATCCGGGCGAGGTCGCGGGCCGGGACCCCGATGCCCGTGTCCTCCACCTCGAGGAGGACCTGCGCGTCCCGCTCCCGCACCTTCACGCGCACGTTGCCGCCGGCCTCGGTGTACTTCATGGCGTTGTCCAGCAGGTTCAGCAGGATCTGCTCCAGGGCACGGCGGTCTACCCACGCGCGCGGGCTCCCGTCCACGTGCAGGTCCGCCTCGAGACCCGCCTGCACCAGGCGGTCGTCCAGCTCGGCCAGCAGGCGCGACGCGATCTCCGCCACGTCCACGCGCTCGGGCGTGAGATGCATGGCTCCGCTCTCGATCCGGGACAGATCCATCAGGTCCTCGACGATCGCCCCGAGCCGCCGGGCGTTGGCCAGCACGATCTCGGCCGCCCGGGCGGCATCGGGATCCTCGAGCTTCCGCTCCACCAGACGCTCCGCGAAGCCGCTGATCGCCGTGAGCGGCGTCTTGAGCTCGTGCGAGGCGTTGACCACGAAGTCGCGGCGCACGCGCTCCAGCTGGCGGACCTGGGTGACGTCGTGCACCACGGTCACGACGCCGGACCACGGCGGGGTGCGTGGGAAGGGAGCGGCGTGCACGCGCAGGCGGCGGTCCGCAACGTCGCGCAGCTCCACCTCCCGCACGACGGGCCGCCCCTCGCGCAGCGCGGCGCGAATCGTCTCCACGGCCTCCGGCTGACGCACGGCTTCCAGCAGCGAGCGCCCCTGGAGATCCAGCGGCGTGGCGAAGAGCGTGCGGATCTGGGGGTTGGCCAGGGCCACGCGTTCGTCGGCGTCCACCACCAGGACGCCTTCGGCCATGGCCTCGATCACGGCCTGGAGACGGCCACTCTGCTCCTCGCTCTCGCGTACGCGCTCGGCCACGCGAGCGGCCAGGCGGTCCAGGGCGTCCGCCAGCGGGCGCAGGTCCGCGGGCCAGGAGGTGGGCGCGTGACGCCCGCGCCCGTCGCGCCCCAGGTCCTCCGCCAGGCGCTGGACGGCCTCGAGCGGAGCGGCCACGGAACGGCGCAGCCACGCCACCGCCAGGAGCGCGACCGCGGCCCCCGCCAAGGCCCCGACGCCCACGGCGGGGTAGGGAGCGCCTGCCAGCAGCGCCGCGACGGCCACCGCCGCCCACACCCCGCCGACCGCAACCGCGATCCGTCGATGCATGCCCGACACGATCGACGCCTCGCTCTCGGCGGGAAGTTCGCCCGGAACGCTACTCGGCGAAGCGATAGCCCACGCCTCGCACGGTCTGGATCAGCTCGCCGCCGGGACCGAGCTTCTCGCGCAGCCGCTTCAGATGCGTGTCGATGGTACGCGAGGTCACGTGCACCTCGGAGCCCCAGATCCGGTCCAGCAGCCGCTCCCGCGTCTGCACCCGCCCCGGGTGCTCCATCAGCTGCACCAGCAGCTGGAACTCCTTGGCGGTGAGCGTCACCTCCTGCCCCTCCACGAAGCAGCGATGCCGGCCCAGGTCTACATGCAGCGGACCGCGATCCAGCCGGTGCGTCTCCGCGCCGGGGCCGGCACGGCGGCGCAGCAGGGCCCGGACCCGCAGCACGAGCTCGCGCGGGCTGAAGGGCTTGGTCACGTAGTCGTCGGCCCCCAGCTCGAAGCCGACGATGCGGTCCACCTCGTCGGACTTGGCAGTGAGCATCAGGACCGGCAGCTCGGCGAGCTCGGGACGGGCTCGCACGTGGCGGCACACCTCGATGCCCGAAAGATCCGGAAGCATCCAGTCCAGGACGACCAGGTCCGGCGGGCTGCGTCGCAGCCGCTCGAGCGCCTCGCGGCCCGTGCCCACGGCATCGACGGCGTAGTCCGCCTCCGCCAGGCTGGCTCGCACGAGCTCGAGCACGTCCGGCTCGTCGTCCACCACCAGGATGCGCTGCGCCATCCTGGGGGGACGGTACCCTCGCGACGGAGCGTCATCCAGCAGCGCGCAGGGGAGTTCACCCAACCGCCATCTGCGCGACCCGGGAGCGTCACCCGGAGACCCGCCGGTTGCGCGGTTGAGGGGACCCATGCGGCGGGGCATACTCCGCCCGGGCACGAGCTCGGGGCGTGGCGCAGCCTGGTAGCGCGCTTCGTTCGGGACGAAGAGGTCGCTGGTTCGAATCCAGTCGCCCCGACCACCTGCCCGGCTGCTCCGCGAGCGCCTCCCGAACCCTCCCAACCCCTCTCCGGCGCCAGCGCGCGAGGCTCTCGACCTCCGAGGCCACGGGGAGGTAGGATGGGCGGGACATGCCGGGACGGCTGGTGATCCTCCTCGGTCTGCTCGCCTCGATCGCCTGCGGTGGGGAGGCGACGATCCCCCCCGAGGACGTGGCGGTGCGGGTGGGCTACGTGGCCATCGATCCCCGCGCCGGCTCTCCCATGGTCGTGCTCGAGGAGCAGAGCGGAAATCGGACGCTTCCGATCTGGATCGGCTTCGCCGAGGCTCGCTCGATCGCCTCCGAGATGGAGCAACGCCGAGCTCCGCGCCCGAACACCCACGATCTCGCCAAACGCGTGCTGGACCGGCTGGAGAGCCGCGTCGAGCGGGTCACGGTGACCGAGCTTCGCGAGGGCACCTACTACGCGATCCTGAGCGTGCGCAGCAACGGCCGGCTCCACCAGGTGGACGCGCGGCCGAGCGACGCGATCGCCCTGGCGCTGCGCTTCGAGGCGCCGGTCTTCGTGCGCGAGGCCCTGTTCCGAGAGGTCGAGACGTTCCCGGCCTCCGAGGCGCCGGAGCGCCAGGCCCGTCGGGGATTGCGGATCGCGGCGCCGGCCTGAGCTGGAAGAAAATCGGCAACTGTTGCCGTGAGTGGGCCGGAATGCTGCGGAAGCTTGGTCTTTGCAAGCGCTCGTCGTGATTTGCCTCGACGCCGCGAACCCGCGAATCGTCGGGCTTCTTCGTTGACAGGGTATGCCACGGCTGGCACGATCGCCGGGTCTCGCCGTCTCGTTGATGGCTTCGACGGCCTCGTCCACACCACTCCCACCCCTGGAGGGGGCATGACGCATTCCGAGCTTGCCTGGGAATTCGCCGATCTGTTCCACGAGCTGGGCGTCGAGCAGATGAACGAGATGCTGGCGAAGAACGTGCCCCTGGAGACGCTCGAATTCTTCCGAGCGTACGGCGAGAAGTTCGGTGAGGTGGAGGGCGTCGGCGAGGCGTTCTCGCAGCGTCTGCCCAACCTGTTGTTGCTGGGCTACCTGATTCGGGTGCTCGAGGACCGCTTGCTGGACGGCGAGGAGCCCCAGGGCTGAGTCGTTCGCGCGACCCGCTCCGCTGGCCGGAGGGGCGGCGCCTGCTCCTGATGCGCCACGGCGAGACGTATGCGTCGCGTCTCGAGACGCCCATGGCCGGGCCCGACGAGGATCCCGAGCTTCCGCTCACGCCGCGCGGCCGGACGCGGCTGGCGGCCGTCGCCGAAGCGCTGGCCGCGAGCGGTCTCGACGCCGCCTGCTCCTCGCCCTACCGACGCAGCCGCGAGACGGCGGGCATCGTCGTGGAGCCGCTGGGGCTGCCGGTGACGCCGCTGCCCGCGCTCGGCGAGCTGCCTCTGCACCCGCCGCCGGGGGGAACGCTGCGCGACGTGGCCCGCCGATATCTGGCGCTGGCGCGGGAGCTGGCCTCGCGCGACGCGGCCACGGTGGTTCTGGACGACGGACGGGACGTGGCAGACACGGTCGCCACGGCTCTGGACGCGGTCCGCGACGACCTGGAAGGCGCGCACACGCAGCTGCTCGTGGTGGCTCACGGCGGGCTGAACCGCTTCCTGCTGGCGCACTGGCTGGGGCTGCCGCCCAGTGGGTTCCTGTCCATCGATCAGGACTTCGGCTGCGTGAACGTGATCGACTTCGTGCGTGGCGGGCGCGCCTGGGTACGCGCCGTCAACGTGACGCTCGACGACCCCGTGAAGAGCGCGGGTGCCCCCGGGCGCCTGGAGCGCGAGGCGTGAGCGGAGGCACCCGGGAGGTTCGGAGCGACGCCGCGCCCCGTCCGGTGGGCCCCTACTCGCAGGCCGTGATCCACGGCGCGTGGGTGTTCGTGTCGGGACAGATTCCGCTGGATCCGGCCACGAACCGCCTCGTGGAGGGGGGGATCGAGGCCCAGACGGAGCGCGTCCTGGCCAACCTGCGCGCGGTCCTGGAGGCGGCAGGCTCCTCCCTGGAGCGCGTCGTGCGCACCACCATCTACCTGACGGACCTCGAGCTCTTCACGCGGGTCAACGACGTCTACGCCCGCCACTTCCGGGGCGACCCGAAGCCGGCCCGCTCCACCGTGCAGGCGGCCCGCCTGCCGCTCGGGGCGGCGGTGGAGATCGACGCCATCGCGACCCTGGGCTCCTGAGCGACCCGGGTCTCCTAGGGCGCCGAGCCCGCCCCGAACTCGCGGACGATGCGCGGCAGGTTCACCGCATTGATCGCGACGTGCGCCGTGACCGGGGCGACGAGGTTCCCCGTCAGCTCGAACAGCGCCCCGAGGGCGAGGCCGGCGGCCAGGGAGAACGCGCCCCACAGCGCGAGCTCGCGTCGGGGCACGAAGTGCGCGAGGCCGAACAGCAGGCTCGCCAGCAGCCAACCCACGCGCGGCTGGAGCGCGCCCCGGAAGAAGGCCTCCTCGGCCACGCCGCTCGCCGCCGCCAGCAGAAGACACTGCCGCAGGGTCAGCGGTCCCACGGCGCGTCCCAGCGCGCGCGCCAGCTCCCTCCCGGCGCTCGAGTAGCGGGTGAGGAGGTCGGAGGCGCCAATCGCCACGGCGGCGAGCGCGAGGCCCAGTCCCGCGTCGCGCAGCAGCGCGACGCCCCGCCCGGCGTCACCCGGCGAGGCGTAGAGCAGGTTCTCCCCGTGAAGACCGACCCGCCAGGCGACCGCGATGGCCGCCAGGCCCGCGTAGAAGAACAGCCCCAGGCGCACCAGCCGGCGCCCGTCCCGGGCCGCGGATCGCGGCGGCGCCGGCGACGCCGCCCGGCGGTCCGACTCCACGTATCCTCCCGCTGGCCGCGTTGACCGGCCCATGCCGCGTGATACGTTGAAGGGGCCGCGACGTCCTCCCCCCGAGGGAGGGCGTCGCTTCGTTCGGGCCCCATGATTCTCCACCGGGGGGACCAGCGCCATGGCCGACCGGGTGCCCATGACCGCCAACGGCTACAGCAAGCTCGAGTCCGACCTGAAGCGTCTGAAGAGCGAGGAGCGGCCGGCGATCCTGCGCGAGCTCGAGGCGGCGCGGGCGCACGGCGACATCTCGGAGAATGCGGAGTTCGAGGCCGCCAAGGAGAAGCAGGGGCACGTGGAGGCGCGCATCCGACAGATCGAGGACCGGCTGGCCCGCGCCCAGGTGATCGACCCGAGCGGACACAGTCCGGACGCGGTCCGCTTCGGCGCGACGGTCGTCCTGATGGACGTCGAGACCGGAGACGAGATCACCTATACCATCGTCGGGGAGGACGAGTCGGACGTGGGCTCGGGCTTCATCTCCGTGACCTCCCCGGTGGCGCGCGCGCTGATGGGGCAGCGCATCGAGGCCTCCGTGACGGTTCGTGTCCCCCGGGGCGTGCGTGAGCTGGAGATCCTCAGCATCCGCTATGGGTGATGGGGGTGGTTGCAGCGCGCGCGCGCCCTCGTGTAGCCTCGCGCTCCTCCCATCGGGGGCGTTCCCTCCAAGGATCCGTCCGTGCGCTCCCTCCAGGTCAAGTTCAGTGTCCTCGTCGTCTCGCTCCTGGCCACGGCCTGCATCGGCCTGGCCTGGATCGCCACCCAGCACGAGCGCAGTGCGCTCGAGGCGGAGATCGAGACACGCGGCCGCGGCCTGGCCGAGCACCTGGCGGGCGTCGCCAAGGAGCCGCTGCTCGCCGAGGACGACCTCACCCTGGAGAGCCTGATCAAGCAGATGGGGAGCGAGTGGGGCGTGGCCGCGGTGCGTCTGGTGGGAAGCGAGGGGCAGGTGATCGCCACCCTGACGCCCAGCGAGGTGGGCGAGCGCATGCCGCTCCTCGTCGGCGAGGGCGTTCTGGACGAGCCGGCCTCGGAGCGGGTGGGGCGCCGCCGGCTGCGGGTGGCGGCTCCCATCTCCTACACCGGCGTCCGCGTGGGCGAGGCGCAGCTCGAGCTGGACCTCGCCGCCCTGGTGGATCCGGTCGTGAGCGAGAGCGCCCGCCAGCTAGCGCTGGTGGCGGCCGCCGTGATGGGCCTCGGCGTGCTGGCCGGGATCGTCTTCGTCGCCTTCCTGGTCGAGCCGCTGCGACGCCTGCGCGCCGGGGTCGAGCGGATGGCCGCCGGCGACCTGTCCGTGCGCGTCCCCCCCACCTCGAACGACGAGGTGGGATCGCTCACCAGCGCCTTCAACGCCATGGGCGAGTCGCTCCAGCAAAAGGAGCGCATCCAGCGCGAGTTCGGGCGCTACGTGAGCGACTACGTCCTGGAGCAGCTGCTGCGAACCCCCGAGGGCGACGAGCTGCGCGGGGCCGAGCGCGAGGTGACGGTGCTCTTCGCCGACCTGCGACGCTTCACGCGCCTGTCCGAGGGCATGAAGGCTCGCGAGGTCGTGGCGCTGCTGAACGAGTTCTTCCAGCTGGCCTCGGACCGGGTGCTGGCCAGCGGCGGGACCATCGACAAGTTCATCGGCGACTCCCTGATGGCCTACTTCGGTGCTCCGGTCCACCAGGCGGACCACGCCGAGCGCGCCGTCGCCGCCGCCATGGAGATCCAGCGCGCCGTGGCGGAGCGCAACGCCCGGCCCGGGGAGGGCCCCGGCGCCGGCGTGAGCATCCAGGTGGGGATCGGCGTCCACACCGGCCTGGCCGTCGTGGGCAGCATCGGCTCCGCGCGCCGGGCCGACTTCACCGCCATCGGAGACGTCGTCAACGTGGCCCATCGCCTGGAGAAGCTCGCCCTCCCCGGACAGATCCTGGTCTCCGAGGCGGTCCAGCGTCGGGTGCGGGGCACGATCCGCCTGCGCTTCGAGGGCGAGCGACAGCTCGCCGGGCGCCAGGAGCCGGTGCACGTGTACGCGGTCGAGCCTGCGTCGAGCGGGAGCCAGGAACGCGCGTGACGCGTGCTGCGCCGCTTGGTGCGACGCTGCTGGCGGGACTGCTGGCCTGCGCGAGTCCCCTCACCGAGGGGCAGGTCCGCTATCGGGAGGGCGACCAGCTCGCGGCCCTCGAGATCTGGCGCTCCGTTCCGCCGGACAGCCCCGACTACGAAGAGGCGCAGCAACGCGTGCGCGAGCTCGAGACGGAGTTCGAACAGCTCGTGCTGCGGCACAAGCAACGCGCTCGCTACTTCGAGCGCGCGAATCGACTGGCCGAGTCGATCCTGAGCTACCGCCTGGCGCTACGCCTGCGACCGGACGACCGGGAGACCCAGACCCACGTTCAGCAGCTGGCGAGGAAGCTGGCGGCTCGCAAGCGGGAGCTGGAGCGGGCGCTGGAGTCGGCGCGCCAGTCCGAAGACGTGGCAGCGGCCGGCCGCCACCTGGCGGCCCTGCGCGAGCTGGATCCCTTCGATCCGGGGTTGGAGAGTGCCGAGCGGGACCTGGACGCGCGCATCCGCGAGGAGGCCAGCCGTCAGGTGGACGTGGGCCGGCGTCGCTTCCAGTCCGGCGACCTGACCGGAGCGGCGTCCGCCTTCGAGGCCGCGCTGGCCCTCGAGCCCGACAACGAATCCGCCCGGGGCTACCTGTCCTATCTGGCGACGGTGCGCCGGGAGCTGGGCCGTGCGGGGCGGCTGCCGGACGGGCTGCGGTCCCCGGACGTGTTCGCCCCGGAGGCGCGGATCCGCGCGGAGGGCCTGCACCAGAACGCGATCGCCGCCGAGAAGTCGGGCGACCCGTGGGCTGCGATCCGCTACGAGGTGGAGGCCCTGCGGGCCGACCGGGAGCACGTGGCTGCGCGGCGTCACCTGACCGAGATGCGCAGGCGCCTGGCGCCCTACGTGGACGACTTGATCGAGACTGGAAGGGTGTTCTTCGGCCAGGAGGATCTGCAGTCGGCGCTGGACCAGTGGCGGCGCGCCCTCCTGATCGAGCCGGGCAACGAGCGGGCGCGCGAGTATGTCGTGCGGGCCGAGCGCATGCTCGAGAATCTGGAGCGGCTGCGCGCCGAGCCGGACGCTCGCAGGGAGCGTGCTCCGTGAGCCGGTGCGGGGTGGCGCTCGCGCTGCTGGCCTGCCTCGGCTGTGCAGGCAACGGAGCCGGGCTCTCAGGCCTGGTGACGCGCGGCTCCGAGACGCCGGTTCTGCTCGACTCGGCGGCTTCGGAGGTGCCCCCGCCCTCGGTCGTGGGCGCCTCGGACGGCCAGCTGCGCGCGGTGCCCCTGCGTTGGGATCCCGTGCTGGCCAGCGACGTGGGCGGGTACGTGGTCGAACGAGCCCCTGCGGACTCGGAGAGCTTCGAGCCGGTGGCCACGGTGCGCGGGCGCTTTACCTCGGCGTGGGTCGATCGTGGGACCGGAGCGGGGCCTCAGGGGCTCGGGGACGGTTCCGTCTATCGCTACCGCGTGCGCAGCTTCGACACCGCGGGCCGCCCGGGCATATCCGCCAGTGGCGTGGTCCAGGCGACGACGGCGCCGCCCCCGGCGCCGCCGGCGGGCGTGCGGGCGTACAGCCACCTGCCCCGACGAGTCGCGCTCACCTGGCTGCCCGCGGCCGACGCCGCCGGATACGTGGTCTACCGCAGCCCGAGCGCGGCGGGAAGCTACGAGCCCATTGCGCGGCTGCGCGGGCGCTTCCTGACCCACCATCTGGACACGAAGCTGGGTGATCTTCGCGTCTTCCACTACCGGGTCGCCTCCGTGAACTCCGCCGGGGGCGAGGGCCCGGCCTCGGATCCCACACGCGCGGTGACGAAGGCCGGGCCGCTGCCGCCGTTCGAGCTGCGTCTGGAACAACAGCGACTGGGCGCCAACCGTCTCGCCTGGGAACCAAACGTCGAACGCGACCTGTCCGGCTACCGCCTGCTGCGGCGGCGGGAGGACGGCCGGACGGGAGCCGAGCTGGTGGCGAAGCTTCCGGCCGACACGACCGCGGTCTGGGACGAGGCGGTAGGCGCAGGGGATGTGATGCACTACCAGCTGGTCGCCCTCGATCGGGACGGTCTCGAGAGCGCCCCGTCGGATGCGTTGCGCGTGCAGAGCGTGGGGTACGAGCTCGAGGCCCGGCCGGTGAGCGGAGGCGTGCGCCTTGCCTGGCGTGCGCGACCCGAAGAGGGCCTCGACCGCGCGACCGTCCTGCGCGGCACCCGACTCGGTGCTCGCGAGATCGCGCGCGTGACCGGAAGCGAATTCGTGGACCGGGACGTGGTCCCGGGTGCGAGCTACCGCTACCAGGTGGTACTCGAGACCGAGGAGAGGCGGCCGGCGCCCCCTTCTCGGTGGGTGGAAGTCGCGCTCCCCGCCGAAGCCAGCCCACGTTGATTTTCTGCGCCTGCTGTCTAGACTTGCGCCCGTTTCCCCGGTAGCTCAGTTGGTAGAGCGGTCGGCTGTTAACCGATTGGTCGCAGGTTCGAGTCCTGCCCGGGGAGCCATCCTCCCCGCCCCCGAGCTTCGAGGAGAGCCATGGCACGAAGGCTCGCTCGCCTTGGCGTGTTCGCCTGTGGCCTGACCTTCGCCCTCACCCTGCTGCCCGTCGATGCCGCGGCCCAGGCGGCCTGGGTGCGGGGCGAGACCAAGTTCAACCTGCGCTCGGGTCCCGGGACGCGCTATCGGATCGTCGCGACGGTCGAGAGGGACGAGCGTGTCCAGATCACGGCGAACGAATCGGGCTGGACCCAGGTGCGAACCGCGTCGGGAGATCAGGGCTGGATGCCGGCCCGTTACTTCCAGCGCAGCCTGCCCGACTCGCTCCGCCTGGAACAGGTCCAGGAGGAGCTCGAGAGCGCGCGCAAGGAGCTGGGGGAACGCACCGAGGAATTCGAGAAGCTCAGCCAGGAGAGCGCAGCGCTCCAGCAGAAGGAGGCCGCCCAGAGCGAGCAGATCCTGGAGCTCACCGAGGAGAACCTGGACTTGAAGGCCGGGGAGCGCTGGCCGTACCTGATCACGGGGGCGACCATCCTGGTGGCCGGCGTGCTGGCCGGCGCCATCCTGGCGCGGTTCTCGGGCCGGCGCCCGCAGCCCCGCATCCGCTTCTGAGTGGCGCCGTGAGCGGCGTGCTCGAGCGGGAGGAGCGCGCGCGCTGCGGACTGGTGCTGGCCGCGGCCGACGGTCCGGCGGTACGGTCACGGGCCCGACGCGCCGAGGCGCTCGGCTTCGACTCGCTCTGGGTGGGGGATCACGTGGCCTTCCACGTGTCGATTCCCGACTCGCTCACCCTGCTGGCCTTCGCCGCGGGGGCCACGGAGCGGATCCTGCTGGGCACCGCCGTCTACCTCGTCCCGCTGCGGCACCCCACGCTCATCGCCAAGAGCGCGGCGACCCTGGACCAGCTCTCCGGCGGACGGTTGGTGCTCGGCGTGGGCATCGGCGGCGAGTATCCCCCGGAGTTCGCGGCCGTGGAGGTGCCCGTGCGCGAGCGCGGCGCCCGTGCGGACGAGGCCCTGCCTCTGCTGCGCCGGCTGTGGAGCGAAACGCAGGTGACCCACGAGGGACGTCATTTCCACCTGGGCCCGGTGACGCTCGAGCCGAAGCCTGCGCGTCCGGGCGGACCGCCGCTCTGGGTGGGCGGTCGCGCGCCGGCGGCCATGCGCCGCGCGGGCCGCCTGGGAGACGGCTACATCTCGCACATGGCCTCCGCGGAGCGCTATCGCGCCAACCTCGAGCTGATCGCCGCAAGCGCGCGGGAGGCCGGGCGCGGGCCCCTCCCCTTCTCCACCGCGGCATTCCTCTTCACCTGCATGGACGATCGCTTCGAGCGCGCCCACGCCCGGGCCGCCGCCCTGCTCGGCCGCCTCTACGCCCGCCCCTTCGAAGACGCCGCGCGCAAGTACTGCCTGCTCGGACCGGCTTCCGCCTGCCTGGAGCAGCTCAGGAGCTTCGCGGCGGCCGGGGCGCGCCACTTCATCCTGGCCCCGCTCTGGGATCCCGACGAGTTCGCCGAACGCGTGGCCGCCGAGATCTTGCCGGAGATTCCCGCGCTCGTCGTCTGAGCGGGGCGTGTGACTACCGCCGCCAGAAGCCGGGCGAGAGCAGGATCAGCAGGGTGAAGACCTCGAGGCGGCCGGCGAGCATGCCAAAGCAGAGCAGCAGCTTCACGAGATCCGGGAAGTGGGCGAAGGTCTCGGTGGGACCCACCGCCCCGAGGCCCGGTCCGACGTTGCTCACCGCCGTGAGCGCGGCGGAGAGGGCGGTGAGCGGGTCGTAGCCGGCGGCAGCCACCGCGGCAGCCAGCAGCACGGCGAGCAGCGCGTAGGCGGTGAAGAAGGCCCAGATGCCACCCAGCACGTCCTCGGGGACGGCGTGATCGGCGTACTTCACGCCGCGCACCGCATGAGGGTGGAGCAGGCGATCGAAGGCGACGCGTAGCGCGCGCACGCCCAGCAGCACGCGGAGACTCTTCACGCCTCCCGCCGTCGAGCCGGCCATGCCGCCCAGGAACATGAGCTGCAGCAACAGGAGCTGGACCACGCTGGGCCAGGCCTCGAAGTCGGCGGTCGCATAGCCGGTGGTGGTGAGGATGGAGACCACCTGGAACGCGGCCTTGCGCAACGCGTCCTCACCGCCTCCCTGGGTGATCCAGAGCGCGCCGGTGACACTCGCGGTGGCGCCGGCCACCACCAGCGAGAAGTAGCGGAGCTCGTCGTCGCGCCAGACTGCCCGGAAGCGGCCCTGCAACAGCCGGTAGTGCAGCAGGAAGTTGATGCCGGCGCAGAGCATGAAGAAGACGATGATCCACTCCACCCAAGGCGCCTGGAAGGCGGCGATCGACGCATCCCGGGTGGAGAAGCCTCCCGTGGCGAGCGTCGTGAACGCGTGGCACACCGCGTCGAAGAGCGGCATCCCGGCGAACCAGAGCAGCGCGATCTCGATGGCCGTGAGCGCCACGTAGATGCCCCACAGGCGGCGCGCCGTCACCGCCACACGCGGCTCCAGCTTGTCCGAAATCGGCCCGGGCACCTCGGCCTTGAACAGCTGCATGCCGCCCACGGGCAGCAGCGGCAGGATCGCGATGGTGAAGAGCACGATCCCCATGCCTCCGATCCACTGCGTGAGCGAGCGCCACAGCAGCAGGGAGCGCGGCGTGCCCTCGAGCCCCGTCATCACGCTGGAGCCGGTGGTCGTGAACCCGGCCACGGACTCGAAGATGGCGTCCACGAGCCCGAGCGTGTCGGTCAGGAAGTAGGGCAGCGAGCCGAACAGGGAGACCAGGACCCACCCCACGCCCACCACGACGAAGCCGTCTCGCGCGCGCAGGCGCCAGCTGGCCCGACCACCTCGGGGACGCGTGGATCCCAGCACCGACACGCCGACTACCGCCGTGATGGCGGTGCTCAGCAGAAGGGGCGCCAGCGATCCCCCGTCCCAGGCGGCGAGGGCGACGGGCAGCAGCTGCAGGGCCGCCAGCAGCAGCAGCAGCCAGCCCAGCAGGTGCGCGTCGACGAGGGCGTTCATGCCATGCGGCTCAGGCGGAGAGCAGCTTGCCCACCTGGCCGACGTTCTCGTTCGTGGTGATGATCACGACGTGATCGCCGGGCTGGATGCGGAAGTCTCCGCGGGGCACGAGAAGCTCCTCCCCGTGGCGCACGCCCACCACGAGCGCCCCGGGCAGGTGCTCGGCAACCTCGCGGATGGGCCCCGAGCAGAGCACGCTGCCCTGGGCCACCTCGCCCTCGAAGGCCTCCATGCCCTCCTGCAGCAGCGTGGCCACCGAGAACACCCGCTTCCCGCGCACGTAGCCGAGCACCATGTCGATCACGAGCTGGCGGGGCACGATCGGCGCGTCGATGCCGATCTCCGACACGAGGCTCGCCACCCCCGGGTTGTCCACCATGGCGAAGGCACGATGGGCGCCGAGGCGTTTCGCCAGCAGCGCCGCCACGAGATTGGTCTCGTGGTCCTCCGTCGCCGCCACGAAGGTCGAGGCGTGCTCCACCTCCTCCTCCTCGAGCAGCGACTGGTCGGTCACGCGGCCGCACACCACCAGGGTGTGCTCCAGATCGTCCTGGGCCTCCTTGGCGCGGGCCTCGTCCTCCTCGATCAGCGTGACGCGGGCGGGCCGCTTGCGGCGCTGCGCGTCGTCGAAGCCGACCCCGGCCACGCCTCCGGTGCCCGAACGCTCGAGCCGGCGGCACAGTCCCAGGCCGAGCGGCGTCGCACCCGCCACGATCACCTCCTTGCGGCGATCCCCCCGGGCGCCAAGCAGGGCCAGCACCGCAGCCAGATCGCGCCGGGCCACGGCGAAGTACGCGATGTCGCCGGCGCGCATCTCCTGCTCGCCACTGGGAATGATCCACTCCCGACCGCGCTGGATCGCGGCTACCAGCGTGGGGGTGTCCGCGAACATCAGGTCCACGTTGCGCACCAGCAGGTCGGCGAAGTCCGACTGCTCGGGTATCCGAAAGCCCACCACCAGCAGCTCGCCCCCGAAGAAGGTGCAGACGTCCTGGGAGCCCGGCACCGCCAGGAGATTGGCGATCTTCGCCACCGCGGTCTCGATCGGGTTCACGCTCACGTACTCGTCGCCGTGCTCCCCCTTCAGGACCTGGAAGGCGCGGGCGTGATCCGAGTCGAGCACGCGCAGGATGCAGCCGGGCACGCCGAAGGAGGAGGCCAGCAACCCGATCACCAGATTGGCCTCGTCGAAGCCGGTGGTGGCGAGCACCAGGCGCGCCTGCTCGATGCCGGCCCGCCGCAGCGTCGGCGCCGTCGCGCCGTTTCCACACACGACCCGCACGTCTCCCAGCTGCGCGGTCAGCTCGCGTGCCAGATCGCGCCGTTTCTCCACGAGGGTCACGTCGTGCCCGTCGCTGGCCAGGCGCTCGGCGAGGGTGCGGCCGACCAGGCCGCCGCCTACCACCAGGATGGCCTGGTGGGGCTCCGCCTTCTCCGATCTGGCACCGGGCTTCGAGGCCATGGGGTCGTCCGCAGGGTCGGGGCGGAGGGTAAGGGATCCGCCGACGGGCGCGAGCGCTCGTGCCCGCTCAGAGCCGCGCCGGAATCACGGCCATGGCGGCCACGCTCACCGCGAAGCACGCCACCGCCACGAGGAAGGTGTACCCGACCACGTCTCCGAAGCGCACCCGCGTCACCGCCAGGATGGGGATGGCGAAGAAGGGCTGGATCAGATTCGTGGTGGAGTCGCCGTAGGCGTAGGCGAGCAGCACCGTCACCACGGAGACATCCAGCTCGTGAGCGGCCGGGATCAGGTAGGGCGCCTCGATCAGCCACTTGGAGCCCGCCGACGGCACGAACAGGTTCATCAGCGCCGAGTAGGCATACACCACGGCCGGGTAGCTCCCGGTGGTGGCGAAGCGGGCGAAGAGATCGGCGATCCACAGGCCGAGGCCCGTGTTGTTCATGAGCCCGAAGATGCCGGCGTAGAACGGGAACTGGAGGATGATGCCCCAGGACGCGTCCACGCCCCGCCGGCACGCGCGCAGGAACGAGACCGGGTGACCCTGCAGCAGCAGAGCCGCCGCCAGGAACACCGCGTTGTAGGCGTTGATGGTCCAGGAGGTGCCGAAGCCGCGCGTCAGGATTGCATGGCCGAGGGGGTAGGCGATCAGCAGTGCCGCCAGCAGCACCCAGCCCCGGAAGGATTCGATGCGGGCACCCGGCGTGGAGGGCGGCTCGGGTGCCGGGGGCGGCGCCGGCAGGATGGCGTCCAGGTGCTCGGGCTCGAAGGTGACGACGTCGCGGCGGGGGTGCAGCGCGACCACGGCGGCGAGGGCGACGCCCGCCACCACCAGCAGATAGACCAGGTTGAAGGGCGCGAAGAGCGTCTCGGTCACCGGGAACAGGCGATCCACGACGGGGCGTCCGACGCTCGGGGCCAGCAAGGGGTTGCCGGGCGTGGCCATGATCAGGGGAGCGGAGCCGGAGAGTCCGCAGTGCCAGACCGTCCCGAGCCCCAGATAGGACGCCGCGATCAGGACGCGCACGTCGGCCCGGGGATTGCGCCGGCACAGAAACGGCACGAAGAGCGCACACGCCACCAGGCACAGCGCCCAGTTCAGGTACCCGGTCACGAGGGAGAAGAGGCCGGCCACCACGACGGCCTGGGCGGGCCGCTCCGGGTCCGGCAGCGAGGCGACCCGGTCCAGCAGGCGGAACACCGGTCGCGACGTCACGCAGGCGTGGGCCGCGACCATGGCGATGGTGAACTGCATCGCCAGCTCGAGCAGGTTCCACATCCCGCCGCCCCAGGCCAGCACCGCCTCCTCGACGCCCACCCCTGCGCCCCCCACCGCCAGGAGCAGCGAGAGCGAGGTCAGGATCATGCAGATCACCCAGGAGTCGGGGACCCAGCGCTCCGTCACCTGGGAGAGGGCCGCGCCGAAGTCGCGCAGGGCGTCGAGGGCTCGCATGTCGGCGCGAGACGCTAGACGGTGGATCTCACCGACGCCCCCGCCCGGGCAGTGGCATTGACGATTAGAGTGATCACTCCTAGAGTCAATACGTGGACTATCGCGTGGAGCAGCTGGCCGCCCGGGCGGGAGTCTCGGTGGACACGATCCGCTTCTACCAGGGCCGGGGCCTGATCCCGCCGCCGCGCCGGCGCGGCCGCGTCGCCCTCTACGGGGACTCCCACCTGGAGCGGCTGCGCCGCATCCGCGCCTGGGCCAGGCAGGGGCTGCCGCTGGCGGTGATCAAGCGGATGCTGGACCGACCGGCCTCGGAGGAGGCAGACGACCGGCTGCTCGCCGCCGTGGCCGGGGAGCGCGTGGGCGCCCGCACCCTGTCGCGGGAGGAGCTCGCCGCGGAGTCGGGCGTGCCCGAGCCGCTGCTGCGTGCCGCCGAGTCGGCGGGGCTGCTCGAGCCGCTGCGCCTGGACGGCGAGGAGCGCTTCGGGGAGGCGGACCTGGCCATGGCCCGGGCCGGCCTCGCGATCCTGAGCGCGGGCTTTCCGCTGGACGAGCTGCTGGAGCTGGCCACCGGGCACGCGCGCGCCACCCAGGAGCTGGCGGAGCGCGCCATCGAGCTGTTCGACCGCGACGTGCGGCGGGGAGGGGACGACTCCCGGTCCGATCCGGAGGCGGTGGCCCGGGCCTTCGAGCGGCTGCTTCCGGAGGCCACGCGCCTGGTGGCGCTGCACTTCCAGCGCACGCTGGTGGCACGCGCCCTGGAACGCCTGGCGCGCAAGCGCGACGGGGAAGCCTTGCGGCGCGCCCTGGCCGCCGTGGAGTCCGGTCGTCTCGAGGTCGCATGGCGCTAGGCACGCTCCCCCACGGCGCGGTCAAGCGCGAGCGCGTGCGGGCCATGTTCGACCGCATCGCCCCGCGCTACGACCTGCTGAACCGCGTCCTGACGGTCGGCCTGGACCAACGTTGGCGCCGGGCCACCCTGGACCGGGTCGCAGTCGGTCCGGACGATTGCGTGCTGGACCTGGCGTGCGGCACCGGCGACCTGGCGCGCCTCGCCGCAGCGCGGGGCGCGCGGGTGTGCGGGCTCGACTTCGCCGGGCAGATGCTGCGCCGGGCCCGGCGGCGCGACCCGCGCCTGGCCTGGGTGCGCGCCGATGCGACCGCCCTCTGCCTTCCCGACGGGTGGGCGAGCGTCGTCGTGTGCGGATTCGCGCTCCGGAACTTCGTCTCGATCCCGCCGGTGCTGGTGGAGATGGCGCGTGTGCTCGCTCCGGGGGGACGCCTGGCGCTCCTGGAAGTGGACCGCCCGGAGCCGAGCTGGCTCCGGGCAGGGCACGGGCTCTACTTCGATCGCCTGGTGCCACGCATCGGGGGCTGGCTCTCCGACCGCGCCGCCTACGACTACCTGCCCCGCTCCACCGCCTACCTGCCGCCGGCGGACGAATTCCGGCGCTGGCTCGAGACGGCTGGCTTCGAGGCACCGCAGCGACGGCGACGGCTCCTGGGTGCGGTCCAGATCTGGACCGCACGGCGGCGGAACGTCTGATGCGCCACACGCTCCCGGAGGCGTTGCGCAGTCGAGTGCGCGGGCTGGCCGACGAGACCGAGCTGCTGCGGGTGCGGCTCGAGCTCCCCGGCTGGGAGGCGCTGCCGCGGCTCGACATCTCCGGAGATCGCGCCTTCGCGTGGATGGAGCCGGAGCGGGACTTCGCCTTCGTCGGCCGGGGCGCCGTGGCCTCGGTCGAGGCGGAGGGCCCGGAGCGCTTCGCCGCGATCGCGGCCGGCGCGCGTGCGCTCCAGGCGCGAAGCGTGGAGGTCGGCCCGGAACACGCCCCGGGGCAGCTGCCCTTCTGGGTGGGCGGCTTCGCCTTCGA
>JBFGJV010000030.1:0-21499 GCA_041577015.1 Myxococcota bacterium
GCCCGCAGGCGCCCGGCGACCCGGTCGAGGGCCCAGCCCTTGGCGATGCCGCCGAGATCCACCGCCGCGCCGGCGCGCAGCGCCACGCGGTCCGGGAGCGCCCCCCGGAGCGCGTGCGTCCCGACGTGGGCTTGCAGCCGCTCCATCTCGGCCGCGCCCGGCGGGACGCCCCGGCGGGCGCTCGCCTCCCAGAGCCGCACCAGCGGCCCCACCGTCACGTCGAAGGCGCCGCGGGTGGCGCGCGCGTGTACGAGTGCGTCGGCGAGGATCTGGGCCAGCTCGGGCTCGACCCGCCTCGGGCCTTCTCCCGCGTGGCGGTTCAGCGCAGAGAGCGTGCTGCTCGGATCGTGGCGCGAGAAGAGCGTCTCCAGTCGGGCCGCCTCCGCGAAGAGCGCCTCGAACGTGCCCTCGGGCGCCGCGCCGGCGAGGGTGATCTCCAGGATTGTCCCCATGGCGACGCGCCCGTCGCTCACGAGGACCTCGGCTCGGGCCACGCCGGAGCCGACGAGGGCCAGGAACAGCATCACGATCCGCGTCACCGCGGCGGGTCCGGATCCAGGGGGGGCTCTCCGCTCCGGTAGCTCTCGGCGTCGCCCCGCGAGAGGGCCCAGAGCGAGACGCCCACCAGCACCGCGAGGCTGGCCTGCAGGCTCAGGAAGCCCGCGATCTTCAGCCAGGCGAAGCCGGGATGGACGAAGCGCACCAGCCAGCCCGAGCCCTCGTCCACCAGGGCGGAGGCGAAGGGCACCACGATCAGCACGAGCTTCGTCCCGTTCGCCACCGGTACGAACAGCGCCACGTGGGTCAGCACCAGCAGCAGGATGCCCATGGCAAAGAGATGGAAGTGGGCGATCTCCAGCATGGCGCGGGCGCTGCGGGGATTGAGGAAGCGCTCCTCGGAGCCCAGGTAGTACTCCACGACGGAGTGGGGCGTGAGCCCCATCTTCCCGAAGTAGAGCGCCGCGTTCGTGACCCAGAGCCCCACCACGAACAGCAGGTACAGCAGCACGATCAGCTGGAGCAGCCGATTGCGGCTCCACTCTCCGCTCACGATGAAACGCACTCAGGGCTTCCCCGCCACGAGCTCCGACCAGAGGGCCAGCGCGCGGCGCACGGCGCGCGTCACGGCCTGGGCGGACAGCGTCGAGCCGGCGATGCCGTGCACCTCGCGCCCCAGACGCAGCTTCTCCCCGGCGCGACGTCCCGGAAACTGCTCCAGCCAGCGTTGCGACGGCTGATACTCGGAAGGCTCGTGGAAGGCCAGGAGCCGCAGGCTCCGCACCGTGCCTTCTGGCGTGACCACGATCAGGATCGCCTCCGGGAGCGTGCGCACGGTGTGCACGTCGATGAAGGCGTGGCCCAGCACGCGGTCGTCGCGGTGCGCGGTATGAACCGTCACCAGGCGCGAGTCGAGGGACGCCCGGGCGCGTGCCTCCACCCGCTGCTTCTGGGCGTCGTCCAGCACGTGGCTGCGGCTCTCGATGCGGTCGGCCTCGGGGAAGGCCCAGGCCAGGGCCTCCTTCTTGCCCAGGAACACCTTCGCCCCCGCCGGCCCCGGGCTGAGCAGGACGAAGGCGAGGACGCCGAGCAGCAGGCTAGAACGCATACCCGAAGCCTACCGAGAGCTCGTCCGCGAGGTCACCGCTGCGGGCCTGGAAGTTCCGCCACTCGGCCTTGAGCGCCACGTTGGGATGCGGCTTGAACTGCAGCCCCGTGGTCCAGAGCCAGAACGCGCGGTTGCGGTTGGCCTCGAAGCCCGAGGGCACCTCGTCCTGGGTGTCCACGTACTCCACGCGCAGGAACGGGGCCAGGTAGCGCTCGCTCTCGAACAGATGCGGCCAGACGTCGTAGCCGGCCTCCAGGTAGCCTCCGATCATGCGCTCGGCCACGGCGAAGTCGGTCCCGGGCACGTTGCCGAGCGCCGCGTTCAGCGACGACGCGTTCGCCAGGTGGGAGAGCGCGAAGAGCGCCCGGGCCTCGAGCCCACCCTTGCGAAGCTGGGCGTGCACCTCGCCCAGGGTGAGGCGGGCGCCCGGGAGGTCGCCCTGGTCCTGGCCGGACTTCCCGGTGTAGAACGAGCCCCCGAGCAGCAGCTCCGGGAGCGGGCTCCAGTCCAGACGCGTCACGAAGGCCAGGTCCTCCGCCAGGGAGCGGTTGCCCTTCTGCCGCCCCCCGCGCACGCCCGCGTCGCTGAAGCCCTCGGCGTTGAAGCCGGTGACGACGTAGGCCCGGTACTCGAGCTCCTCGCCGAGCCGGCCGAAGAGGCCCGCCCCGTTCTCGCGCCAGGTGCTCGGCAGGATGCGTCGCTCCACCTCGGGGCGCTGCACCCCGAAGAAGAACGGCGGCTCGTGCACCTCGTTCACGAAGCCCATGGGGAGCAGCAGCAGCCCCGCGCGGGCGTTCAGACGCTCGTCGAAGAGGAAGTCGAGGGCGGCGAACTCCACCGACACGCTGCCGTCGCCGGCGCTCTCGGTGCCGCTGGTGCTGCCGTGCTCGAACTCGATCTCGGAGTTGAAGACGATGCGGTCGGTGAACTTGTAGCCGAAGTAGAGCACGAGGCGCAGCAGGTCGGCCCGGTCGAAGTCCTGGTCCGGCCCGCCTCCCTCGTCGTGCACGAAGTTGGTGTAGAAGCCCTCGCCGTAGCCGCCGATGGAGAGCCCGCGGTCGAGGCCGTAGATCTTCGAGGCCGCGGGCGCGTAGCCGTGCAGGCTCTCGTAGTCCGCCGTCTCGGGCAGGACGCTCTCCGTACGCACGCGCGCCAGCTCCTCGGTGAGCAGCTCCACCTTCCGCTCGAGCTGGTCGATGCGGTCCTCGCGCGCCAGCTCCGCGTCCGAGGTCTCGGCGGCCCAAGCCGGCGCGGCGACGACCAGGACGCATGCCAATCCCCACGAAACGAGACGAGGCATGGGATCCTCCTGAAATTGAAATTCAATTTCGATGATGGCCGCACTCTACGCGAGGGCCCCGACCCGGTCAATCGAGACCGGGGCCGGTCGGCAGTGAGGCGGGCCAACCCCTCGACTTCGAAAGGCTCCTAGGCCATGCTGGGGCTCCATCACGCAGTGGGGAGAGCCAGGAAATGAGCGAGCAGCCGTACGGGGAAGCGGGCGGGGCGCCGGGTCCCCGCACCTTCGTGGAGCGCGTGATCGGCGCGATCAAGCTGGACGCGAGTGTCTTCGAGGAGGTGGAGCACGACGGCGACGCCATCGGGCAGGCGGCGGGCGTGGTGGGGCTCGCCGGCATCGCGAACGGGCTCGCCGCGGCGGGCGCCCTCGGCACCGGGGGACTGGTCGCCGGGATCATCGGCAGCTTCCTGGGCTGGCTGCTCTGGACCGGCGTGGTGTGGCTGATCGGCGTCCGCCTGTTCAAGCACACCTCCGACTTCGAGGAGCTGCTGCGCACGCTCGGCTTCGTGTTTGCGCCGCAGATCCTGCTGGTGATCGGTCTGATCCCCTTCGCGCTGCTTCAGGCGGTCCTCGGCCTGGCGGTGCTCGTCATGACGGTGGTCGCCTTCATCCGCGCCGTCCGCCAGGCGCTGGACGTGGACACCGGCCGCGCCTTCTTCGTGAGCGCGATGGCGGTGGTGGCGTACCTGCTGCTCGCCGTGCTGTTGCGCGGACTGGTGGGCGGGATCGTCTAGGGTTCGGGCGCCAGCTCGAGCACGCGTCCGTCCAGCTCCGCAGGCGCTCGCACGCCCAGTCGCGCGGCGAGCGTGGGCGCCACGTCCACGAGGCCCGCCGGCCCGCGCACGACGCCGGGAGCGACACCGGCTCCCCAGAAGACGAGCGGCACGGCGCGATCGTAGGCGTACGGGGAGCCGTGCGTGGTGCCGTCCGGCCAGGGCGAGAGCAGGCAGCCGCGCGCGGGCTGGATCGAGAGATCCCCCGAGCGCTCGGCGTCGAAGGAGCGGGCGTAGAGCTCGGCGAAGGGGCCGGGGCCGCTCCCGCTGCTGCGCTCCGCGTGGGTCCAGACCCGGGCAATCCCCGGCCGGTCCGCCAGGAACCGGGCCGCCGCCGCGGCGATCCGCTCCGGGTCCACGCCGCGCGCCGCGGCGAGGGGACGGTTCACGGTGAGCTCGAGGCCCGCGCGGAGCACCCAGGGCGACGCGGCATCCGGGGGCGCGCCGAAGCGCGCCTCGAGCTCCTGGACCATCGCCCTGCGGAGCTCGAGCGCATCCACGCGCGCGCCCGGGACGGGACACTCGGCGCGTCCCACCGCGTGCAGCCACTCGGGCAGGGGCAGCACGCCGTGGTCCGCGGTGAGCGCCACCAGCAGCCGCCCCCCGCTGGCCTCGAGGAGCTCGTCGAGGAAGGCCCCGAGCCAGACGTCGAGGCGCCGGCGCAGGTCGCTCGCCTCCTGGCTCGCGGGGCCGTACAGGTGGCCCACCAGGTCGTTGGCGGAGAGCGAGAGAGCCAGCAGGTCGGGGACGTCGTCCCGGCCGAGGTCGTGCTCCGTCACGAGGATCCGCGCCAGATCGAGGGTGACGCGGTCCAGGAATGGCGTGAAGGAGAGCTGGAGCAGGGTCTTCGCCCGGTCGTCCGCGCGGATCGGGTGGCCGCTCGTGCGTCGGTAGCGGGGCGACTCGCCCGGATGATCGTCGCGGCGGGCCCCGTTCGCGGGCCCGCTCGCATGCTCCCAGCGTTCGGGAAGACCGGCCAGGAAGCCGTCCCTCGCGGAGGAGCCGTTGAAGCGCAACAGCCAGGGGGGAGGCGCGTCCCGGTAGTGTCGGCTCGTGGTGAAGCCGCGCGCCTGCGCGGCGTCGAGCCAGAAGGCGCCGTCGGCGCGATGGCCGCCCAGGACGATCGCGCCGCGGTCCTTGCCCCCGAGCGCAACCACCCGGCTCGCCGGACGCTGGGCCTTCATCCAGTCGCCCAGCGTGGAGACGCGCAGTGCGCGAGGGGAGCGACCGGTGGAGGCGTCGTCCACGCACCAGACCAGCCTCCCGGTGGCGCGCTCGATCCACTGGTTGCCGGGAATGCCGGCCGGGCCGGGATGGCGTCCGCTTGCGATCGCCGCGTGCCCCGGGCAGGTCTCCGACGGAGCGTGCCCCAGGGTGGCATCGGCGAAGCGGCGACCCTCCCGGGCCAGCCGGCCGAGCCCGCCCGGGAGGCGCGGGTCCACGAACTGCGGCAGGAGCTGGTCCACGACCAGGAGCAGGACGAGACGCGGCGGCTGCGCCGCCGCCGCGCGACCCGCTCCCAGTGCGAGCGCCGCCAGCACGGCGGCGGCGCTCCACGCGGTGAGCCGCCTCACCCTTCCCGGCAGCCGGAGCAGTGGCCGTAGAGCTCGTGACGGTGCCGTAGCAGGCGGAAGCCGTACTCCTCGGCGATGCGGTCCTGGGCCGACTCGATCATCTGGCACTCGAACTCGACGATCTTGCCGCAGCGCACGCAGACCAGATGATCGTGATGCTCGTGGCTGATCTCGTAGCGGGTCACGCCGTCGTCGAAGTGGCGCTCGCTGGCGAGACCCGCGTCGCACAGGATCTTCATGGTGCGGTAGACGGTGGTGAAGCCGATGTGCGGGTGCAGCTCGCGTACCTTCTGGTGCAGCTCCTCGCCCGTGATGTGACCGGTCGTGCGAAGGAACACCTCGAGGATCGCCTCGCGCTGTCGGGTGCGCTTGAGATTGTGCTCCTCGAGGTAGCGGGCCAGCGCCTCGCGCTCGATCTCCTGGGCCATGGTCGGAGTCTACCGCACGCGACGCGAGGACTCAGAGCCGCTCGAGGATCGCCTCCGCCGACTCCGCCAGCGCGTCGTTCGAGCCCTCGGCCAGGATGCGAAGCTGCGCGCGCAGCCCCGCCCCAGGTGCGACGCGGCCCGCCGCCACCTCCTCCTCCAGGGCGCGCAGACCTCGCGCGACGAGCTCCGTGTCGCGGGCGTCCAGAAAGGCCGAGATCGTCTCCCCCGTGCGCGGCGGCCCGACGCACTCCAGGTACTCGCGGCAGGCCCGGTCGAGCTCCGGGGTTCCGAGCGCCTCGCTCACGGCGCGGGCGGCCTGCTCCGCGGCGGCGCCACCCGGCTGCTTGGAGAACAGCTTCTGATCCATCTGGCGCAGGTAGTGCTGGGTGGCGGCGCCTGCGCGCGCCTCGGCGGCGGCGCCTCGCGGGCGGCGCTCGGCGCGCCCCCCGGCACCGTCGCGCATGCGGTCGATCTCGCGCCAGGAGCGGCGGGGCCGCTCGTCGCGATCGCGGTCGTCCCCACCGCTCACGGCGAGACGTCCGGCTCGAGGGCGCGCAGGTTGGCCTCGGCGGCGCGATTGTCGCAGTCGAGCGCTACGGCGCGACGGAAGGCGGCCCGGGCCTCCTCCTCCCGACCCGCCTCCAGGTACGCGATCCCCAGGTGGTTCTGGATCTCCGAGGCGTGGGGAACGTGCTGCGCGGCGCGCTCGAAGGCCTCGATGGCCCCCGCCGCGTCGCCCTGCGCGAGCGCCCGGTTCCCCTCGGCGTAGAGCCGCGCTCCGCTCCAGCTGGCGCATCCCACGGCGAGTGCGACCGCCGCGACCAGGCCCGCCATGCTCCGATGCATGCCTCCCTTCTACTGACTCTGCTCGGCGCGGGCAAGCGCAGAGCGCTTGCCAGGCGTCTGGCGATGGGGTAGCCGCCCAGGAGCAGCGGAGAGGAGGAAGCCATGACGCAGCGCTCGACGATGATCGGAGTCATCGTGGCCCTGTCCCTGGGCTGTGCCCGGGGCGTCGCCGCCCAGGACGACGGGCCGGACCGGCCCTCGCTCCGGGTGTTCGGCACGGGCGAGGTGGCGGCGGCGCCCGACACGGCGCAGATCCACACCGGAGTGGTCACCGAGGCCGTCACCGCGAAGGAGGCGGTGGATGCCAACAGCCGGGCCATGCAGGAGGTGATTGCGGCGCTCCGCGAGCTGGGCGTCGACCCGAAGGATGTGCAGACCGAGCGCTTCGACGTGACCCCCCAGTACCGGCACGAGCCGAATCGCAAGGAGCCGCCCCGCATCGTCGGCTACCGGGCTTCGAACGGCGTGCGGGTGATCGTCCGGGAGCTGGAAGGCGTGGGGCGCATTCTGGACGGGGTCGTCCAGGCGGGTGCGAACGAGATGCGCGGCATCTCCTTCTCCGTCGCCGAGCCGCAGCCCCTGCTGGACGAGGCCCGCAAGCGCGCCGTCGCCGACGCGCGACGCAAGGCCGGGCTCTTCGCGGAGGCTGCCGAGGTGGAGCTGGGACGCGTGCTGAGCCTCGAGGAGCAGGGGACGTCGGCGCCGATCCCCCTGGCGCGCGTGGCGCGGGCCGAGGCGATGGCGGCGGTCCCGGTGGAGCCCGGCCAGCTCGAGCTCTCGGCGAACGTGGTGCTCGTCTTCGCGATCGAGTGAGCCGACTGGGCGCGCCACGCCGGCGGCCGGCGTCTCGAGGCCAGCGAAGACGGTGACCGGACGCGTTCTCGGGGTCTCGGCACGCATTCTCCGTGAGGCGCCGTCACCCGCGGCAGCCTGATGGACACCCACCCGGGAAGCGCGGGAGCGAGGTGCGCCCTGCCCACTCCGGACCCGCCCCGAGGAGGGATCCATGAGCGTCCGTCGCGCACTGATCGCCCTGGCCCTGGTCACGTTTGCGGCCGCTCCTTCGCGGGCCGGACACGACGCCCCGGAGCTCTTCGAGCTGCTCTGGGAGGTTCCCGGCTCCGAGCTGGCCGCACACGCGATCCCGGAGCACGCGCGAGCCGTGGCGCTTCGACCGGGCGTCCTGGGCCAGAGCCGCTTCACGTTCCAGCTCTGGGAGGGGGAGTCCGCGGTCGCGACCCGCACGCGGCGCGTCCTGCGCCCGGGCGGCAGCCACACCTGGATCGGCAGCGTCGATGGTTTCCCGGGAAGCCACGTCTCGCTCACCTTCCACCGGGGCCACATCGCGGGCTCGATCTTCTTCGGCGAGCGCCAGTTCGAGGTGCTGACGGACCCTCGCGGCAGCTTCTTCTTCGAGATCGACACCCACCAGCTACCGCCCACCCCTGCGCCGGTCGACCCGGGCCTCGCAGGCGGGGACGAAGGCGCTCCGCCCACCAACGCCGCCAGCTGGACCCACGATCTGCTGGTGGTCTACACGCCCGCGAGCCGCGCCCGCTACGGGCAGGCAGGCGTCGAGACCAAGATCCTCGACGCCGTGGCCTCCGCCAACCAGGCCTACCAGAACAGCCTGATCGATCTCCAGCTCTCCCTCGTCCACATGGCGGAGGTGAGCTACGGCGAGACGGGGGACATGGGCCTCACGCTCGAGCGCCTGAGGCAGCCGAACGACGGCTGGATGGACGGGGTCCATGCCCTGCGCGACCAGGTGGGCGCCGATCTCGTGGCGTTGATCTCCGAGGATACGAACTACTGCGGGATCGCCTACGTGATGACGAACGAGTCGGCCTCGTTCGCCTCCGCGGCCTTCTCCGTCACCTACTCCGGCTGCCTCTCGAACCACACGCTCGCGCACGAGATCGGGCACAACCAGGGCGACGCGCACGACCGCGCCAACGCGAGCGTCTCGGGCGCCTTCCCCTACTCCTACGGCTACCGACGCTGCACCAGCGACGGCACCGGGTTCCGCACCGTGATGTCGTACAGCTGCACCGGGGCGAGCCGCATCCTGCACTTCTCGAACCCGGACGTTCTGCACAACGGCTTCGCGACCGGCATCGACCACGAGCTGGACCCGCAGAACTCCGCGGACAACGCGCGGTCCATGACCGAGACCGCCGACACGATCGCATCCTTCCGCGACACGGTGGTCTCGAGTCCGCCGGCGACCCCGACCGGCCTGGCCGCCACTGCCAACTCCTGGGATGCGATCGATCTGATCTGGACGGACACCTCCAGCGACGAGTCGGGCTTTCGGGTCGAGCGCTCGCTCGACGGCAGCAGCTTCAGCGAGATCGCCTCCCTCCCCGCCGACACCAGCGGCTACACGGACGCCGGCCTGGCCCCGAATACGAGCTACTGGTACCGGGTCTCTGCCTACAACGGCGCCGGGTCCTCGGGCTACTCGAACGTGGACGGGGCCACCACCTTCCCGCCTCCGCCTCCGCCGCCGGCGCCGTCCAGCCTCGCCGCGGCCCCGCTCTCGGGCAGCGCGATCCAGCTCGACTGGAGCGATGTGGCAGGTGAGGACGGTTACGACGTCGAACGCTCCCCGGATGGGGTCGCCTGGAGCGCCGCGGCCAGCGTCGCCGCCGACCAGATCACCTGGACGGACACGGGGCTCGACCCGGCCAGCACCTGGTTCTACCGCGTCAGGGCATTCAACCCGGGCGGGAGCTCGGGCCCCTCGAACGTGGCGAGTGCCACTACGGATTCCTACATCGACGTCTACGCCCAGACGGAGAGCTCCGTGCATGGCAACGTGAGCGGCTCGTACGTCGACACGCAGGGGGCCGACGGCGTCCCCGAGAGCGTCACCGAGACCACCACGGGCGGAAAACCGAGCCGCCGCAGGAGCCGGCTCGAGCACGCCTGGAGCTTCGACCTGCCGGTCTCGAACGCCGCCACCTTCTCCGTGACGGCGTGGCGCAGCGGCGCTGGTCCCGACGACTTCGTCTTCGAGCTCTCGACGGACGGCGGCGCCAGCTGGACCCCACTCCTGGTGGTGACGGACACCACGCCTCTCGAGCAGACGGCGCTCCTGCCGCTCGGCGTGGCGGGCCCGCTCGAAATCCGGGTTGTCGATACCGATCGCACCGCCGGCGAGACGACGCTCGACACGGTGCATGTCGATCGCCTGGCCCTGCGGGCCGACTTCGATCCCTTCGCAGCTCCGCCGCCGGCTCCCGCCGACGTGTTGGCCCAGGCGCTGACGAGCACCCACGTGGCGGTCACGTGGAGCGACCTCTCGGGGGACGAGCTCGGCTTCGAGATCGAGCGCTCCCTCGACGGCGTCTCCTGGACGGCCCTCGGCACTGCGCCGGCGGACGCCACCCTTCACGACGACGACTCTGCCGCGCCGAGCACGACCTACGAGTATCGCGTGCGGGCCTTCAACGGCGCCGGGGCGTCGAGTTGGGTCGCGTCCGCACCCGTGACGACGCCGGGGGGCGTCACCCTCGCGGCTTCCGGCTACAAGGTGAAGGGACGCCAGCAAGTCGACCTCGCCTGGAGCGGCGCCGCCGGCACCAACGTGGAGATCTGGCGCGACGCAGTGCTCGTCACGACCGTGGCGAACACCGGCTCCTACACCGACGCGATCGGCGCCAAGGGCGGCGGCAGCTACCTCTATCAGGTGTGCGAGACGGGCGGCGGGATCTGCTCGAACACGGTGGTGGTGAGCTTCTGAATCCCAGGGGCCACGGCCCCCTCCTCGTGTTCCGGGTCGGGCGAGGCGACTCAGCGCGCGGCGCAGGCGGCCGGCGTCCCGATGCCGCGCGCGGCGAGCTCGAGCCGCAGCCGCGGTCCCACGGGCGATCCCTCCGGCCAGAAGACCGCCGGCTCGCCCAGAGGCGCGGGCACCTCGACCCAGGTGCCGCCGTCGGCGCGATGCGGACAGCCCGTCCACAGGTGCACCCAGCGGCCGGCGGGTAGCCAGGCTCGCACCGTGCCGCGTCCGGGTGCGAGCACCGGTGCCACCAGCAGCTCCGCGCCGAGCAGGAACTGCGTGGGCGGGAGCCGCCAGGCCTCGGGATCGCCCGCATGGTGCAGGAAGAGCGGACGCACCGGGGGCAGACCACGCGTGGCCGCCTCGCGCACCAGCTCCCGGCGCAGGAAGCCCAGCGCCGCGTGGAGCTTCGCCATGCGCGCGAAGTGGCCCAGCGTCTCCGCGTCCGAATCGAACTGGTGGTTGGCCTCCGGGAGCACGCCCTCGTGGGTTCGGAACACCACCTGGAACGCGGCCAGCTCGGCCCAGCGCTGGAAGAGCTCCCGGGAGCGTCGCACGCCCACGACGGGTGCCTGGATCGAGGTATATCCCCCGACGTCACCGTGGTTGAGCGTGAAGCCCGAGAGCCCGCCCGAGAGGAGACCGGTCAGCTGGGAGGCCATCCCGTCGTGGCGGTCCCAGGTGACGAGCTGGTCGCCGAGCCAGAAGAGCGTGGAGAAGCGAGGGCTGTGCGTGAAGCCCGAGCGCGTGAAGAAGACCGCCTCGTCGCCAAGGCCGGCGGCGTCGATCGCCTCGCGGTTCACCTCTGCCCAGAGCTCGGGGTAGCGGTTGTGCCACTGCGCGCCGCGCTCCCCGTTGGCGAGCACCGCGTCCCACGGCAACGCCTCGCCGAAGTCGGCCATCCAGCCCGAGGCGCCCGCACCGAGCAGCCGGCGGACGAGGACGTCCCGGATCCAGGCTCGGGCGGCCGGGTCGGTCAGGTCCAGCAGCGCGGCGTCGAAGTCCGTGATCGTGGTCATGGCGGGGCTGCCGTCCGGAGCACGCACCAGGAGCCCACGGTCGCGTGCCTGCACGAAGAGGTTGTCGCGCACGCCGGGCTTCTCGCGGGCATCGACCAGGAAGGGGTTCGCGTAGAGCAGGACGCGGATACCCGCCGCGCGCAGCTCGCGAACCAGGGCCTCCCACCCGGGATAGTGGCTCCGGTCGAGCTCCCAGTTCCACCAGAGCTGGCGGCCGAAGCTCGTGACCCGAGGCCCCACCCAGTCCTGGATCCAGAACGCCGCCACGGGGACGCCAGCGGCCTCCAGGGTGCGACGCACGGCGCGGACCCGCTCGGTGCCTCCCTGTACGCCCACCACGACACCGCCCTCGAGCCACGCCGGGAGCGGACGCATGCGCCCGGCCCAGGCCGTGTACGCCTCCACCCGCTCGGCGGGGTCTTCCCCGCCCGCGAGGCGTCCCGCGAGCCGGTCCGCGAACACCTCGACCACGACGCGCCCGGGCGCCCGCAGGTCGAAGCGCGAGAACTCCGCGTTCTCCAGGAACAGCGAGCGACCATGGCTCGTCAGCGTGTGGGGAACCGGCGCGTAGCTCGTGGACCAGTCTCCGCCGGCGTGCGCCAGCAGGTTGGCGAGCAGGGTGAGCGGCTGGCGACCGCGTCCGATGCCCTGCTCCTGGAGCCAGATGGGAACGCGGCGGCCGCTGAGATCCAGGTGCGTGAACTGCTGACCGAAGCCGAAGAAGCGCTCGGCCGGGTCCGCGGCGAGCGCCAGGGCGACGCGGTCGAAGCCCTCCCGCCCGAGGCGCAGCTCGAAGCGCAGCTGGCTCGTGGACTCCGGCGCCGGGGCCAGGCGCAAACTCCAGGGAAGCGGTCCCGAGGGACAATGCAGGCTTCCGCGCAGCACCACCGCGTCGCCCTCGCGGGCCAGGGAGGCCACGCGCTGGTCGCCGCATCGCTCGCGGATGCGGTCGCGGATCCGGAAGTGGGCGCGTGACGCGAGCACGCGTGCCTCCCCGCGCGCGGCGCCCACGAAGGCGCGGCCGGGACGCGAGGCGAACAGCGTCCGTCCGGGAAGCTCCGCGTGCACGATGCGTAGACGCGCCGAGCCCGGCCCGTCGCCCTCCCAGATCACCCGGAAGGCACCCACCTCGTGGAGTCCCGGGCGCAGCGCGGCGCCGAGGCCCTCCAGGCGCGCCTCGGCATCCATCACCGCGTCGCCCCCGGTACAGGCACAGAGGGGGAGAGCCAGGAGCGCAAGCGCACGGCGCAGAGGTGACATGGGGGCGCAGTCTAGCCCGCCGGCCTCAAGTCCGGCTCTCGTCCGCTCGATTTCTCGAGCCATGCGCGTGGCGCTCGTGGGCGAGGGAACGCGCGGGGACGTTCATCCGTTGCTCGCGCTGGGTGGTTGGCTCCGTGCGCGCGGGCACCAGGCCGTACTGTGCGCGCCTCCGGACTTCGAGGCCGACGCCGAGGCGCAGGACCTGGCGTTCCGACCGATCGGGGACCCGGTCCGGGACTTCCTGAGCCAGCACGCGCACCTCATGGAGGCGGGCGGGCTCGCCGCGTTGCGCACCGCCGCCCGCTGGATGCGCGCGCGTCTGCCACAGCAGTTCCAGGCGCTCCGGGATGCGCTCCCGGGCTGCGATCTCGTGCTGGGAGGGGGGGTCACCGTGGCCGCCGCGTCCGTGACCGAGGCCCTCCGCATCCCGTATCGCTACCTGGCGTACTGTCCGATCCTGCTCCCCTCCCGCACCCATCCCCCCTTCTTCCTGCAGGTGGAGTCGCTGCCGCCGTGGCTGAACCGTCTGGCCTGGCTGCTGGTGCACCCGCTCCACGACTGGATGCTGCGCGGAGCGCTGAACCACGAGCGTGCGGCCCTGGGGCTCGCGCCGGTGCGCCAGGTCTACCGCCAGCTCCTGACCGAGCGGCCCGTGTTGGCCGCGGACGCGGAGCTGGCACCGCTCCCGCCCGACGTCTCCCTGCCGGTGGATCGCGTGCCCTGCCTGCACCCGCGGCAGGGTGAGCCCCTGCCGGTCAAGCTGTACGACTTCCTGGAGGCGGGTCCGCCGCCGGTGTACTTCGGCTTCGGCAGCATGACGGATCCGGACCCGGCGCGGACCACGCGCACCGTGCTCCGGGTGGTGGAGCGACTCGGCTGCCGGGCGCTCGTCTCCCGGGGCTGGGCGGGGCTCGGGGAGGGCCCGCTTCCGGAGGGCGTCGCCACCGTCGGCTCCGTCTCCCACGCGCGGCTCTTCCCGCGCTGCGCGGCCGTGGTGCACCACGGGGGCGCCGGAACCACCACCCCGGCCGCGCGCTCCGGCGTGCCCCAGGTGCTGGTGCCCCACGTGGCGGATCAGTTCTACTGGGCGCGCCGCGTACGGGAGCTCGGGCTCGGCCCGCCGGCCGTGCCCAGGGCGCGTCTCACGGCGGATCGGCTCCACGCCGCCGTGGCCTCGGCCCTGGAGGCGGAGGTGATCGGCGAGCGTGCGCTCGATCTCGGCGCACGGCTGCGTGCGGCGCTCCCGGAAGAGCTGGATCAGCTTCCGGAGCGACTCGGCATCTACGAGCCGCGCACGTAGGGCTCGTGGAGCACCACCGGCGGCCCACGGCGCCGGCGCAGCCGCAGGTTCAGCATCTCCACGAGCACCGAGAAGGCCATCGAGAAGTAGATGTAGCCGCGCGGGATGTGCAGATCGAGCCCATCGGCTACCAGCGCCGTCCCCACCAGCAGCAGGAAGCTCAACGCCAGCATCTTCACGGTCGGGTGCCGCTCCACGAAGTCTCCGATCGGGCGGGCGAAGAGCATCATGACCGCGATGGCGATGACGACGGCGATCACCATGATGGCCACCTCGCGGACCATCCCCACGGCCGTGATCACGGAGTCCAGCGAGAAGACCATGTCGAGCAGTATGATCTGCACGATCACGCTGCGGAAGGACACGCGCTCCCGCGCGGAGATCCGCGCCTCGCCTCCCTCGAGCTTCTGATGGATCTCGTGGGTGCTCTTCGCCAGCAGGAAGAGACCGCCGGCGATCAGGATCAGGTCGCGGCCGGAGATCTCGTTCCCGAGCACCGTGAAGAGCGGCGCCGTCAGGCGGATCACCCACGCCAGGGAGAACAACAAGACGATGCGCATCAGCATGGCGAGCGCGAGCCCGAGCCGCCACGCGCGCAACTGCTGACGGGCGGGCAGCTTGCCGGCGAGGATCGAGATGAAGATGATGTTGTCCACCCCGAGCACGAGCTCGAGGGCGGTGAGCGTGAGCAGTGCGATCCAGCCCTGCGGGTCGGCGATCCAGTCCATGGAGGCTCCGTTGTATGGCCACCGCGGCGGGCAAGCCGTGCCGGGGGTGGCTGGCGGAGGGCTCGGCGCGCTCAGCTCGTGGCGCGCCGGGCGTGCTCGGCCCAGGCGCCGAGCACCTTGTGCACGTAGCGCTGGGGAAGGGAGGCGCCCGAGCCGAGACGTCGGTCGATGCGCGTGGGGCCCCAGTTGTAGGCCGCGAGCGCAGGGGACAGCCGTCCGTAGCGCGCGCGCAGCTGGTCGAGGTAGGCGATCCCGAGCCGCACGTTGGCGTCGGGGTCCAGCAGCGTCTCCGGACCGCGCCAGACGATTCCCAGCCGTCCCGCGAGCGCCTCTCCCGTGGACGGGAGCACCTGCATCAGGCCGACGGCACCCGCGGACGAGACGACGCCGGGTCGGAAGCTGCTCTCCACCTGCATCACCGCCAGCACCAGCTCGGCGTCCATGCCGCGCGCACGGGATTCCGTCACGAGCGTGTGCGCCAGGCGCTGGATGGCGTCTCGCGAGAGCCCCATGCGGCGGCCGGCGAGCTCCGCGGCGACGCGCGCCTCTAGCGCGTCCTCCCGGTGATCCACGCTCGGGGTGGGTTCCGGAGCGGCCACGGCGACCACCGGCGTCGCCACGGGTGCGGCCACCGGCTCCACGCTCGAAGACAGGCAGAGCGTGCCGAGCGCTACCAATGCCAGGGTGTGATGGGCACGGGCCTGGGACATGGACGTGTCCTCGGGCCGTATTTAGACAGGTTCCGGCCACGGGGGCAAGCCGGCACGCGGACCCGCGGTCAGGATTCCCCGGGGTGCCGAGGGAACGGACCCTCAGCCGAGGGCGACGCGCGCCACCACCGGCAGGTGGTCCGAGGCGCGGCGCGACGCCTCGGTGAAGTGGGCCTGCACGTCCACGACGCGCGCATTGCGCGCGTAGACGCGATCCAGGGCCAGCACCGGGCGAGTCGCCGGGAACGAAGGCGGCCACTCGAGAGAGCCGTGGCCGCGCAGGTTCGCCTCCAGGGCGCGCGTGGCCCGGCAACGCCGCCAGGCGTTCATGTCGCCCAGCAGGATCACCGGACCGCTGTCGAAGTGGGGGTGCTCCAGGAGATGCCGCACCTGTCGGTGGCGGGTGCGGTCCACCAGGGCCAGGTGCGTGGCCACCACCGAGAGCTGCGTCCCGTGGGCGTGCAGCTGCGCCGCCACGGCGCTGCGACGTTCCACGCGGGAGAAGGAGAGATCCACCAGCGAGGCGCTCGCGATCGGCCAGCGCGAGAGGATCGCGTTGCCGAGCTCGCCCAGGCGATGGACGCGCGTCGTCACGAAGGCCAGGTGCAGGCGCAGGGCGTCCGCCAGCCGCTCCAGCGGATCCTCGCCCTCGAAGGGGCGCAGCACCTCCTGCAGCCCGATCACGTCGGCCCCCAGCTCCGAGATCACGAAGCCCGCCCGTCCGGGATCGGGTGTGCCGCGGCCGTTCAATCCCGTCCAGCGGTGCACGTTGTAGGTGGCGACCGTGATCTCCCCGCCCTTGCGGGCCCGGGGCGAGTGCGGCATCTGCGCGGGAGCCCGCACCAGGCCGAGGTACGGCACCTCTCCCGCCAGCGCCCTGCGGCGCGGGGGGGCGTCGGCGCGCTTCTTGGCGCGGCGGGAGCGTCGGACCTTGCGTCGGGTGGCCATCTTCCTAATGCATCGTCACGGGTGGGAGCGGGATCAAGGCGCACCCGGCACAACCTTGCCCCGGGCGTCCCCCCGTCCGCCGCGGCGGCCTCGGAAACGTAGCCGAGGGACGCCGATCAGGCCTCATCGGCAGCCGCAACGCGGGGGAATCCCCGCGGGATTCGAAGCGCTCCCCGACACGCCCAAGCAGGAGCACCGGGGGGCCGATAGCATTGCCCGATGGCCCGGCGACTCCCTCCGAGCCCCCTCGATCCGTGGATCGACGCCCCGGCAGTGCGCGAGGCCGCGTCCGCGCTCCTCGATGCCGTTGCGGAGGAGGCGGCCTCCCGCCAGCTCTCTCCGCAGCGTTACGCCCGGGCCATCCGCGAGGTGGAGCGGCTGCGGGCCCGTCCGCTGGTGCTGCCGGCGCTCGCCTCGGGCCTGGGCCGGGGGGCCCGCGTGCGGCTCGCCGACGGCACCTGGAAGCTCGACTTCATCGGGGCCATCGGCGTCTACGGCTTCGGGCACGGCGACCGGGACCTGCTCGAGACCGCGGTGGCGGCAGCGGCCGGCGACGTGGTCTTCCAGGGTCACCTGGTGCCGGGGCCGGAGTACCTGCGCGTCTCGAAGGCGCTGCTGCGCCACGCCGGCAAGCGCCTGAAGCACGTCTTCCTGTCGCTCTCCGGCGCCATGGCCAACGAGAACGCCTTGAAGATGATCTTCCAGAAGCGCTTCCCGGCCGATCGCTTTGTCGCCTTCGAGGGCGGCTTCGCCGGGCGCACCACGACGCTCGCGGAGCTCACGGACAAGCCCGGCTTCCGGGAGGGCCTGCCGCTTCGCGGCAACGTGCTCCAGGTGCCCTTCTTCGACCGCTTCGACCCGGAGTCCACCCGAAAGAGTCTGGCCGCCCTGGACGCGCATCTGCGCCGGCATCCCGGCCGCGTGGCCGGCATGCTGTTCGAGCTGGTGCAGGGGGAGGGAGGCATACGCACGGCGCCCCGCGAGTTCTTCGTCGCCCTGATGGAGCGCTGTCACGAGGAGGGCGTGGCGGTCTGGGTGGACGAGGTGCAGACCTTCGCGCGCACCGGCGAGCTCTTTGCCTTCCGCGCCCTGGAGCTCGACGAGTGGGTCGACCTGGTGACCGCCGGCAAGACGCTCCAGGGCAGCGCGGTGCTCTTCACCAAGGCGTACGCCCCCCGCCCGGGCCTGGTCTCCGGCACCTACGCGGGCGCCTCGGTGGGCATGGCCGTGGGCGCGCGCATCATCGAGCGGCTCGAGAGCGAGGGCTACCTGGGGCCGGAGGGACGCGTCGCCGTGCTGGGCCGCCGGGTCGCCCACCGCTTCGACTCGCTGGCCAAGCGCATGCCCCGCGCCGTGGGAGAGCGAGAGGGGCTGGGCGCCATGCACGCCTTCGTCGCGCTGGACGGCTCCGCGCAGGTGGCGCGCGCGGTGCTGGAGGCCGCCTTCGAGGAGGGGCTGCTGCTCTTCACCGCCGGCTCGGAGCCCACCCGCATCCGCATGCTGCTCCCGCTCAACACCACGGACGAGGAGCTCGAGGCGGGCTTCACCATGCTCGAGAAGGCACTCCGGCGCGTGGCGGAGGAGCGAGGGCTGCCGTGCTGATGCTGCGCCCGGTGGCGGCGGGCGATCTCGATGCGCTCGCCGACCTGGCCCGGCAGCTGGACTCCATGAACCTGCCGAGCGACCGGGACTTCCTGGCCCGGCGCATCGAGGCCTCCCGTCGCTCCTTCGCCCGGGAGCTGGGCGGCTGGCAGGAAGGCGTCTACGTCTTCGTGCTGGAGGATCTGGACGCGCGCCGCTGCGTGGGCACCTCCACGATCCTGGCCAAGCACGGAACCCCCGAGGCGCCCCACTACTGGCTCGAGGTCTCCAGCGAGGAGCGGCGCAGCGGCGACCTGGAGCGACGCTTCGTCCACACCAAGCTGCGCCTGCGCTCGAGCACCGACGGTCCCACCGAGATCGGCGGCCTGATCCTGGATCCGGAATACCGGCGCCACCCGGAGAAGTGCGGCAAGGCGCTCTCCATCGTGCGCTTCGCCTTCATCTCGGCCCATCCCGATCGCTTCGCGCGCGAGGTGATCGCCGAGATGCTCTCGCCCTTCGACGCGCCGGGGAAGAACCGCCTGTGGGACGCCTTCGGCGCCCGCTTCACCGGTCTCTCGTTCCGCGAGGCGGACCGGCTCTCGCTCCGCACCAAGCAGTTCATCGCCGACCTCTTCCCGGTGGATCCGGTCTACGCGACACTCTTCCCGGAGTCGGTGCAGGCGGTGATCGGGCAGCCGGGGCCCACGGCGAGGGCGGCGGTGCGCATCCTGGAGAAGGTGGGCTTCCGTCCGCTCAACCAGGTGGACCCCTTCGACGGAGGGCCCTACTACGGTGCGTCGCGCGACGCCATCGCGTCGGTGCGCGAGCGGCGGGAGCTGGTGCTCCCGGGGCTCCCCTTCGGCGAGCCGCGTCCGATGCGGGAGCCCCTGGCCCTGCTCTCGGCGGAGACGGCAGCCGGCTTCCGCGCCACCGTCGTGCCGCTCGACGACGAGGGCGCGCCCGTGGTGTCGAAGGAGTGCCGCGAGGCGCTCGGGGTCGCGGCGGGCGACCGCGTCGCCGTGACGCCGCTGCCCTGAGCGCGGCGAGAGCGTGGTGAGCGAGACCCTGCGCAGCGTCTGCCCCGCGGACCCGGAGGACGAGGTCGGACGCTTCCCGGTGGCCGACGCCGCCGCCGTGGACGGCGCCGTGGCGCGGGCCCGCGCCGCGTTTCCGGCGTGGGGGGAGGCGGGATTCCAGGCGCGCGCGGCCGTGCTGCGCCGCTTCGCGGACGTCGCGCGCGAGCGCCACGAGGAGCTGGCGCGGCTGGTGGCCCGGGAGGTGGGCAAGGCGCTCTGGGACGCACGCGCGGAGGCCGCGCTGCTGCCGGCGAAGGTGGAGGCGACCCTCGCCGAGGGCATGCGCTTCGTGGCCGGGATCGAGGCGGGGCCCGCGGCGCGAGCCACCTTCGAGCCCCGCGGCGTGCTCGCGGTGCTCGGGCCCTTCAACTTCCCGGCGCACCTTCCGAACGGGCACGTGGTCCCAGCCCTGGCCACGGGCAACACGGTGGTGCTGAAGCCCAGCGAGCTCGCCCCCGCCGTGGGCGCCTGGATGGCGCAGGCGTGGCAGGACGCGGGCCTCCCGCCGGGTGTCCTCCAGGTGGTGCAGGGCGGAGCCGAGACCGGCCGCGCCCTGGCGCTCCACCCCGACGTGGACGGCATCCTCTTCACCGGCTCCTGGGGCGTGGGACGCGCCCTGGCCGAGGCGACGCTCGACCAGCCAGGCAAGATCCTGGCGCTCGAGATGGGCGGCAAGAACGCCATGATCGTGCTGGCGGACGCCGACCTGGACCTGGCCGTCTCCGAGGCGGCGCTCTCGATCTGCGCCACCACCGGACAGCGCTGCACCTCGCTCTCGCGCATCTTCGCCGAGCGCGACGTGATCGAGCCCTTCGCGGAGCGCCTGGCACGCGTGCTGGGCGGCGTGCGAGCCGGGCCGCCCCTCGACGAGCACGTCTTCATGGGCCCGCTCGTCTCCCGCCGGTCCTTCGAGACGGTGGCGCGCTACCGAGCCCTGGCGGCGGAGGCCGGAGGCGAGCGCGTCTTCGTTTCGGACCGCGGACTTCCGCCCCCCTTCGTGGGGCCGGGCCTGGTCCGCTTCGCCGGCACCGCGCAGACCCACCCCTACCAGCGCGAGGAGATCTTCGGCCCCGAGGCCGCGCTCTACCCCGTGGGCGATCTCGAGGAGGCCATCGCCGCGACGAACGACTGCGACTACGGGCTGGCCGCCTCGGTGATGACGCGCGACCGCAAGCGCTTCCTGCACGGCGTGGGCCGCGTGCGCACGGGCGTCCTCAACTGGAACCGCGGCACCGTGGGCGCCAGCGGGCGGCTTCCCTTCGGCGGCCTGCGCCGCAGCGGCAACGACCGACCCGCGGGCATCCTCGCCACGGTCTACTGCACCGTGCCCCAGGCGCGCCTCGAGTACGTGGGCGGCTTCGATCCCGACGCGCTCCCGCCCGGGATGCCCCGACCTTGAGCGCCGAGGCGCTCGCCGCCTCCGTGCCCGAGCGCTGGTCCCGCGCCATCCTGATGGGCGATCCCGCGCACTTCAGCGTGAAGGGGGGCGCGAACCCCCACACGCGCACGCGGCTCGGCACGCGGCGACGCGTGGACCAGCAGCGCGCCATCCGCCAGTGGCGGCGGCTCCGGGACACGCTGCTCGACCTGGGCGTTCGCGTGCTGGTGGTGCCGCCGGACCCGGCCCAGCCCGGCCTGGTCTATCCGGCCAACGCCGGCTTCCTCACCGACGTGGACGCAGAGCGCCCGCACGCAGAGAAGACCTTCTATCCCTCCAACCTGATCGAGAGCCGTGCCGGCGAGCGATCCCACTACGAGCACGTGCTGCGCGAGGCGGGCTATCGGCTGGGCTCGATTCCGACGCGCTACCGCTTCGAGGGCGAGGCGGACTTCTTCCCGGTGGGTGGGCATCACGTGCTGACGCACGGCCGGCTCGAGCGCCAGCGCTTCGTACCGCACTGGGGGCTTCCGCCCTGGAAGCGCGTCTACGGCTTCCGCACCGACGCGGACGTGCGCCAGGTGCTGGAGCCGATCGTGGCGCCCCGGCCGGTGCTGGGCGTGGAGCTCGTTCTCGAGGCCCACTACCACGGCGACACGGCCCTCTGCGCCTTCGGACCCGGACGCGAGCATCTGCTGGTTTACGCTCGCGCGCTCACCCGCGAGGGCTGGGCGCAGCTCCGCGAACGCTTCGGCCCCGCGTTGATCGAGATCCCCGAGGCGGACGCGGCGCGCTACGCCGCCAACTCCTTCACCCTCACGAGAAGCGGCGAGTCCTTCCTGCTGATGCCCGACGGCCTCTCGGAGGGCCTCCTCGCCCGGGTGCGCGAGCGCGGCGTCACGCCGATCCCGGTGGACGTCTCCGAGTTCCTGAAGAAGGGCGGCGGCTCGGTCAAGTGCATGATCGGCGACCTCGGGCCGGTGGCGGACGGAGTCTCGCTGGGGCGCTTCGAGGTCTCGAAGGGCTCCCGGTCCGCCTAGCTCGGGCGGCTGGTGTGCAGGAATCGGTGGGACCCCCCGGAATCGAGAGCGTTTCACGCGCGCGCCGGATCCGCGCGGCCGATTCCGCTTGACACGTCTCGGCGCCGCTCCATAGGGTCGGGGTGTAGCAGCAGGCGGATCC
>JBFGJV010000031.1:0-21060 GCA_041577015.1 Myxococcota bacterium
GCCCACGCCCGCGGCCTGCGGATCATCACCGAGCTGGTGATCAACCACACCTCCAAGGACCACCCCTGGTTCGAGCGCGCCCGCAACAGCCCCCCGGGCAGCCGCTGGCGCAACTTCTACGGCTGGAGCGACACCCCCGACCGCTACACCGACGCCCGCATCATCTTCTCCGACTTCGAGCACTCCAACTGGGCCTGGGACCCCGTGGCCAAGTCCTACTACTGGCACCGCTTCTACGCCCACCAGCCGGACCTGAACTTCGACAACCCCGAGGTGCGGCGCGCGGTGACGGGAGCGCTCGACTTCTGGCTGGAGATGGGGGTGGACGGCCTGCGCCTGGACGCCGTCCCCTATCTCTACGAGCGCGAGAACACCTCCTGCGAAAACCTGCCGGAGACGCACGGCTTCCTGCGCGAGCTGCGCGCCCACGTGGACCAGCGCTTCGAGGATCGCATGCTGCTGGCCGAGGCCAACCAGTGGCCCGAGGACGCCGTCGCCTACTTCGGCAAGGGCGACGAGTGCCACATGGCGTTCCACTTCCCGATCATGCCCCGGCTCTTCATGGCCGTACACATGGAGGACTGCTATCCGATCCTCGACATCCTGGAGCAGACGCCCGCGATCCCGGACAACGCCCAGTGGGCCATCTTCCTGCGCAACCACGACGAGCTCACGCTCGAGATGGTGACGGATGAGGAGCGCGACTACATGTGGCGCGTGTACGCGCGCGACGCCCGCGCCCGCATCAATCTGGGCATTCGCCGCCGGCTGGCGCCCCTGCTGGAGAACAACCGCCGTCGCGTGGAGCTGATGAACGCCCTGCTGCTCTCGCTGCCCGGCACCCCGGTAATCTACTACGGCGACGAGATCGGCATGGGAGACAACGTGTACCTGGGCGACCGCAACGGGGTGCGCACGCCCATGCAGTGGAGCCCGGACCGCAACGCCGGCTTCTCCCGCGCCAATCCGCAGCAGCTGATCCTGCCCGTCATCATGGATCCCGAGTACCACTACGAGGCGGTGAACGTCGAGGTGCAGCAGGGCAACCCCAGCTCCCTGCTCTGGTGGACCAAGCGCACGCTCGCCCTGCGCCGCCAGCTCCACGCCTTCGGCCGCGGAAGCTTCGAGCCGCTGGCGCCGGAGAACCGCAAGGTGCTGGCCTTCCTGCGCCGCTACGAGGAGGAGCGGCTGCTGGTGGTGGCGAACCTCTCGCGCTTCCCGCAGTACGTGGAGCTGGACCTTCGCGAGTTCAAGGGCTGCGTCCCGGTCGAGCTCTACGGGCGCGTGGAGTTCCCTCCCGTCACCGAGCAGCCCGTGGTCCTGACGCTGGGTCCCCACGCCTTCTACTGGTTCTCCCTGGAGCCCCCTCGGGCCACGGCCCTGCTGCCCCGGGAGGCCTCGGCGCCGCCGCCCTCGCTGGAGGTGGCGCGAAGCTGGGAGGGGCTGCTGGAGGGTCGCGCGCGCGCCCAGCTGGAGCGCGTGCTGGCCGCCTGGCTCCCCCGACGACGCTGGTTCCGCTCCAAGGCGCGCCGGCTGCGCTCGGTGCACACGCTCGACACCATTCCGCTCGGCGAGGAGCGCTCCACGCGGCTGGCCCTGCTGCGCGTGGAGTACGCGGAGGGCGAGCCCGAGGTCTACGTGCTTCCGATCGGCTTCCGACCCGGCGCGGTGCCCGACGACGCGCTCGCGAAGGTCACGGTGACCTCCGGGGCGGGCGCCGTGGAGGGCGCGCTCGTGGAGGACACGAGCGAAACCGTGGCCCGGGGGCTGCTCGACGTGGCCGCCCGGCGCCGCCGGCTGCGCGGCCGCAGCGCGGAGATCCAGGGCCAGCCCACCCCGGCGCTTCGCACGGCCACGCGCACCGCCGAGGGCAAGCTCCTCTCGCCGCGTCTGCTCGGTGCCGAGCAGAGCAACACGTCGTGGATCTTCGGCGATCGCCTGGTGGGCAAGCTCCTGCGCCGGGTGGACGAGGGCGTGAACCCCGACCTCGAGGTGGTGCGGCATCTGACCGCCTTGCGCTTCCCCCACGTCCCGGCCCACGCCGGGCACGTGGACGTTCGGCTCGGTCGCGCGGGCGTGGCGACGCTCGCGTTGTTCCAGAGCTACGTCCCCAACGAGGGCGACGCGTGGCGCTTCACCCTGGACGAGATCGGCCGCTGCTTCGAGAGCGTGCTGACGCGACGACGTGACGCCCCGCCGCCGCCGAGCCCACCGCAGGGCCTGCTGTCCGGAGCCCGCGCCACCCCGGACCTCGACGCGGTGGAGCCCTTCGCCACCTACCTCGACCTGGCCGCCCTGCTGGGCCGACGCACGGCCGAGCTGCACCGCGCGCTCGGCACGGCGGAGGACGGCAACGACTTCGCGCCGGAAGGCTTCACGCCCTTCTCGCGACGCTCCGCCTACCAGTCGCTGCGCAACCTGGCGGCGCGCGTGCTGGCGAGCCTGCGCGAGAGCACGCCGGATCTGCCGGAGCCCGCGCGCGCCGCCGCGGAGCGCCTGCTCGAGCAGGAGGACGAGGTGTTCGCGCGCTTCCGCCGCGTCACCGAGCGCCCGCTGGGCGGTCGCCTGATCCGCTGCCACGGCGACTACCACCTGGGCCAGGTGCTGTGGACGGGGCGCGACTTCGTGATCATCGACTTCGAGGGCGCGCCGGCGCGCAGCCTGGGCGAGCGCCGCCGCAAGCGCCCGCCGCTGGTGGACGTGGCGGGCATGCTGCGCTCCTTCCACTACGCGGCCGAGACCGCGCTGCTCGACCTCGCGCGTCCCGAGGACCTTCCGGTGCTCGAGCCCTGGGCCCGGCGCTGGGCGGACTGGGTGTGCGCCCGCTTCCTGGGCGGCTATCTGGAGGAGGGGCGCGGCGACCGGCTGCTCCCCGAGGCGGAGGACGAGCTGGCCCTGCTGCTGGACGTGTACGTGCTCGAGAAGGCGCTCTACGAGGTGGGCTACGAGCTCAACAACCGGCCCGGCTGGGTGGGCATTCCCCTGCGCGGCATCGAGGCCGTGCTCGCCCCGCCCGCATCCTGATGCGGGCGGTGCCCGGACACGGCGCGCGGGTGCTCCCGGGCGGCGGCGTCCACCTCTCGGTGTGGGCGCCGCGCGCGGAGCGCGTGGAGCTGGAGCTGCCCGGGAGCGAACGGCGTGCGCTGGCGCGGGCGCCCGCACGCGCGGGCGTCTTCGAGGTCACCCTGGAGGGCGCCGGCGCGGGACTCGACTACCGCTTCGTGCTGGACGGCGCACGGGTGCGGCCGGACCCGGCCAGCCGCCACCAGCCCGCGGGCGTGCACGGCCCCTCGCGCGTGGTGGACCCGAGCGGCTTCGTCTGGTCGGACGCCGCCTGGACCGGCGTGGAGCGCGCGGATCTGGTCCTCTACGAGCTCCACGTGGGGACCTTCACCCCGGCGGGCCGCTTCGAGGCGGTGGTGGAGCGGCTGGCGCCGCTGCGTGCGCTCGGGGTGACCGCGCTCGAGCTCATGCCGGTGGCGGAGTTTCCGGGGTCGCGCAACTGGGGCTACGACGGCGTCTTCCCCTACGCGCCCCAGAGCAGCTACGGGGGGCCGGAGGGCCTGAAGCGGCTGGTGGACGCGGCGCACGCCGCCGGCCTCGCCGTGATCCTCGACGTCGTGTACAACCACCTGGGGCCCGAGGGCAACGTGCTCGCGGACTTCGGCCCCTACTTCACCGATGCCTACCGCACCCCCTGGGGTCACGCCGTCAACTTCGACGGCCCGGAGAGCGACGAGGTGCGCCGGTTCTTCCTGGAGAATGCGCGCTACTGGCTGCTCGACTTCCACGTGGACGGTCTGCGCCTCGACGCGGTCCACGCCATCCACGACGAGAGCGCCCAACCGTTCCTGGCGGAGCTGGCCGGAGTGGTGCGGGCGTGCGAGAAGCAGCGGGGTCACCCGCTCCACGCCATCGCCGAGAGCGACGCCAACGATCCGCGCCTGGTGCGCGAGCCGGCCCGCGGCGGTCTCGGGCTCGACGCCGTCTGGAGCGACGACTTCCACCACGCGGTGCACGCGGCCCTGACCGGAGAACGCGACGGCTACTACGCGGACTTCGGAGGTGTCGGCCCCATCGCCAAGTGCCTGGCCGACCGCTTCGTCTACGACGGGCGGCATTCCGTGCACCGGCGCCGCCGTCACGGCGCTCCGGCGCGGGACGTTCCCACCGACCGCTTCGTGGTGTGCGTGCAGAACCACGACCAGGTGGGCAACCGCGCTCGGGGCGAGCGTCTCGCCGCGCTGCTCCCCCCCGAGCGCTCACGCCTGGCCACAGCCCTGTTGCTGCTCTCGCCCTACGTTCCGCTGCTCTTCATGGGCGAGGAGTACGGCGAGACCAATCCCTTCCTCTACTTCGTGAGTCACGACGATCCCGCCCTGCTCGAGGCGGTGCGCAGCGGACGACGCCGGGAGTTCGCCGCCTTCGCCTGGACCGGTGAGCTGCCGGACCCGGCCGCTCCGGAGACCTTCGAGCGTTCGCGGCCCGATCCGTCGCGAGCGGAGCACCCGCCGCACGCGGGGCTGCTTGCCCTGCATCGCACCCTGCTGGAGCTGCGTCGCCGGGAGCCGGCGCTGCGACCGGGCGGCGGCGAGCTCCAGGTCGACCACGATCCGGGCGCCGGCTGGATCACCCTGCTGCGCCGCCCGCCCGGGGGACGCGCGGCCTGGACCGTCTTCCACCTGGGTGCGCGTCCCGCCGAGATCCCGGGCCCGGCCAGCGGCCCCTGGCAGCTGCGCTTCGAGCTTCGGGAGCCGGCCGGGGACCAGGCGGGCGAACGCGCGCCGGCGCGACTGGACGCCTCCGGACCGCTGCGCGTCGCCGCCGAGACCGCGTTGCTCTACCTGGAGGCGAGCCCATGATGCGGCTCTGGCCCGGCTCTCCACAGCCCCTGGGCGCCACCTGGGACGGAGAGGGCGTCAACTTCGCGCTGTTCTCCGAGCACGCGACCGCCGTCGAGCTGTGCCTCTTCGATGCGCCCGATGCCCGCGAGGAGTCGGAGCGCATCCCGCTGCGCGAGCGCACGAACCAGGTCTGGCACGGCTACCTGCCGGAGGCGCGTCCGGGGCAGCTCTACGGTTGGCGCGTCCACGGACCCTGGGAGCCGGAGCGCGGCCACCGCTTCAACCCGCACAAGCTCCTGGTCGACCCCTATGCCCGTGCCATCGCCGGACGTGTGGACTGGAGCGATGCGCTGTTCGGCTACCGGATCGGACATCCGGCGGAGGACCTGGCCCGCAGCGACGCCGACAGCGCACCGCACGTGCCCCGGTGCGTGGTCGTCGACTCCTCCTTCACCTGGGAGACGGACGCGCCGCCGAATACCCCGTGGAGCCGCACGCTCATCTACGAGTGCCACGTGAAGGGCATGACGGCGCGCCACCCCGGCGTGCCGGAGGCGCTGCGAGGGACCTACCTGGGCCTGGCGTCGGAGCCGATCCTGGACCACCTGCGCTCCCTGGGCGTCACCGCCGTGGAGCTGCTCCCGGTGCACCATCACGTGATCGAGCGCCACCTGGTGGAGCGCGGCCTCACCAACTACTGGGGCTACAGCACGATCGGATTCTTCGCGCCGGACCCCCGCTATGCCACCGGCGCCCGCGGCGAGCAGGTGAACGAGTTCAAGTCCATGGTGAAGGCGTTCCACCGCATGGGCATCGAGGTCATCCTGGACGTGGTCTACAACCACTCCGGCGAGGGCAACCACCTGGGCCCCAGCCTCGCCTTCCGGGGCATCGACAACGCTGCCTACTACCGCCTGGAGCCGGACCAGCCGCGCTACTACTGGGACACCACCGGCTGTGGCAACAGCCTGGATCTGACCCATCCGCGCGTGCTCCAGCTGGTGCTGGACAGCCTGCGTTACTGGGTCACCGAGATGCACGTGGACGGCTTCCGCTTCGACCTGGCCACGACGCTGGCGCGCGACCCGGTGGAGTTCTCGCGCCACGCCCGCTTCTTCGCCACCGTGCAGCAGGACCCGGTGCTCCAGCGCGTGAAGCTCATCGCCGAGCCCTGGGACCTGGGCGCCGGCGGCTATCGGCTCGGCGAGTTCCCGGCGGGCTGGGCGGAGTGGAACGGGCGCTACCGGGACACGGTGCGCCGCTTCTGGCGCTCCGACGAGGGACAGGTGCCGGAGCTGGCCTCGCGGCTCTCGGGCTCGAGCGACCTGTTCCAGAAGGAGGGCCGGGGCCCCTACGCCAGCGTGAACTTCGTCACGTGCCACGACGGCTACACGCTGCACGACCTCGTCAGCTACGAGCGCAAGCACAACCGCGCCAACGGTGAGCAGGGGCGCGACGGCGCCGACGACAACTGGAGCCGAAACTGGGGCGCAGAGGGCGAGACCGAGGCGCAGAAGGTCCTGCGTCACCGAGAGCGCGCGAAGCGCAACCTGATGGCCACGCTGGCCTTCTCCCAGGGCGTGCCCATGCTGGCCCACGGCGACGAGCTGGGACGCACCCAGCGCGGCAACAACAACGCCTACTGCCAGGACAACGAGCTCACCTGGATCGACTGGGAGCTGGACGAGGCAGACCGGCGGCTGCTCGACTTCACGCGCCGGGTCTTCGCCATCCGGCGCGACAATCCCGTGTTCCGCCGGCGTCGCTTCTTCGCGGGCGACCCGGTGGTGCGCGAGGGGGTGAAGGACGTGTCCTGGATCCGTTCCGACGGCGCCGAGATGACGGACGCGGACTGGGGCGATCCCAAGAATCACGTGCTGGGCATGCTGATCCACGGCGAGGCGTCGGACGAGGTGGACGAGCGCGGCCGCCCCAACAGCGGGGAGACGCTGCTCCTGCTCCTGAACGGCGGCCCCCGCCCCCGCTACTTTCAGCTCCCGTCCCTCCCGGAGACCGGATACTGGGAGGAGGTGGTCAACACCGCGCGCCCCGGCGAGCCCCCGGTGCGTGGGGGAAGGGTGAACCTCGTGGCCCACGCACTGATCCTGCTGGAGCATCGGGGGCGGCGATGAGCGAGCGCGACGAGGCGAAGGAGGGCCCGCTGCTGGCCGTGGACCGCCGCGAGCGCGAGGCGCTGCGGCGGGGCGAGCACCACGATCCGCACCGCATCCTGGGGGCGCACCCGGCCCGGGACGGGGGTCGCGAGGGCATGGTGGTGCGGGCGTTCCATCCGGATGCCGAGGCCGCCGAGCTGCTGCGGGAGGGGAGCGAGCCGCTCCCGCTGGCGTCGCTGGGCGACGGACTCTTCGCCGCCTTCCTGCCCGGCGTGTCTCCGCCGTTGCGCTACCGGCTGCGCTTCCGCTTCGCCGGCGGGGGCCTCTGGGAACGCGGCGATCCCTACAGCTTCCTCCCCACCCTCGGCGAGCTCGACCTGCATCTCTTCCGGGAGGGCACCCACCGGCGCCTCTGGGAGCTGCTGGGCGCCCACCCGCGCAGCATGGATGGCGTCGCGGGGGTGTCCTTCGCGGTGTGGGCGCCCAACGCGCGCCGGGTCTCGGTGGTGGGCGACTTCTGCAACTGGGACGGACGGCTGCTGCCCATGCGCTCGCTGGGTGCGTCCGGCGTCTGGGAGCTGTTCCTGCCCGAGGTGGCGGCGGGGGCGCTCTACAAGTACGAGATCCGCACGCGCGAGGGTGCGCTGCGCGTGAAGACGGATCCCTTCGCCCTGGGCATGGAGTCCCCGCCGCAGACCGCGTCCCGGGTGGTGGCCTCGACGCACGTCTGGCACGACGAGGCCTGGATGGAGGCACGCGCCGGCCGAGACCTCACGCGCGAGCCGCTCTCCATCTACGAGGTGCACCTGGGCTCCTGGGCGCGCGTTCCCGAGGAGGCCAACCGTTGGCTGGGCTACCGCGAGCTGGCGCCGCGCCTGGTGGAGCACGCCCAGCGGCTGGGCTTCACCCACCTGGAGCTGCTGCCCGTGGCGGAGCACCCCTTCTACGGCTCCTGGGGCTACCAGGTGACCGGGTACTACGCGCCCACGACGCGCTACGGCTCCCCGGACGACCTGCGCTTCTTCGTGGACTACTGCCATCGCAACGGCATCGGCGTGATCCTGGACTGGGTGCCCGCCCACTTCCCCAAGGACGACTTCTCCCTGCGTCGCTTCGACGGCTCCGCCCTCTACGAGCACGAGGACCCGCGGCGCGGCGAGCATCCCGACTGGGGCACGCTGATCTTCAACTTCGGTCGACCCGAGGTGCGGAACTTCCTGATCGCGAATGCGCTCTACTGGCTGCGGGAGTTCCACGTGGATGGACTGCGCGTCGATGCGGTGGCGTCCATGCTCTATCACGACTACAGCCGCCGCGCGGGCGAGTGGCTCCCCAACGTGCAGGGGGGGCGCGAGAACCTCGAGGCCGTCGACTTCCTGCGCGAGATGAACGAGACGGTCCGAGCCGAGGTGCCGGGAGCCTTCACCGTGGCCGAGGAGTCCACCGCCTGGCCCGGCGTCACGCGGTCGGTGGGCAACGGCGGCCTCGGCTTCACCTTCAAGTGGACCATGGGCTGGATGCACGACACCCTGGCCTTCTTCGAGAAGGAGGCCGTGCACCGTAAGTGGCACCTGGACCAGCTCACCTTCGCGATGGTCTACGAGTACGGCGAACGCTTCCTGAACCCCCTCTCCCACGACGAGGTCGTGCACGGCAAGCGCTCGCTGCTCCACAAGATGCCCGGCGACCCCTGGCAGAAGTTCGCCAACCTGCGCCTGCTGCTGGCCTACCAGTTCACGCGCCCGGGCAAGCAGCTGCTCTTCATGGGAAGCGAGCTGGCGCCGGACCGGGAGTGGAACCACGACACCAGCCTCGACTGGCACCTGGCCGACGATCCCATGCGTCAGGGACTGACGCGTTTCCTGGAGGACCTGGGACGGCTCTACCGGGAGACGCCGGCCTTCTGGCGCCGGGATCCCGACCCCGAAGGCTTCGCCTGGCTGGACTGCACCGACCGCGAGAACAGCGTGGTGTCGTACCTGCGCAACGATGGCGAGAGCGTGCGGCTGGTGGCCTTGAACTTGACGCCGGTCCCGCGCAACGGCTACCGGCTGGGCGTTCCGGTGGCGGGCCGCTGGCGCACGGCGCTCGCCAGCGACGACGTCCGCTACGCCGGGAGCGGCTACGGCGCCACCCCGGAGCGGGAGACCGAGCCCGTGCCCATGCACGGCCACCCGCAGTCGCTGCGGCTCGAGCTTGCGCCGCTGGCCGCCCTCGTGCTCGCGCCGGCGGGCTGACGTGAGCCGCCGCCCCGCGCTGCGCGCCCTGGCCGACCGCCTGGGCATCGTAGCCGGCTACGAGCCCGCCGGCGGCGGCGCGACCCGACCCACGTCGGACGCGACCCGGGAGCGGCTGGTGACGGCGCTCGGTCACGACGCCTCCAGCGAGGCGAACGCGCGCCGCAGCCTGGCCGCCCTGCGCGAGGCCGAGCGCGCCCGCACGCTCCCGCCCGTGTGCCTGGGGCGTCCGGGGCGACCCGGCCGTCTGCCGGTGCGCCGTGCGAGCGGGCAGGCGTTCGCGTGGGAGCTCGCGGTGGCGCAGGAAGACGGAGCCGTGCGCGAGCGCTCCGGCCGCGCTCCGCGCGGAGCCACGCTCCCCCTGCCACCGCTTCCCCCGGGCATGCATCGCGCCCGGGTTCGCGTGCGGAGCGGAAACGACACCCTCGAGGGCGACACCACGCTCGTCGTGGCTCCGACCCGTTGCACCCCCGTGGCCGAGCGGCTGAGGCGACGCCGAGCGTTCGGACTCTGGACCCACCTCTACACGCTTCGCAGCGAGCACTCGCTCGGCGTCGGCGACCTGGGCGACCTCGCTCGTCTGGTGCGCTTCGCCGGCCGACTGGGCGCCTCGTTCGTCGGCCTGAATCCGCTGCACGCGCTGCGCAACCGCCCGCCCCACGTGAGCCCGTACTCCCCGCTCTCGCGGCTGTTCCGCAATGCGCTGTACCTGGATCCCACGGCGGTTCCCGAATGGAAGTCCGACCCCGAGGCGCGGGAGCGGCTGGCCCGTGCGGGCAGCCGCCGCGTTCTGGAGGCGCTGCGCCGCGCCGAGCGCGTGGACTACGCGCGCGTGACCGCGCTGCGCCGCCCGCTCCTGGAGGCGCTTTTCCGCGCCTTTCGCCACCGGCACGCCGGCGGCGACACGGCCCGGGGTCGGGCGTTCGCCGCCTTCCGTTCCCGCCACGGCGGGCTCCTGGAGCGCTTCGCGACCTTCTGCGCCCTGGACGAGTGGCACGCCGAGCGGGGGCTGCCGAGCGACTGGCGGCGCTGGCGCCGCGGCCTGCACAGCCCCGACGCCCCGGCCGTGCAGGAGTTCGCGCGCGCGCATGCCGAGCGCGTGGAGCTGCACGTGTTCCTGCAGTTCGAGCTGGAGCGCCAGCTCGCGACCGCCGCAGGGCGTGCCGCACGCGCGGGTCTGGCGCTCGGCCTCTACCAGGACCTCGCGCTCGGCAGCGACGCCACCGGCTTCGACACCTGGGCCTTTCCGGAGCTCTTCGTGGCGGGGGCGCGCGTGGGCGCGCCTCCGGATCTGTATGCGGCGGCGGGCCAGGACTGGGGGCTCCCGCCGCTGCACCCGGAACGCCTGTCCGGACCGGGCCTCGCCTACTGGGCACGCCTGCTGCGCGCGGGCTTCGGGCACGCCGGGCTGCTCCGCATCGATCACGTCATGGGCCTGTTCCGGCAGTGGTGGGTGCCGCTGGGCCGACCCGCCTCGGAAGGCGCCTACGTGCGCTTCCCGGCCGAGCTGCTGCTTGCGGTGCTGGCGCTGGAGAGTCGCCGGGCGCGTGCCGTGGTGGTGGGCGAGGACCTGGGAACCGTGCCGCGCGGGCTTCCGGCGCGGCTCGCCCGGGCCGGCGTGCTCTCCTCGCGCGTGCTGCTCTTCGAGCGCGATCGACGCGGCGGCTTCCGTCCCTCGGCCCGTTATTCCCGACGCGCCCTGGTGACGGCGAACACCCACGACCTCCCCACGCTCGCCGGGTGGTGGAGCGGGCGCGACCTGGAGCTGCGTCGGGTCAGCGGAGCCCTGACCAGCGACCGGGCGCTGGCCGCCGCGCGAAGCGAGCGCGCCCGCGAGCGGCGTGCGCTGCTGCGGCGACTCGTGGCCGAGGGGCTGCTTGCCGCGAAGGACAGCGAGCCCGCGTTTCCGGAGCTCAGCGCCGCCGTGCACGCCTTCCTGGCCCGGACGCCCGCCCCGCTGGTGGGCGTGGCGCTCGACGATCTGGCCGGCGAGGTGGAGCCGCTGAACCTCCCAGGGGTCTCCGCGGAGCTCCATCCCAGCTGGACGCGGCGGATGCGCCTTCCCCTCGAGAGGCTGGTGCGGGATGCCGGCGTCCGGCGCGCCGCCCGCGGCCTGTCCGGCCGTCGGGCGCCCCGGCGGTGACGCACGTCCGGGCCAGCTACCGGCTCCAGCTGCGCGGCCGCATGACGCTCGCTCGCGTGCGCGCCCTCGTCCCCTACCTGGAGCGACTGGGCGTGAGCCACCTCTATCTGGCGCCGGTCCAGCGTGCGCGCCCCGGAAGCGCCCACGGCTACGACGTGATCGATCCACGCACGGTGGATCCGGTCCTGGGCGGCGAGCGCGCTCTCGCCCGTCTGGCCCACACGCTGCGGCGTCACGGGCTCGGCGCCATCCTCGACGTGGTTCCGAATCACCTGGCCGCGGACCCGCGGAGCCCCTTCTTCGCCGACGTGCTGGCCCACGGCCCTGCCTCGCGTCACGCCTGCGTGTTCGACGTGGACTGGGGCGAGCCCGACGGGAGACGCCACCGTCCTCTCCTTATGCCGGTGCTGGAGCGCCCGCTTCCCGAGACGATCCGGCGCGGAGAGCTCTCGCTCGGCTGGCGCACCGGGATGCTCCACGTGCGGCGCGGCGAGAGCGCCTGGCCGCTCGATCCGGCCACCTGGCCGGTGCTGCTCGAGCGCTCGAAAGACGCGCGACGTGCCCTCGGGCCCCTGCTCGACTCCCTGCGGCGGCTTCCCCCGCGTACCCGGACGGACGCGCGCGCCGTCCGCGCGCGCGGCGCCGCCACCACGTACGCCCGCACCGTCCTGACGCGGATCGCACGGGGCGGCGGCGCCCGGGCGGCCGCCCTGGACGCCGCGCTGGAAGACCGGGCCGCCGGCCCGCCCGGCCGACGCCGGCTGGCGCGCCTGCTGGCGCGCCAGGCCTGGCGCCTTGCGCCCTGGCGGAGCGCCCGGCACCGCCTCAACTACCGGCGCTTCTTCGACGTGAACGAGCTCATCGCGGTGCGCATCGAGGATCCGCGCGTGTTCTCCGCCGTGCTCGGGGCTCCCCTGGTGTGGATGGCGCGCGGCTGGATCGACGGCCTGCGCGTGGACCACGTGGACGGCCTGCTGGATCCCGCCGAAACGCTGCGCCGGCTGCGGCGCGCCGCGCGCGGGCCGGTGTGGGTGGAGAAGATCCTGGCTCCCGCGGAGAGGCTCCCTCGTGCCTGGCCGGTGGAGGGAACCACGGGCTACGACTTCCTGAACCAGATGGAGGAGGCGCTCCTCGATCCGGACGGCGTGCGCGCGGTGGAGCGCACCTGGGCACGCGTCACGGGTGAGCGCGCGTCGCACGCCGAGGCGGCGCGAGCGGGGAAGCGCCGCGCGCTGGACGAGCTGCTGCGCGCCGACCTGACGCGTCTGGTCCGGATGCTCGAGCCCCACGCCGGCCGGCGACGCATCGCTCGCGCCGAGCTGCAGCGCGCCGTGGCGGAAACGATCGTCCACCTTCCGGTGTACCGGACCTACGCCGACTGGCGCGGCCGCCTCGTCGCGGGCGATCGACGCCTGCTCGCGCAGGCGCTGGCGCAGGCCCGGCGCGCCGGACGGGCCCCGGCGCGGGCGCTCGCGTGGCTGGGCCGCGTGCTGCTGGACGGGGGCGGCGGAGTTCCGCCGGCGCTACGCGTCACGTTCCTGCTGCGCTTCCAGCAGCTCTCGGGCCCCGCGGCCGCCAAGGGCATCGAGGACACCGCGCACTACGCGCACGCCGCGCTGCTGGCGCGTCACGAGGTGGGGGGCGAGCCCGGTCTGCCCCTGGAGGACGCGCTGCCGCGTCTCCACGCGGCCCACCGCGAGCGCTCGCGCCGCTGGCCGCAGGGTCTGCTCGCCGCGAGCACCCACGACACGAAGCGCAGCGCCGACGTGCGCGCGCGCCTGGACGTGCTCTCGGAGCTGCCCGAAGCCTGGGAGCACCTGATCACGCATTGGCTGCGCGCGAACGCGCCGCTGCGAAGGCGCGCGCGTCGCAGATCCGTGCCCGACCGCAACACGGAGCTGTTCCTCTACCAGACGCTGGTGGGCATCTGGCCGCTGCCCCGCGCCGGGGCGTCCACGCCCGGCGCGCGCGCGCTGCGCGGCCTGCACGCGCGAGTGGACGCCCACCTGGAGAAGGCCATGCGCGAGGCCAAGCGCCACACCAGCTGGATCGACCCCGATCCCGCCTTCGAGGCCGCCGTGCGTGGCTTCGCCGGCGACCTGCTGCTCCCGGGTCGCCGCGCCCGGGGCGCCGCCTTCCGGCGCGAACTCACGGCGTTCGTCGGGGAGATCGCTCGCCCGGGTCTCTGGAACGCGCTGGCTCGGCTGACGGTGCAGCTCACGGCGCCCGGAGTGCCCGACCTCTACCAGGGCGACGAGGTGTGGTGCTTCACGCTGGTGGATCCGGACAACCGCCGCCCGGTGGACTTTGCGCGACGCACGCGCCGTCTCGCCTCCCTGGAGGCGGCCTGGAGGGCCGGCCCGGAGCGACGTCGCCGCCTGCTGCGGGCGCTACGCACCCGCCCCGAGGACGAGCGCCTGAAGCTACACGTAGTGCGCGCGCTGCTCGCGGCGCGCCGGCGCCATGCGCCGCTCTTCACGGAGGGCGACTACGTGCCGCTGCGTGCGCGGGGCCCCGCAGCGCCTCACGTCGTCGCCTTCGCGCGCCGGGCGGGACGAGAGCTGGCGGTGATCGTGGCCCCGCGACTCACCCGTACGCTGGTGGGAGACGGACGACGTGCACCCGTGGGCGCCTCGATCTGGGGCGAGACGCGTGTCGCGCTCCCGGCGCGGCTGGCGGGGAGACCACTGCGAGACGCGCTCTCCGGCGCCCGCATCGGGGTGCCGCGCGCGGGCGCCGAGCTCCCCGTGGCCAGGCTCCTGACCGAGCTGCCCGTGGCCTGCTGGATCGGCCGTCTCGGTGCTCAGCACGCCTCGAGGCGGCGTTCCAGGGCCAGGAGCCCCAGGTAGGCGAGGACGTGGTGCGGCTCCGAGCGGGTAGGATGCAGGTGCTCGAGGAGCGCGTCCGCGCCGTGGCGGAAGACGCGCTCCCGGGCATCGTCGCCCGCGAAGAGCTCCCGGCAGGCCGCGTCCAGGTGCCGCTCCGCACGCGGCAGGACCAGGCCCGCCCGGCCTACGCGCTCGCCCCGGATGCAGAGGAAGAGGGCGAAGCCTCCCAGCAGGTCGAGCTCCGCGTCGTCCAGGCTGGCGCCGCGGTCGCGCACGCCCTGGGCGAGCTCCTCCACCGAGCGCACCGGCGGCGCGTCGGCACCCGGGAAGTGCAGCGCGCCGTCCACCTCCCCCTGCCAGACCAGGCGCGGCGCGCTCAAGCGCCGTACAGAGCCTCGATCTCGCGCGCGTACTTCTCCGCGATCGGCTTGCGCTTGAGCTTCATGGTGGGGGTCAGCTCGTCGCCTCCCGGAAGCCAGTCGCCCGCCACGATGGTGAACTTCTTGATCTGCTCCACCCGCGCCAGCTTGGCGTTGGCGGCGTCCACGCCCTGCTGCACCGCCTCCCGCACCTTGGGCTCCGCCGCCAGCTCCTCCAGCGACTTGCCGCCCAGACCGTTCTTGTCGGCCCAGGCGGGCGCGAAGTCGGCGTCCAGCACGATCAGGGCGGTGTTGTAGGGCCGGCGGTCGCCGATCACGCACACCTGGCCGATCAACGGGCTCGCACCCTTGAGGGTGCTCTCGATGTTCGCCGGCGACATGTTCTTGCCGGCGGCATTGATGATGATCTCCTTCTTGCGGTCGATGATGCGGAGATAGCCGTGCTCGTCGAACTCCCCGATGTCGCCGGTGGCGAGCCAGTCGTCCTCGGGGAAGGCCTCCTTGGTCTTCTCGGGCAGGTTGCGATAGCCGGGCATCACGCAGTCGCCGCGGATCAGGATCTCCTTGTCCGGCGCCAGCTTGATCTCCACCCCGGGAACCGGCTTGCCCACGGTGCCGATGCGCACCTGGCCCGGCGGGTTCACCGTGCCGGTGCCGGACGTCTCGGACATGCCCCAGAGCTCGCCCAGCTCGATGCCGATGGCGTGGAAGAACTCGATCACCGCCGGCGGCGTGGGCGCCGCGCCGGCCGCCACCGCCTCCACCTGGTCGAGCCCGAGCATGGCCCGCAGCCTGGAGAAGATGGCCGCGTCGGCGTCCGCCACGCGCTCGGCGAGCTGCGTCGGGACCGGCTTGCCCGCCTGCTCGAGACGCACCTTCTCCAGCGCGTCGGCCAGCGCCTTCTCCACGCCCGCCCGCTGCGCCTCGGGCAGGGCGCGCAGGCGCGCCTCCAGCCCCGCCTTGAGCTTCTCCCAGATCCGGGGCACGGCGAAGAACCAGTTGGGCTTCACCTGCGGCAGCACGTTCACGATCTCGCGGGGATCGGAGCAGGTGGTGATCGTGAAGCCGAACGCGATGGGCAGGTAGTGGTGCGCCGCCCGCTCGGCGATGTGGGCGGACGGCAGCCAGGAGATCACCCGCGACTCGGGCGGGAAGCCGATCACCTCGCGCGCCGCACGGATCGAAGCCAGCAGGTTGCGATGGGTGAGCTGCACGCCCTTGGGCGGTCCGGTGGTCCCGGAGGTGTAGATGAGCGTCAGCAGGTCGTCGGGGCCGATGCTCCGCCAGGCGGCCTCCACGTCGAAGTCCGCGTTCGAGCCCATCACCTCGTCCAGGCGCAGCGTGCCCTGCTCGCCCTCGCCATCGATCACGATCACCTGCTCCAGGGAGCGCAGGTTCTGGCGGGCCTTCATGAAGCGCTCGAAGTACTGGCGCTCGATGATCGCGAGCTTGGCCTCCGAGTCGCCCACCACGTACTCGATCTGCTCGGGCGCCAGCGTCTGATAGATGGAGAAGGGCACGGCGCCCAGGTTCATGGCGGCCAGATCCACCCAGTGGAACTCCGGGCGATTGCCGAGCATCAGCGCTACGCGGTCGCCACGCCCCACGCCGAGACCCGCGAGCCCGCAGGCCAGGGCGTCCACGCGCCGGGCGAGCTCACCCCAGCTCCAGCGGGTCGAGTCGTCCAGGGTGCGCACCGCGATACCCTCGGGATGGGCCGCGACGGTGCGCCGAAAGGCCTCCGCCAGCGAGGCTACCGACTCCGGGCCGACCGCCGGATCGGCTTGCGCGTGCTCGGACATGTGGTGATCCCCCGCCCAATGCATGTTTCGACGGGTACGCTACCCCACTGCGGCATGCGGGCAAAGCCCGGAGGCCGTGCGTCGGGGACGTGCGTGGTGTGCTGCGCGCTGCTCGTCCTGCTCGTGGGCTGCGGCCCCACGGCGGCGCCCGATCCGCGTCCCCTGGTGGTGGCGTCGATCCTGCCCCTGGCGGCCGTGGTCGAGGGCGTGGCGGGCGCATCGGTGCGGATCGAGGCGCTCCTGCCGCCGGGCGCCGCCCCCGCCACCTACGAGCCGAGCCTGGCGCAGCGGCGCGACGTGGAGCGCGCCGTGCTCGTGGTCGCGGTGGGCCACCCGCGCTTCCCCTTCGAGCGGGCCTGGCTCGACTCCCTGCTCGCCGACCGGCCCGAGCTGCCGGTACTGGAGGGCGCGGCGCAGGTTTCCGACGTGGACCCGCACGACCCGCACTGGTGGCTCTCGCCGAGACTCGTGCGCGCGTTCCTGCCGCGGCTGGAGCGCGAGCTCGCGGGGGTGCTCCCGGCCCACGCTTCGGAGTTCGCGGCCAACCGCGCCCGCCTCCAGCAGGAGATCGACGGCCTCGACGACGAGCTCCGCGCGCTGCTGGCGCCGGCGCGTGGAGGCCGCTTCTTCGTGCACCATCCCGCCTGGGGCTACTTTGCCGGGGGCTACGGCCTGGAGCAGGTGGCGGTGGAGCACGCCGGCAAGGAGCCCGGCGTGCGCCAGCTGGCCGATCTGATCGAGCAGATGCGGCGCCTGGAGGTGGAGGTGATGTTCGTCGCGCCCCAGTTCGACGCCAGCGCCGCCCGCGTGGTGGCCCGGGAGACCGGTGCGCGCATCGAGGTCCTCGATCCGCTGGCCCGCGACTGGAGCGGGAATCTGCGTCGGGCGGCGCGGCAGATCACCCGGGCGGCGGTCCGGTGAGCGAGCCGGCGCTCGAGCTGCGAGGGGTGTCGCTGGCGCTCCAGGGCGTCCCGGTCCTGGAGGACGTGGGCCTGGTGCTGGAGCGCAACGACTACCTGGCGATCCTGGGTCCCAACGGAAGCGGCAAGACCACGCTGCTCCGGGTGATCCTGGGGCTCCAGGAGGCGGATCGGGGCGAGGTGCGCGTGCTGGGCCGCAGCCCGCGCGCGGCTCGGGGACGGGTGGGCTACGTGCCGCAGCACGTGGCCTTCGATCGGGACTTCCCGATCCGCGTGCTGGACGTGGCGCTGATGGGACGCCTGGCGCGCCGGGGTGCGGGGCGTCCCTTCCGGGCCGAGGATCGCGAGATCGCCCGAGCCATGCTGGAGCGCGTGGAGATGGGCGCCCACGCCGGGCGTCCCATCGGCACGCTCTCGGGCGGCGAGCTCCAGCGCGTGCTGATCGCGCGGGCCCTGGCGCTCGAGCCCGAGCTGTTGCTGCTGGACGAGCCCACCGCGAGCCTGGACGAACGCATCGGGCGAAGCGTGTGGGAGCTCTTCGAGGCGCTCTCTCGGGAGATGACCGTCGTCCTGGTGTCCCACGACATCGGCGCGATCTCCCGCTACGTGCGCAGGGTCGCGTGTCTGAACCGCCGCCTGTTCGGACATCCGGGCCGGGAGCTCACGGCGGAGGCGCTCCAGGCCACCTACGGCTGCCCGGTGGACCTGCTCGCGCACGGGCACCCCCACCGCGTGCTGGACCGACACGGCGAGGGAGCCGACGGGTGACGGGGCTCGAGGCGCTCGAGCTGCCGTTCTTCCGGCGCGTGGTGCTGGCGGGCCTGCTGGCCAGCCTCGCGTGCGGCGCGATCGGAAGCTACGTGGTGGCGCGGCGCATCGCGTCGCTCTCCGGCGGACTCTCCCACGCCGCCTTTGGAGGCGTCGGGCTCGGCTACCTGCTCGGCTTCCAGCCCATGCTCGGGGCCGCGGGGTTCGGGCTGCTCGCCGCCCTGGCCATCGGGGTCGCCCACCGACGGCTGCGCTCGAGCCTCGACACCCTGGTCTCCATGGTCTGGGCCACGGGAATGGCGCTCGGCATCCTGTTCGTGGCGCTGACGCCGGGCTACGCGCCGGACCTCACCAGCTATCTGTTCGGGAGCCTGCTCTTCGTGCCGTGGCAGTACGTGGCTCTGGTGGGCGTCCTGGACGTGGTGATCCTGGTGGCCGTGCTGGCGCTCTGGAAGGAGTTCCAGGCCGTCTCCTTCGACGAGGAGTTCGCGGAGATCGCCGGCGTGCCGGTGCAGGCGGTGTTCCTGACGCTGCTGGCGCTGGCGTCGCTGGCGATCGTGACGCTGATCCGCGTGGTGGGCGTGATCCTCGCCATCGCCCTGCTGACGATCCCCGCCGCCATCGGTCGTCAGTGGGCGAGCGGGATCGGACGCATGATGGGCGTCGCCATGGCGACGAGCGCCGTGTGCGTGCTCGCCGGCCTCTGGCTCTCCTGGGTGCTGTCGGACGTCTTCGCCGTCGCGGCTCCCCCGGGCCCGCTGATCATCCTGGGGGCGGCGCTGCTCTATGCGCTCTCCAGCGTGATCCGCAGCGTGGCCGGTCGGCGCGTCCCGGCCGGCGCGCTCAATCGCCCGTGACGAGCGGGGGCGGACGCCGCGGGGCGCGCTTCTTGCGCGCGGAGCGCGAGGCGGGCGCGCAGCCCGGACACAGGGGATTCGACTCGTTGAGCCGGACCACCGGATGCAGCCGCCGGCAGCGTACGCAGGTCACCAGCACGGAGTAAGGGGGGTTCACGGGGCGTTCCTACCCATGGGGGGTTCCGAAGGGAGCCCTGGCATCGGTCGGGGGGGACCGGGAGTTTAGGAATGATCTTCGGTCGCGGGTGAAGAGGCGGTGAAGGCTGCGGGGCGGTTTCCGCCCGCGGAGCCCAGGGCCACGCGCAGCCAGCGCCAGAGATTGCGGAGCGTGGGCTCCATGCGCAGGCGGGCGGAAAGGACCGCACGCAGCCGGCGCCCGGCCGCGCGGTGCTCGAGCCCCTCCAGCAGCATCAGCGCCTCGGCGCGCTGATCGTGGTACGCCAGGAGCCGGGCCAGGTCGAGCACGGTGGGGGCGTGCCAGGGGTGGATCTCCCGCAGGCGTCGCAGCAGATGGATGGCCTGGGGACGACGGCGGCGTCCGCGGAACCGCCGCCGACCCTCCCGGAGCACCTGCGCCGCCTCGTCCTCCCGACCGTGTGCACGCAGCAGATCCGCCCGCTCGCGCCACGCCGCCACCTCCCCGGGCAGGGCTCGACACGCCTCCCGATAGATCCCCATGGCCCGCTTCAGGTCGCCGTGCAGGGCCGAGGCCTGGGCCGCCGCGTGGAAGCTCTGCCAGGCGTCGAACGCTTGCCCGGTCGCGGCGAGGAGCGGTCCGAGCCGGCCGTGCAGCTCCGCATTGCCGGGCTCCACGGCCAGCACCTGCCGGTAGGCCGCGATCGCCCGGCGGCGGCGTCCTCGCGCGCGGGCGTGCTCGGCGGCCTCCAGCAGGCGCGCGCGGTCGTAGGAGGGCGAACCGAAGAGACCCACGAAGGGGAGATCGGCCGGTCGCAGCCTCGCGTTCAGTGAGGCGGGTCACGGGTGGGGGATCGGTAGACTCGGGATCCGGTGAACACGCCCGCCCACGTCGTCGTGAACCTCGCCCTGCTCTCCGGGGGCGCCAACCGCCGCTTCGCGGTGCCGATCCTGGCCGGCTCGCTGCTCCCCGACCTTCCCATGTTCGTGTTCTACGCCTGGCAGAAGCTGGGCCGCGGGGCCTCGGAGGGCTGGATCTGGAGCACCGGGTACTTCCAGGGGCCCTGGCAGTCCTTCTTCGATCTCTTCAACTCGATTCCGCTGGCGCTCGCGGGCCTGGCAATCGCCTGGAGGGCCGGTCGCCCGGCCGCCCGGCTGTTCTGGGCGGCCCTCCTCCTCCACGTGCTCGGCGATCTCCCGCTGCATCGGGAGGACGCCCACGGCCACTTCTTCCCGCTGACCTCCTGGCGCTTCGAGAGTCCCGTCTCCTACTGGGACCCCGCCCATCACGGCCGCTGGGCGGCGCTCGGCGAGGCGCTCGCGGTGCTCGCTGGCTGCCTCGTCCTCGGCCGTCGCTTCCCGAGGACCCGCACGCGCGTCCTGCTGGCGGTGCTGGCGAGCGTCCAGGTCGCGGCGTGGACCTTCTTCTACATGGGCTAAAAGGCCGGAACACGCGGTCCCCCGAAAGGCAATCAAGGCAACCAACGTCCCCCGCTACCCTTCGGTGCGTGGATCGGGCGGGGCCCATCGGGAACATCCGGGTCGGCACGTGCAGCTGGACCGATCGCACGCTGCTCGACTCCCGGGGCTTCTACCCGGACGACGTGCGCACGCCCGCCGAGCGCCTGCGCTTCTATGCAAGCCGCTTCTCCGTGGTCGAGGTGGACGCCACCTACTACGCGCCGCCCTCGGAGCACAATGCGCGCCTCTGGGCGCAGCGGACGCCGCCCGGCTTCGTGTTCGACGTGAAGGCCTACGGCCTGCTGACGCACCACCCGGTGACGCCGGGCAGCCTGCCGGCCCCGGTGCGGGCGGAGCTCGCGCCGTCGGCTCGGGAGAAGGAGCGCGTCTACCTCTCGGCGGTACCGCCGGCGGCCCGCGAGCAACTCTGGCGCCTGCACGAGGAGGCGCTGGCGCCCCTGGCCGAGGCCGCCAAGCTCGGCTGCGTGCTGTTCCAGTTCCCGCCCTGGTTCCGCCGCAACCGCGCCAACACCGACTACCTGCGCCAGCTGCCCGACCGCCTGCCCTACCC
>JBFGJV010000032.1:0-20735 GCA_041577015.1 Myxococcota bacterium
ACCGGGCGCATTGAAGTAGACCAGGGACTCGACGGCCTCGGCGTTGCGCATCGCATAGGAGAGATGCTCGTCCACCGGCCTCTGCCTCTCCGGAGTCTCGCGCTAGTAGCGAAGGAAGTCGTCGGACCCGGAGGAGGCGTCGCCGATGGCGGCCCCCCTGCCGCCGAAGACCTCCACCCCGTAGGCCCTGCCCTCGCGCCTCAGCGTCCCGTGCAGACGATCCCACCAGGTCAGGTGCTGGCCGAAGTTGACGTGGAAGTGGGCGTGGTGATCGTCGTGGAAGTGCGAGGAGGCCTGCCAGGGAAGCCGCGACCCGAGGCTCACGCCGCTGTGGTCGATGATGTTGAAGATCAGCACGTAGAGGAACACCGCGACGATCGAGGCGGCGTGGAAGGGAATCAGCAGAATCGGCGCGAAGGTCGTTACCTGTAGCACGATGAAGACCACCGGATGGATCGCCGCCGTCACGTAGGGCGTCGTGGCCACGAAACGGTGGTGGGAGCGATGGAAGGTCCGGTACAGGAACGGATGGTGCAGGGCGCGATGCACGTAGTAGGCGATGGCGTCCACCAGGACGAAGAGCACCACGGTGGAGAGCAGGGTGTAGGTCCAGCCGTAGTCGGCGACGTGGAAGTAGATCGGCGTCGGGAGGCCGCGGTCGATGGCGTAGAGCAGGACGCCCGTGGCCGAGCCCGCCACCACCAGGTTGAAGGTGCTGAGCAGGACGGCCTTGCGCTGCAAGCGGGCCGGCAGCCAGCGCTCGGGCTGGCACTTCCAGCTCCGGGGGTCGTGGGCCCGGAGCACGTAGTACCGGACGTGATAGAAGCCGGCGACCGCGTGGAAGACGGCAAGACCCACCCCCACGGCGATGGCCATCCACATGGCGAGAGCGGGCCAGTCGACCGGGAACAACGCGATCCTCACCTCGAAGCGGGGGCTCAACGGATCCGCGGAAACAGGGTACACCTCTCGGGACGCGGACGCCGGGTCCGCGCGGAGGACGGCGGATGACGAAGCTCGAGCTCCTGATCGACGGGCTGGCCTTCCCGGAGGGCCCGCGCTGGCGAGAAGGAAGGCTCTGGTTCTCGGACATGCACGATCACGTGGTGATGACCGTGGACCCGAGCGGCAAGACCGAGGAGGTCGTGCGCGTGGAGACGCGACCCTCGGGCCTGGGCTGGCTCCCGGACGGCCGGCTGCTGGTGGTCTCCATGACCGACCGGCGCGTGCTGCGGCTCGAGGAAGGCCGGCTGGTGGAGCACGCCGACCTCTCGGAGCTCGCGCCCTGGCACTGCAACGACATGGTGGTGGACGGCCGCGGCCGCGCCTACGTCGGGAACTTCGGCTTCGACATGGACGCCGGCGAGGGGCCGCGCGCCACGACGCTCGTGCTCGTGCAGCCGGACGGCCGCGCGGAGGTCGCCGCCGAGGGCCTCTTCTTCCCGAACGGGACGGTGATCACGCCGGACGGAAGCACGCTGGTGCTGGGGGAGACCTACGCCGCGCGGCTCACTGCGTTCTGCATCGGCGACGAGGGTCGCCTGTCGGAGCGGCGCGAGTGGGCGCGTCTCGAGGGCGCGGTGCCCGACGGGATCTGTCTCGACGCCGAGGGGGCGATCTGGGTGGCGTGCCCCGTCTCGAACCAGCTGCTGCGCGTACGCGAGGGCGGCGCCGTCAGCCACCGCATCCCCACCGACCGCAAGGCCATCGCCTGCATGCTGGGCGGCGACGACGGGCGCACGCTCTTCGCCCTGACGGCGCGGACCACGGGTCCCGACGAAGCGCCCAAGCTGCGCTCGGGACGCATCGAGTGCGTGACGGTGGACGTGCCCGGGGCCGGCTGGCCGTAGGCTCCCGGCGGCCTCATGCCGGGAAGTGCAGCTCGGCGATGGCGATGCCGCTGTGATGAGGGGACGATCGAGCAGCCGCTCGGCACGCACGCGGCCATCTCCGCTGACTCGTCGCACGTGGCCGCCATTCCTCCAGCTCTGGCATCATGCACCGAGGATGCACGACTCGGCGAAGGTAGAACGCTCCACGAAGCTCTACTACGGCTTCGGATCCGTCGCCTATGGCGTCAAGGACAATGGCTTCGCCTTCTTCCTGCTGCTCTACTACAACCAGGTGCTGGGCCTTCCAGCGCAGTGGGTCGGCGCGGCGATCCTGCTGGCCCTGGTCTTCGACGCCATCACGGATCCCGTCGTCGGCTACACGTCGGACAACCTGCACTCGCGCTGGGGACGCCGGCACCCCTTCATGTACGCCTCCGCCCTCCCGGTGGCGGTCTCCTTCTACCTGCTCTGGAATCCCCCGACGGGTCTCCAGGACGGCGCGCTGCTGGCGTACCTGATCGTGGTGGCGATCCTGGTGCGCACCTTCATCACCCTCTACGAGATCCCGAGCTCCTCGCTGGTGGCGGAGCTCACCGACGGCTACGACGAGCGCACGTCGATGCTCGGCCTCCGCTACTTCTTCGGCTGGTGGGGCGGGCTCACCATGGCGATCCTCACCTACTTCCTGCTGTTGCGTCCCACGCCCGAGTACCCCGTCGGGCAGCTCAACCCGGACGGCTGGCGGAGCTACGGACTGATCGCGTCCGCCATCATGATGTTCGCGATCGTGGTCTCCGCGCTCGGGACGCACCGCCACATTCCCCACCTGAAGCGGCCGCCCGAGAAGCGCCCCTTCAGCGCCGGACGCACACTCGCCGAGCTGAAGGAGACGCTCTCGAACCGTCCGTTCCTGGCGCTCTTCGGCTCGGCGCTGTTCGGCGCCATGGCGGCGGGCCTCAGCACCTCGCTCAACATCTACTTCAACACCTACTTCTGGGAGCTGACGCCGAACGAGATCGGGATCCTCACGTTCGGGCCCTTCCTCTCCTCGACGGCCGCCCTGATCGCGGCGCCCTGGCTGGGCCGCCACCTGGGCAAGAAGCGCGCTGCCCTGCTCATCTACGGCCTGGCGATCGCGCTGGCGCCGGTCCCGATCGTCGGGCGGCTGCTCGGGCTGATGCCGCCGAACGGCTCACCGGCACTGGTGCCCACGCTCTTCGTGTTCACGGTGATCGAGGTGGCGCTGATCGTGACGGCCTCGATCCTGATGTCCTCGATGGTGGCCGATACGGTGGAGGACAGTCAGCTCACCACCGGGCGCCGCTCGGAGGGCGTCTTCTTCGCGGCGCGCAGCTTCGTGCAGAAGTCCGTGCACGGCATCGGCGTGCTGGCCGCCACCGGGGTGCTGACGGCGATCCAGTTTCCCCAGGGCGCGGAGCCCGGCGAGGTGGACCTGGCGGTGGTCGCGAAGCTCGGCCTGGTCTACGCGCCTTCGCTCGTGATCCTCTACGTGATCTCGCTGCTCTTCGTCACGGGCTATCGCATCTCGCGCGAGAGCCATCAGGCGAACCTGGAGCGTCTGGCGGAGCCCGCCGGCGCGGGGCAGTGATAGGATGGTCACGAAGCCTTCCGGTCCGGAGGATCCATGCTGCTCCATGACCCCCTCGACTTCTTCGCCCGCGAGCAGGGCGACAACCTGTGCATCGCGTGCGGCGACCGACGGTTCGACTACGGCGAGGCGCGCCGGCACGCAGATCGCCTGGCTCGAGCACTGGCCTCGCAGGGCCTCGGCAAGGGCGACCGCTTCGCGGTCCTCGCCAAGAACTGCCTGGAGTATCCGCTGTTCTACTTCGCCGGGTCCAAGTCGGGCACGGTCCCGGTGCCGCTGAACTACCGCCTGGCCCCCCCGGAGCTGGCCTACATCGTGCGGGACGCCGGCGCCAGGCTGGTCATCGCGCGCGGGGATCTCGTCGAGGCGATCGACGGCGTGCGCGGCGAGCTCGGCGACGTGAAGACCTGGGTCTCCCTGGACGGCCCCCGGCCCGAGGGCTGGATCGACTACGCCGAATGGCTCCAGGGGCAGCCGGACCGCCCCCCGGATCACCGCGGCGACGCCGACGACGATCTCTACCAGATGTACACCAGCGGCACGACGGGACGCCCCAAGGGAGCCGTGCTCACCCATGCCGCCGTGGCCGCCAACCTGATCCAGCAGATGGCCGCGGTACGACCCCGTCCGGACGACCACACGTTGGTCGTGGCACCCATCTACCATGCGGCGGCGGCGCTCACGGCGATCGGGTCGATCACGTCCGGCGGGTCGATGGTCGTCCACGAGGACTTCTCGCCCGTCGACGTCGTACAGGCGCTCTCCGCCGGGGGCGTCACGCGCACGACGCTCGTGCCCGCCATGATCCAGGCCTGCCTGGTCCTGGTCCCGGACGCGGCGGAACGCAGCTACGAGAAGCTGCGCCTGATCGTCTATGGAGCCTCACCGATCGCGACCGACGTGCTGCGCAGGGCGATCGAGGTGTTCCGATGCGACTTCACCCAGGGCTACGGCATGACCGAGACGACCGCCGCGCTGACCTTCCTCTCGGCGGCCGACCACCGGCGTGCGCTCTCGGGCAGGCCCGAGCTGCTGCTCTCGGCGGGCCGGCCGCTTCCGGGCACCGAGGTCCGCATCGTGGACGCCGACGACCGGCCGGTGCCCCCGGGCACGGTGGGCGAGATCATCGCCCGCGGCGACCAGCTCATGCGAGGCTACTGGAACCTGCCCGAGGCCACGGACGAGGCGCTTCGGGGCGGATGGCTGCACACCGGAGACGCGGGGATCCTCGACGAGGACGGCTTTCTCTACATCCAGGACCGCGTCAAGGACATGATCGTCTCGGGCGGCGAGAACGTCTATCCGCGCGAGGTCGAGGACGCGCTCTTCGAGCACCCGGCGGTGGCGGACGTGGCCGTGATCGGCGTCCCCGACCCGAAGTGGGGCGAGAGCGTGAAGGCGATCGTCGTGGTCCGCCAGGGCGCGGAGGCCAGCGGGGACGAGCTGATGGCGTTCTGCCAGGGCCGGCTCGCGGGCTTCAAGCGGCCCCGCTCGGTGGACTTCGTCAGCGCACTCCCGCGCAACGCCAGCGGCAAGGTGCTCAAGAAGGACCTGCGCGAATCCTACTGGAAGGGCCACGACCGCCGGGTGTCGTGAGGGGACGTTCCTTGCCTTGCTTGCCTTTCGGGGGACGCCACTCAGGAGGCACGCAGACGCCCGGCCTGGTGACGGGCCAGGAGGGTCAGGCTCACCGCCGCCGCGATCCAGGCGGGGACGCGCGCCCATTGCCAGAGGGGCCGCTCGCCGAGTCCGAGCTCCGGGGCAAAGACGCGCAGGGCATAGGTCAGGGAGAGGAGCGCGAAGGTGAGCGTCGTGGCCGCGAAGCGCGGCGCCCGCGTCACCCGCCAGCGCCAGGCGAAGAACGGCATGTGGGTGAGGAAGACGAAGAGGCAGAGCGCGGGCCACCACGAGGGCACGGGGCTCAGAACCCGCCGCCGTCCACGCCGATGCGCTGGCCCGTCACGTAGCGGGCGCGCTCGGAGACCAGCCAGCGCACCGCGTCGGCCACCTCCTCCGGCGTGCACACGTGGCCGAAGGGGCTGCTCTCGTCCAGGCTGCGGATGTCCTCCACTCCCATGGCGCCCTTCGCCAGGCGCCGGCCCATCTCCGTGTCGACCAATCCGGGCGCCACGACGTTCACGCGGATCCCGTGGGCGCGCTCCTCCTTGGCGAGCCCGGCGGCCAACGCCTCGAGGGCGGCCTTGGCCATGTTGTAGGGCGCGGAGTTGGCGGCCAGCAGCTTCCCGGCCAGGCTCGAGACCATCACGATGTCGCCCCGGGGCTGGGCGCGCATGCTGGGAAGCACCAGCTTCGAGAGCGCCCAGGCGGCGTAGGCGTGGGTGCGCCACAGGCGCTCGGGCTCCTCGGGGTCGGTGTCGGCCACCGTGCGCCCGCGGCTCGCCACGCCCGCGTTGTTGACCAGGATGTCGATCTTCCCGAATTCCGCGAGCACGGCCGAGACGAGCTTCTCGCACGAGGCGAAGTCGTCCACCGAGGCGCGGTAGGCGCCCGCGCGCCGGCCCAGGCGCTCGAGCGTCGCCACCGTCTCGCGGGCGGCCTCCTCGTCGCGGCGGTAGTTCACCGCCACGTCGGCCCCGTCCTCGGCGAGGCCCCGTGCGATGGCGGCGCCGATGCCGCGGCCCCCACCCGAGACCAGCGCGACGCGTCCCTCGAGTCCCATGCGATCCTCCTCCCGGGAGCCTGCCGGACCGGCACGCATCGCACCAGCGTCCGCACTCGCGCTAGCGTCGCTCCGTGGTCGCGCCCCCCGCGAAGCCGCCGATCGACCTGCTCGCCGGCGAATTCTACGCCGGCGATCCGCACCCCGCCTTCGCGTGGATGCGTCGGCACGAGCCGGTGTACTGGGACGAGAAGAACGGGCTCTGGGGCATCACGAAGCACGCGGACGTGCAGTCGATCTCGAAGCAGCCGCAGGTCTTCTGCAACCGCCACGGCCAGCGCCCGGACTCGCCACCGCTGCCCTCCATGATCAACCTCGACGATCCGGAGCATCGGAAGCGGCGGAATCTCGTGAACCGGGGCTTCACGCCACGCCGGGTGGCGGACCACGAGGCCGGGATCCGCGCCGTGTGCGTGGACCTCGTGGAGCGGGCGCGCGCGAAGCGCGAGTTCGACTTCGTGCGCGAGATCGCGGCGCCGCTCCCGATGATCGTGATCGGCGACCTGCTGGGCGTGCCGCCGGAGGAGCGCGAGGCGCTGCTGCGCTGGTCCGACGACATGGTGTGCGCCACCTCGGCCACCGCCCCGCCCGAGGTGCGCGAGCGGGCCACGCGCTCCTTCCAGGAGTACGCGGCGCACTGTGCGCGGGTGGTGGCGGATCGCCGCGGGCGACCGCCCGCGGACGACCTCATGAGCGTGCTGGTGCACGCCGAGATCGACGGCGAGCGCCTCGACGACGAGGCGCTGCTCCACGAGTCGCTGCTGATCCTGGTGGGCGGGGACGAGACCACGCGCCACGTGCTGAGCGGCGGGCTCGAGCGGCTGCTGCGACACCCGGAGCCGAAGCGCACGCTGGCCGCGCAGCCGGCGAAGATCCCGCGAGCCGTGGAGGAGATGCTGCGCTGGGTGACGCCCATCCAGAACATGAACCGCACCGCGCTTCGCGACGTGGAGCTGCGCGGCCGCAAGATCCGCGAGGGCGACAAGCTGCTGCTGCTCTACCCCTCCGCCAACCGCGACGAGGACGTCTTCCCCGACCCCTTCCGCTTCGACGTGGGACGCGAGCCGAACCCGCACCTGGCCTTCGGCGGCTACGGCGCCCACTTCTGCCTGGGGGCCAGCCTGGCGCGGCTGGAGCTGCGGGTGCTCTTCGAGGAGCTCTTGCGACGCATGCCGGGCCTCGAGCTGGCGAGCGACGCTCCCCTGCCCCGCCGCGCCTCCAACTTCATCACCGGCCTCGAGCGCCTGGACGTGCGCGACGCCGGCGAGGCCCGGCCGTCACGTCCTCGGGAGCGGGCATGAGCTGGCAGGACGCCACGAACTTCGCCATCGCCATGCTGGCCATCGTGAACCCGCTCGGGAAGGTGCCGCTCTGGTGCGAGGTGACCGAGCCGGAGACCGACGCCGTGCGGGTCCGGCTCGCCGCGCTGTTCACCTTCACCGCGCTGCTGATCCTGGCGGCGGCCGTGTTGGGCGGCGTGCCGCTGCTCCATCTCTTCGGCATCGACCTGGCGAGCTTCCGCATCGGCGGCGGCATCGTGATCCTGCTGATGGGGATCCAGATGCTGCAGGGGCGAGCCGTGGACGTGGACCGCGCGGACACCTCCGAAGGGGGCGACGCCTACGAGCGGGCCAAGGCCCGGTTCCGCGACCTGGTCGTGCCGCTCTGCATCCCGATCCTGGCAGGTCCGGGCTCCATCACGACGGCCATGCTCTACGGGGCGCGGGCCGAGAGCTGGCTCGAACGAGGTATGCTGTGCGGCGTGGTGGCCGTGCTCATGCTGTTCATGCTGGCCGTCCTGCTGCTGGCGCCGCGCATCCAGGCCGTGGTCGGGACCCTGACGCTCCACGTCCAGACGCGTCTGTTCGGCCTGATCCTCGCCGCCATCGCCGCGCAGCTGATCGTCGAGGGCCTCGGCGCGGTCTTCCCGGAGTGGGTGGCGCCGGGCTCGGAGATCCAGGACGACCTGCGGGAGTCGGGCAGCTCGGCGGGCACGGGATGACGTCGCCCCCGCGAACGCTCCGGGCCGCCCTCCTGGCGACGCTCGCCCTCTCCCATGCCTGCGGCGGCGAGCCCGAGAGGCCGTCTCCCCGGGTCGATGCCGCGCCGCCGCCCTCCGTGACGGTGGCTCCGACGCTCCGCACCCGGCTGCCGGACCAGCGCGAGCGGGTGGGCCAGGTCCGCGCCGTGGAGGACGTGGAGCTGCGGGCGCGTGTCTCGGGCTTCCTCGAGGAGAGGCGCTTCGAGGAGGGGAGCCTCGTGGCCCAGGGCGACCTGCTGTTCGTGATCGAGCGGGCTCCCTACCAGGCCGAGGTGAGGCGGGCCGAGGCCGAGCTGGCCCGCACGCGGGCCGCGCTCCAGAAGGCGGCGCTCGACCTGCGCCGCACCCGGGGCCTGCGCGAGCAGGGCGTGGCCAGCCAGGCCGCGCTCGACGCGGCCGTGAGCGCGGAGGCGGAGGCGCGCGCGGAGACCCTGGCCGCCGACGCCCGCCTGAGCCAGGCGCGACTGGACCTGGCCTACACCGAGATCCACGCGCCCATCGCGGGGCGCATCGGCTCGGCGGCGTACGACGTGGGCGACCTGGTGGAGCCCGACAGCGGCCCGCTCGCGACGGTCGTCTCGATGGATCCCATCCACGTCACCTGGCAGGTCCCCGAGCAGACGATCCTCGAGTTCCGTCGTGCGAACCTGATCCGGCGCCAGGACCGACAGCCCACGCTGGAGGTGAAGGCGTCGCTGCGCCTCGCGGACGGAGAGATCTACGAGTACCAGGGACTCTGGGACTTCCTGGACAACCGGGTCGACCCCACCACCGGCACGCAGACGGCGCGGGCGGTGTTCCCGAACCCCTACGGGCTGCTGGTACCCGGCCAGTACGCGTTCGTGATCGTGGAGGTGGGCGAGCCGCGCGACACGCTCGTCGTCCCGCAGCCCGCCGTCCAGGAGGACCAGAGCGGGCGCTTCGTTCTGGTGGTGGGCGACGGCGACGAGGTGGCAATGCGGCGCGTCACCATGGGCTCGCGCCAGGGCATCTACTGGGAGGTGCGCGAAGGGCTCTCCGAGGGCGAGCGCGTGATCTACCAGGGCGTGCAGAAGGCGCGACCCGGCATGAAGGTGGATCCGGTCGTGCATCCGCCCGAGCCTCCCGTCGGCTCCTGAGCCGTGTTCAGCCGCTTCTTCATCGAGCGCCCCCGTTTCGCCGGCGTCGTCTCCATCGTGATCGTGCTGGCCGGGCTGCTGTCCTTGATGCGCCTGCCGGTGGCGCAGTTCCCTCCCATCACGCCGCCCGTGGTGCAGGTGGAGGCCGTCTACCCCGGCGCCAACGCCGAGGTGGTGGAGACCACCGTCGCCCAGCCCATCGAGGAAGAGGTGAACGGGGTCGACGGCATGCTCTACATGCAGTCGCAGAGCTCGAACAACGGGACCCTGTGGCTCACGGTCACCTTCGAGGTGGGAACCGACCCCGACCTGGCCCAGGTGGACGTACAGAACCGCGTGGCCCTGGCCGAGGCCCGGCTGCCCGAGGAGGTGGTGCGCCAGGGCATCTCGGTGCGCAAGCGGTCCACCGACATCCTGATGTGGGTCAACGTGTTCTCCCCGGGCGGGTCCTTCGACGACCTCTACCTGGCCAACTACGCCGACATCCACGTGCGCGACCCGCTGCTGCGCGTGGCGGGCGTGGGCGACGTGCGCCTGTTCGGCGTCGGCGAGTACAGCATGCGCGTGTGGCTCGACCCCCGACGCATGTCGGGCCTGGCGCTCTCCGCCGAAGACGTGGTCGCGGCGATCCGCGAGCAGAACGTGCAGGTGGCCGCGGGCCGGGTGGGCGAATCGCCGGCTCCTCCCGAGCAGCAGTTCACCTACGCGCTGCAGACGCGGGGACGGCTGGAGGACGTGGAGGAGTTCGAGGAGATCGTGCTTCGCGCCGAGCCGGACGGGTCGCTGGTTTTGCTGCGCGACGTCGCCCGGATCGAGCTCGGCGCCCAGAGCTACGATTCCTTCACGCGTCTGGGCGGCGGGCCGTCCACCTCCATCGCGATCTATCCCCAGCCGGGCGCCAACGCGCTCGAGACCGCCGACGGCGTGACGCGCGCCCTGGCGGAGCTGGCGGAAAGCTTTCCCGAGGACGTCGAGTACCAGATCACCTACGACACCACGCGCTTCGTGCGCGCGTCGATCCGGGAGATCGGGATCACCGTGCTGATCGCGGTGAGCCTCGTCGTGCTCATGACCTACCTGTTCCTCGGCAGCGCACGGGCGACGCTCGTGCCCATGGCGACCGTCCCGGTCTCGCTGATCGGCGCGCTCCTGGTGCTGACGCTCTTCGGCTTCTCCCTCAACACCGTCACGCTGTTCGGTCTGGTGCTCGCGGTGGGGATCGTGGTGGACGACGCCATCGTGGTGGTGGAGAACGTGCAGCGGCTGGTCTCGGAGGGCCATGCTCCCCACCAGGCAGCGGTGCGCTCCATGGAGCAGGTGACCGGCCCGATCGTGGCCACCACGCTGGTGCTGCTGGCGGTGTTCGTCCCCGTCGGCTCGCTCGCCGGCATCACCGGCGAGCTCTACCGGCAGTTCGCGGTGGCGATCTCGGCCGCCGTGGTGATCTCCTCGCTGAACGCGTTGACCCTGAGCCCGGCCCTGTGTGCCAGGCTGTTCCGCCGCGAGGAGCCCGCCCCGTGGGCGCCGGTGGCGGCGTTCCAGCGCGGCGTGGAGGGCATGCGCAGGCGCTATCGGCGCGTGGTCGCCTGGCTGCTTCGGCGTGCGGGGCTGGTGCTGCTGGTCTACCTGGCGCTGGTGGGGGCGGCCGGGCTCGCCTTCACGCGCCTGCCCTCGGCCTTCCTGCCCGAGGAGGACCAGGGCTACTTCTTCGTGAACGCGCAGCTCCCGGAGGGCGCGGCCCTGCCGCGTACCTCCCAGGTGCTGGCGGAGATCCAGGCGATCCTGGCCGAGACGCCCGGCGTGGCGAACGTGGTGGAGATCGGCGGCTTCAACATCCTGAACGCCACCAGCGCCAGCAATGCCGGCTTCGTGGTGGTGGTGCTCGAGGACTGGGGCAAGCGCCCGCCGCTGGCGTGGATCCTGGGCTCGGCGCAGGCGCGCTTCCACGCCATCCAGCGCGCCAACGTGTTCGCCTTCAACCCGCCGCTCGTGCGCGGTCTCGGGCGCACCGGGGGCTTCGAGCTCCAGCTCCAGGACGTCGCCGGTCGCGGGCCGCAGGATCTGGCCGCCGCGCTGCGGGCGCTCGTCTTCCACGCCAACCAGGCGCCGGAGATCGGCGCCGCGTTCAGCACCTTCCAGGCCGACGTACCCCAGGTCTTCGTGGAGATCGACCGGCGCAAGGCCAAGCTCCAGGAGATCCCGCTGACGGAGATCTTCGCCACGCTGCAAACCCAGCTCGGCGGCCTCTACGTGAACGATTTCAACAAGTTCGGTCGCGTCTACCAGGTGCGGCTGCAGGCGGACCTGGCGTTCCGGGACACGCCCGAGGACATCGAGCGCCTCTACGTGAAGAACGTGCGCGGCGAGATGGTCCCGCTCTCCACGCTCGCGCGCCCGCGCTCCGTCATCGGACCCGAGACGCTGAGCCGGCACAACATGTTCCGGGCGGCCCAGGTGAACGGATCCGCGGCGTCCGGACGCGGCTCCGGCGAGGCCATCGCCGCCATGGAGCGGGTGGCCCGGGAGACGCTGCCGCCCGGGATGAGCTGGGCCTGGAGCGGCCTCTCGCTCCAGGAGATCCGCGTGGGCAACCAGGCGCCGATCCTGCTCGCCCTGGCGGCGCTGTTCGTCTATCTCTTCCTGGTCGCCCAGTACGAGAGCTGGTCGCTGCCCTTCGCGGTGATGCTCTCCGTCCCCGCCGCGGCGCTCGGCGCCGTGGCCGCCCTCGGGCTGCGGGGGACTGGCACCGACCTCTACGCCCAGATCGGCCTGGTCATGCTGGTGGGGCTCGCGGCCAAGAACGCCATCCTGATCGTGGAGTTCGCGGCGCAGCGGCGCCGGGCGGGGCGCTCGATCGCGGCGGCGGCGCTGGCCGGCGCCCGGCTGCGCTTCCGGGCCGTGATGATGACGGCGTTCTCCTTCGTCTTCGGCGTGCTGCCGCTGGTGGTGGCGACCGGGGCGGGCGCGGCCAGTCGCCACTCGGTGGGAACGCCGGTCTTCGGCGGGATGCTGGCGGCCGCCGTGCTGGGCACGCTCCTGGCGCCGGTGCTCTACGCCTCGGTGCAGGCGCTGGTGGAGCGAAGGGACGCGAGCCGCCGTCCGCAGGCCTGACTCCCAGTCGCGTGGGCCCGGTCGGGTGAGGCATCGCGCGACGCGGTCGCGCGCCTTGCGAGGCGAAGAGCCTCATTCCGCCGCGCCCTCCCCTCCGCGGAGCCCTCCAGGCATGGAACGGCGCTTGCACTGGGTTGGGTAGCGCGACCCCGGTCGCGGATGGAGGGGACCATGAGAAGACGAACCCCGCTCGCTCTCGTCACTGCCCTGCTGGGCCTCGCCTGGCTGGGCGCCACGCCCGCGGCCGCGCAGTCCACCGACGACTGCCCCACCTGGCTCCCGGACTTCCACTGCGATCGCTCCGGACGCTGGGAGGGCTTCCAGAAGCCCATCGTGCAGCCCTTCCTGTTCGAGGACCCCTTCATCACCACGGGTCTATACGCCTACTACATCTGGCACGAGTTCCCGCGGAACTCGGCGCTGGGCGGGGGGCACGCGGACGCCGTGGCGCTCCAGGCGCGGGTCGCCCTCACCGACCGGCTCGCCTTCATCGCCACCAAGGACGGCTACGTCTGGGAGTACCCCGACAGCCCGCTGCTCAGCGACAAGCGCGGCTGGATGAACCTCGTCGGCGGCCTCAAGTACGCGCTGATCGAGCGGCCCGAGGATCGCTTCATCCTCTCGCCGGTGCTGCGCATCGAGGTGCCCACCGGCTCCCAGGACATCTTCGAGGGCGGCAGCGGCGTGATCCTGATCCCGTCGGTCTCGGCGGCCTGGGGGCCGTCGGAGAAGCTCCAGCTGATCGGAGACGTGGGCAGCCACATCCCCTTCGACGGGCGCAACCACAGCAGCACGATCTTCTACCACCTCTACGCCGACTACCAGGTCGACCCGCACTTCCAGCCCTTCCTCCAGCTCTCGGGCATCTACTACGTGGAGTCGGGCGACGGGAACCGGCGCGTGCGGCTGCGAAGTGGCGCCGAGGTCCCGATCAGCGCGGTCGAGGATCTGGTGGGGAGCTTCGAGGGCGTGGACTTCCACAATCTGGGCTCGAGCGGGGTGGACAACAACGACTACGTCACGCTGGCGATCGGCTCGCACGTCCCCATCAACCGTCACGTGACCTTCAGCATCGCCTACGAGCGGCCCATCTCGAGCCGCAAGGACATCACCAAGCAGCGCGTGACGACGAGCCTGCGGCTGGAGTTCTAGGCGCCCGCGCCGTCGGGCGGGCCCTTGAGCTCCACGACGTTGCCGTCCGGGTCCCGGACGTACATGGAGGGGCCGAAGCCGTCCGCCCCGTAGCGGCGCCCCACCTCCCCCGGCTCGACGCCGCGAGCCTCCAGGTGCGTCCGCAGCGCTGCCTCGTTGAAGGGGTCGATGCGCAGCGCCACGTGGTCCACGTTGCGGGCCTCCGGGCCCGGCGCGGCGCCTCCCAGGCGGCCGAGCGGGGTCTCGACCCCCACCAGGTCGATCAGGCTGCGTCCGGCGCGCAGCTGGATCAGCCCGAGCGCCTCCATCTCGCGCTCCACGGCGCAGCCGAGCACGTCCCGGTAGAAGCGCACGCTGCGCGCGGGATCGGCCACCCGCAGCACCACGTGATCGAGTCCACCGAGCTCGAAGGGAGGTCGGGACACCGGGCCCCTCCGGGTCGGAACGGCCCCAGTCTAGCCCGGCTCCCGGACTTCAAGGACGGAGCCGGGGGGACCGATGGGGGGAAGTCTCCATTGGGCCCACGGGTTGGGGGGAGGGCTGCGTGTCCGAGCCGGCGCGCCCGCGGCAGGAACGCACGACGATCCGGATCCTCCTGGTGGAGGACGATCCGGAGGACACCTCGCGCATCCGCCGCCTGCTGGCGGCCTGCCCGGACATGCGCTTCGAGATCGCCCATGCCCTGCGCGTGGAGGACGCCCTGCGCATGGTGCGGGACGGCGAGCACGACGTGGTGCTGCTCGACCTGACGCTCTCGGAGACCGAGGGCCTCGACACGCTGGCCCGGGCCAAGGTGGCGGCCGCGAGCGTGCCGATCGTGGTGATGACCAACGAGAGCGACGAGGCGCTGGCGCTCCAGGCGCTGCGGCTCGGCGCCCAGGACTACCTGGCCAAGGGCGAGTCGGACTCGCGCTTCCTGGTGCGGACGCTGCGCCACGCGGTGGAGCGCCACCGCATGCTGCTGGAGCTGCGCGTGGCCCGGGAGCGCGAGCACTTCCTGGCCACGCACGACAACCTGACGGGCCTGCCCAACCGCTTCGCCTTCCGGGAGAACCTGCGTCGCGCGCTGGCCTTCGCCGGTCGCAACGCCCGGCACGTGGCGGTGCTCTTCCTGGACCTCGACCGCTTCAAGGGCATCAACGACAGCCTCGGCCATCCCGTGGGCGACGCGCTGCTCAAGACGGCGGCCGAGCGTCTGGGCCGGCAGGTGCGCGAGAGCGACATGGTGGCGCGCCTGGGCGGCGACGAGTTCGTGCTGCTGCTCCAGGGGCTGGAGCGGGAGTACGCCCCGGCGAAGGTGGCCTCCAAGGTGCTGGACGCCCTGGCCCAGGCCTACGTGCTGGAGGGACGCGAGTACTGGATCACGGGCAGCATCGGCATCGCGATCTTTCCGCGCGACGGCACCGACGCCGACACGCTGCTCCGCAACGCCGACACCGCCATGTACGTGGCCAAGCGCAACGGCCCCAACCGCTACCACTTCTACGCCGACCGCATGAACGACGTCGCGGCGGAGCGGCTCTCGCTGGAGACGGACCTGCGCGGCGCGCTCGAGGCCGGCGACTTCGAGCTCTACTACCAGCCCCAGGTGGACGCGGCGCTGGGCTCGGTGTGGGGCGCCGAGGCGCTGATCCGCTGGCGCCACCCCGAGCGCGGCCTGGTCTCTCCGAGCTCGTTCGTCTCGGTCGCGGAGGAGACGGGCATGATCGAGGAGATCGGCGCCTGGGTCCTGCGCCGCGCCTGCCAGGACGCGGTGGGCTGGCCCGACGGCGAGGGCGGACCGCTGCGGGTCTCGGTGAACGTCTCCGGCCGGCAGGTGGGACAGAACGGCTTCGCGGATCTGGTGGCGCGCATCCTGCGCGAGGCCGGGCTTCCGGCCCATCGCCTGGATCTGGAGCTGACGGAGAGCACGGTGCTGGAGGAGCGGGGCATCACGCTCGCGAACCTGGTGGCGCTGCGGAAGCTCGGCGTGCGGATCCTGATCGACGACTTCGGCACCGGCTATTCGTCGCTGAGCGCGCTGCGGCAGATCCCGGCGGACGGCCTCAAGATCGACCGCTCCTTCGTCGCCGACGTGGCCACCGACGCCACCGAGGGGGAGACCACGAGCGGTCTGATCCGGATCGCGCGCGGGCGTAGGCTGGAGGTGGTGGCAGAGGGCGTCGAGACGCGCGAGCAGTTCGACTTCCTGCTCTCCCACAACTGCCCGCGCATGCAGGGCTACCTGTTCGGGAAGCCCACCCCGGCCCCGGAGTTCGCCCAGCAGCTCGCCGCCGGGCCGGACGGCTGGTGCGGGCGCATCCCGGAGCCCTCCGTCTGAGCCCCGTGCTCAAGCTCGAGCCGCCGTGCGCCGAGAACCTCCGCCATGCGAGCCCCGAAGCGCCTCCCGATGCCTCCCGAACGACTGCTCCGCCAGGTGGCCGACCATCCCCTCGGTCGCGGCCTCGCCGCCGCTCGCGAGCGCGCCGCCTCCGAGCTCAACGCCGCCCGCGACGGCCTGCCGCTCGGCGCCGACGGGCCTCTGCGCTTCCGCAAGTGGCTCGGCTGGAAGCTCTACCACGTGGCCGCCCGCGTGAACCCCGAGGTCTCCGAGCCCTAGGAGACTTCCGGGGCCGCCTGTGCTCGCGCGCGGGCCGCGGTGGTCTGCGCCAGCACGCGGCGCTCCGGATAGGCCAGGTAGAGCGCGGTGGCGATCAGGCACGCGACCCCGGCCACGGGTCCCACCAGGCGCACCCCGAGCGCCTCGCCGGGCGTCGTGCCGAAGCGGGAGAAGAGGAACGCCAGCAGCGCCGCCGCCGCGCCGTAGACCCACTTGGTGAGCAGTCCCTGCACGCCGTAGTACATGGCCGCGCGGGTGGCGCCGGTGCGCGTCTCGTCCAGGTCGATGAGCTGGCTGATCAGCACGTGCGGCAGCACCAGGAAGCCCGCCACCGGAATCCCCGTGGCGGCCATGACGCCGAACACGAGCACGAGGTTGCGGCGGTCGTGGGGCCCGCCCGGCTGGTCCGGCACCAGGGCGCCCAGGGCCAGCAGCGCCAGCGCGAAGAGCGCGAGGCAGACGACCATGGCGCGCTTGGCCCCCAGGCGGTGGGCCAGGGGATTCACCACGGCGAAGCCTGCGAACGTGGCGAGCACGCTCACGAGTCCGAGGTTTCCGGCGAAGCCGACGGAGCGGCCCAGGACGGAGACGGCGTAGTAGGGCAACGCGGGCTGGATCACGTTCACGCACAGCACGAAGAGCATCTGCCCGATCAGGTACACCACGAAGGGCCGATTGCGGAGCGTCTCCAGCAGGGCCTCGCGCAGCGGCAGCGTCGAGGGCTCGCCGCGCGCGTGGCGCGCCTCGTCCACCGCGAGGATCGGCAGGACCATCAGCACCAGCGCCAGCACGCTCGTCACCACCACGAGCCCGCGCAGCGCCACCTCGGCGGAGAGCCCAGCGTGCAGACCGAGCTCGTAGCCCCAGGTCCACGCGGAGCCGAACAGGCCGAGCGCCGGAAAGCCGAGCAGCGCGAGCAGCGTGGCCAGGCGCACGCGTTCGTGGTGGCCCCAGGCCAGCTCGGGGATCAGCGCCAGGTAGGGGGCCACGTAGACCGTGAAGAAGAGGAAGTAGAGCGCGAGCCCTGCGGCGAGCCAGACCACGTTCACGCCGCTTCCGGGCCCGCCCGGCGGCCAGAAGAGCAGCGCCGGCAGCACGGCCAGCGGCACGACCCCTCCGATCAGGAACACGCGCCGGCGTCCCAGCCGGGAGCGCGAGCGATCCGAGGCGTGGCCCACGAAGGGATCCGCCAGGGAATCCACCGCGCGCCCCAGCAGCATGGCGAGACCGAAGGCGGTGAGGACACCCAGGAAGACGCGCTCCGGCACCTGCGCCGCGAGCTCCCGGCCCGCCGGCGGCAGGTAGAAGTAGAGCGCGATGTTGACGACGATGCGCTCGGTCAGCTGGTAGCCGGGCGCGCCCAGGGCGTAGAGGAAGCGCCGGGTCCCCGTGATGCGTTCGGGCATGGGCACGACGATCTCCGGGGCAGAACCCTCAGCTCTCCTGGCGGCCCTCGATCACCATGAGCAGGATCGCCAGCCCGAACACGAGGCGCCGATCCAGACGCTCCTCGGCCCCGGGGCCCAGGCGCATCACGGCCCGGAACAGGAACGGGTTGAAGCGCTGCCGCACCTCGCCCACGCGCACGCCGCCAGCCTCGATCACGTAGGTCTGGGGAATCAGGTTGGTGAGGACGCGGCGCAGCAGGGCGAGCGCGGCGTTGTCCTCGCGGACGCGCCCGATCTCCAGGCCGCTCGGGTCCAGCAGCGTCCACTCGTCCCGCACCATGGAGCGCAGAAATCGGCGGCGCAGGCCGCCCACCGGGACGTTCTCCAGCGAGTCGGTCACTTGGTAGGTGGCGCCCAGGTCCAGCACCTGCTCGGTGTGGATGCGCAGCACCTCGCGCGTCTCGCCCTCGTCCTGGAAGGCGCGCACGTCCTCGCGCAGCCGCAGCGGGCGCCGCCGCGCGAAGAGCAGCGGCTGGCCGCGCTCGTCCAGGACGCGGCAGCGCGCCCCGAGGAAGGAGAACCAGGGTCGCTGGAGCTGGTATTCGTGCACGGTGTCTCCCGAGACCGCGGCAGAGTAGCCGTCCCGCGCGCTCGACGGCCCCCCGCCGTCCGCCCCGGCGGCCTCTCGGCGCATCGCCCACGAAGAACCCCGGAGCCCTCACGGACTCCGGGGTCTTCCCTGGGAAGGGACGTCATGGGCCTGGGAGATCGGTCTGGAGGGGAGTGGTCGCCGGCGCGGACAGGTGGCACGGCGGCGTCCGCGCTTGCGTCCGACCCCCGGCGGCTCCCCGCAGGGGCTCGTCCTGGCGGCCCTAGTACCGCGGCTGGAGCGTGACGACGAGCTTGCCGTCCTGGTAGCTCTGGGCCCCGATGTCCACGGGATGCCCGTTCGCCACCCGCATGTCGGTCTGGAGGATCCCCTCCACGTCCACGGCGAGCAGCACGCCGCGGTCGCCCACGTGCATCGGACGCACCCGCACCCAGCGGCCGGTGGGGAGCTTCACGCTTCCCACCTCGTCCAGCGCGAGGTCGAGGCGCTTGCGATCCAGCACGCGCAGACTCTCGTAGCGGAACTCGTTGCGCAGGCGCGCGTGGATCCCGGCGGCCTTGGGGTCGATCGACCCCGGGCTCTTGGAGAGGTGGCTCACCGTGAGCTCCACCGTCACGCGCTGGTCCTGGGCCACGGCCCCCCCGCCCAGCAGCGCGGCTCCGAGCAGGGTCGCCAGCAGCGTCAGCACGATCCTACGCGTGGTCACGGGCGCCTCCCTGGACACGCTCGCCGACGTCGTCCACGACCCAGATGATGGTGTTCTCGTGCGTCCCCTCCAGTACCACGACCGAGCGCGCCGGAGAATAGATCGATCGCACCACCCCGCCCGGCGGCGCGGGGGCCGCGGGCTGAAGCCACACGAGCGCCGCCGCCAGGGCCACGGAGACGGCCGCGGCCGCGCCCATGGGCGCCCACAGGCGTCCCCACGAGCTCGGTCCGCTCTGGTACGCCTCGCGCTCCACCCGGCGCCGGGCATCCTCGGCCGGCAGACGCGCCGCGATCCCACCCCAGAGGTCCGGAACCACGTCCTCTTCCAGCGCCTCGCGGACGAAGCCACCCAGGGCCTCGAGTCCGGCCAGCTCGCCCCGGCAGTCGGCGCAGCCGCCCAGGTGGCGTCGCACGCGCCAGCGCCCGAGGGCGCCGAGCTCCCGGTCCCGATAGCCGTGCAGCAGCTGCTCCACCCGCTGGCACGACGCCCTCATGAGCGACCTCCTCCGGCCCGGATCGCCTCCGGGCCCACGATGCCCGCCTCCCGCAGCGCCTCCTGCACGCGCCTGCGCGCGTAGTGCAGCCGGCTCATCACCGTGCCCTTGGGAATCTCCAGCACCTCGGCGATCTCGGCGTAGCTGAGACCCTGCACCTCGCGCAGCACCAGCGTCTCCCGGGCCCCGTCGGGCAGGGCGTCGATCGCCGCCCCCACGGCCTTGCGGACCTGGCTGCGCTCCATGGCGTGCGCCGGGCCCTCCTCGTGGGCGCGCCAGCCCGGGTTCGCCAGATCCGAGGCCTCCGCAGCGGCGCGCTCGAAGGCCGCCGGGTCGGGCAGGTCCACCTGCCGCCCGGGGCGTTCGCGCCGTCGCATGTCGAGACAGAGGTTCATCACGAGCCGGTAGAGCCAGGTGTAGAAGCTCGATCTTCCTTCGAATCGGTCGAGACTGGAGTAGACCTTGAGGAAGGCCTCCTGGACCGCGTCCCGGGCCTGCTCCTCGTCGCGCAGGACCCGAGCCGCCAGGCGGAAGGCGCGGCCCTGGTAGCGCTCCACGAGGACCCGAAACGCCTCGTGGTCCCCGCCTCGGGCCCGCTCGATCGCCTGCTCGTCCGGCAGGCCGTCTCCCGCGGCCCCGGCGCGAGGCTCGTGCCCGATGGTCTGCGCTCCTCTCGACCCATTTGTGGCTTTGGACGCGTCGTCCGCGTCGCCTATTCGTCGTCGGGGCGGGCTCAATGGGCCTCCCTCCAGCTCTTCCCCGTCCCGACCTGGACCCGAAGGGGGACCCGCAGCTGCCACACCCCCTCCATGCGCTCCCGAACCAGTGCGCCCACGGCCTCCGCCTCCCGCGCCGGCGCCTCCAGGACCAGCTCGTCGTGCACCTGGAGGATCATGCGGGCCGCCGAGCGACGCAGTGCGTCGTCGATGGACACCATGGCCTTCTTGATCAGGTCTGCCGCCGTCCCCTGGATCACGCTGTTCACGGCCATGCGCTCGGCGGCGGAGCGCAGCACGCGATTGCGGGAGCCCAGATCCGGCAGATAGCGCCGACGCCCGAGCAGCGTGCACACGAAGCCCTGCTTGCGGGCCGAGGCGATGGTCTCGTCCAGGAAGCGGCGCACGCCCCGGTAGCGCTCGAAGTAGGCGTCGATCATGGCCTGCGCATCGGCGCTCGCGATGCCGAGCTGGTTGGCGATGCCGTAGGAGGTCGAGCCGTAGAGGATGCCGAAGTTGACGGCCTTGGCCCGGGCGCGCTGGTCCGCCGTCACGTCCGCGGGGGCCAGCCCCAGCACCTCGGCGGCGGTGCGCCGATGGATGTCCTCGTCGGCCCGGAAGGCCTCGATCAGGCTCTCGTCGCCGGAGTAGTGGGCCAGGATGCGCAGCTCCACCTG